>CAJPRR010000161.1 GCA_905373085.1 uncultured Selenomonas sp.
CTATGCTGTTTATCGCAAAAAATCAGTCGCGTCCAAACTTGTCCTTCAAGATGACGTCGTGCGAACCGCCCTCGACGATGCTCGTCGAGGATACGAGCGTGATTTTCGCTTTGTCGCGCAGCTCACTGAGGTTGAGCGCACCGCAGTTGCACATCGTCGAGCGGATCTTACTCAGCGAGATGTGGATGTTGTCGCGCAGGGAACCGGCATAGGGAACGTAGGAGTCGACGCCCTCTTCAAACGACAGCTTGCGGTCGCCGCCGAGGTCGTAGCGCTGCCAGTTGCGCGCACGGTTCGATCCTTCGCCCCAATATTCCTTGTAGTAGGTGCCGTTGACCTTGACCTTGTCCGTCGGGCTCTCGTCAAAGCGCGAGAAGTAGCGGCCGAGCATCATGAAGTCTGCGCCCATCGCCAAGGCAAGCGTCATGTGGTAGTCGTGCACGATGCCGCCGTCCGAGCAGACGGGGATGTAGACGCCCTTTTCCTTGAAATATTCGTCACGTGCGCGGCAGACGTCGATGACCGCCGTCGCCTGACCGCGGCCGATGCCCTTCGTCTCGCGCGTGATGCAGATCGAGCCGCCGCCGATGCCGACCTTGACGAAGTCCGCGCCCGCATCCGCGAGGAAGCGGAAGCCTTCGCCGTCGACGACGTTTCCTGCACCGACCTTGACATCCTCGCCGAATTCCTTGTGGATGTACGCAAGCGTCTTCTTCTGCCACTCCGAATAGCCCTCGGAGGAGTCGATGCAAAGGACGTCCGCGCCCGCCTCAAGGAGCGCTGGCACGCGCTCGGCATAGTCGCGCGTGTTGATGCCCGCGCCGACGATGTAGCGCTTGCGCTCGTCGATCAGCTCAAGCTCATTCTCCTTGTTGTCCGTGTAGTCCTTGCGGAAAACCATGTAGCGCAGACGCTGATTCTCGTCAATGAGCGGCAGCATGTTGAGCTTGTGCTCCCAAATCAAATCGTTCGCCTGCGGCAGCGTAAGATTCGCATCCGCATAAATCAAGCGCTCGAACGGCGTCATGAAGTCCTTGACGGGCGTGTCGAAACTCATGCGCGTCACGCGGTAGTCGCGGCTCGTGACGATGCCGACGAGCTTGCCGTTCGGCGTGCCGTCCTCCGTGACCGCCATCGTCGAATGCCCCGTCTCCTCCTTGAGCGCCAAGACTTCGCCGAGCGTCGTCGTCGGCTTGATGTTCGAATCGCTGCTCACGAAGCCCGACTTGTAGTTCTTGACGCGCGAGATCATCGCCGCTTCCTGTTCGGGCGTCTGCGAACCGTAGATAAAGGACACGCCGCCCTCTCGCGCGAGGGCGATCGCCATCGTGTCGTTCGACACCGCCTGCATGATCGCCGAGGTCATCGGGATGTTCATCTTGATCTTCGGCTCTTCGCCGCGGCGGAACTTCACGAGCGGCGTCTGAAGCGAGACGTTCGCCGGCACGCACTCTTCCGAGGAGTACCCGGGCACGAGCAAGTATTCACCAAAGGTATGCGACGGCTCTGTGAAATAATATGCCATTTTAACCCCTCATTTCTTCTAGCATCATTCGACGGTGACGGACTTCGCGAGGTTGCGCGGCTTGTCCACGTCACAGCCGCGCGTGATTGCCGCGAAGTAGGCGAGCAGCTGCAGCGGCACGACCGTCAACAGAGGAATCAGAAGCTCGTCCGTCTCGGGCACACGAATGACGTGATCGACGTATTTTTCAAGCTGTGCATCACCCTCGGCGGCGATGCCGATGACAACGGCGTCACGCGCCTTGACTTCCTTGATGTTCGACAGCATCTTTTCGTAAACGCTCTTCTGCGTCGCGAGCGCAATGACGGGAACGCCCTCGACGATGAGCGCGAGCGTACCGTGCTTAAGCTCGCCCGCCGCATAAGCCTCGGCGTGAATATAGGAAATCTCCTTGAGCTTCAGCGAGCCTTCAAGCGCCACATGGTAGTCGAGTCCGCGTCCGATGAAGAAAACGTCCTCGTTGAAGCCGTACTGCTTCGCAAATGTCTTGATCGGCTCAACGTCGCTCAGCGTCTCGCTGATCTGCGCGGGAATCTTCCTAAGTCCCTCGATCAAAGCCTCGCTGCGCTCCTTCGAGAGCGTTCCCTTGAGGTCAGCCATGTAGACGGCGAGCATGAACATCAAGATGAGCTGCGTCGTGTACGCCTTCGTCGAGGCGACGGCGATCTCAGGACCCGCCCAAGTGTAAAGCACCTGCGCCGCCTCGCGTGCGATGGACGAGCCGACGACGTTCGTGACGGCGAGGCTCTTCGCGCCGAGACGCTTGGCTTCCTTCAAGGCGGCGAGCGTATCGCTCGTCTCGCCCGACTGGCTGACGACGATCATCAGGGTGTTCTCGTCAATGATCGGCGAGCGATAGCGGAACTCGGACGCGACGTCGACCTCGACGGGGATTCGCGCGAGCTTCTCGATGTAGTACTTGCCAACAAGCCCTGCATGGTACGCCGTGCCGCAGGCGACGATGTAGACCTTGTTGAACGAGTCGAGAAGCTTCTTGTCCCAATGCAGCTCATCCATGACGACGCTCTTGCCGTCCTTGGCGATGCGCGGCGACATCGTGTCGCGCACGGCCTTCGGCTGCTCGTGGATCTCCTTGAGCATGAAATGCTCGTAGCCGCCCTTTTCCGCCGCCTCAGCGTTCCAGTTGACCTCGAAGACCTTCTTCGTCACGATCTCGCCGCGGCGGTTCGTGATGTGCACGCCATCCGCCTTGACGACTGCCATCTCGCCGTCGCCCATGATGTAGGTGCGCCGCGTACGTGCGATGATTGCGGGAATGTCGGACGCAATGAAGTTCTCCCCCTCGCCGAGGCCGATGACAAGCGGGTTGTCCTGCTTCGTGCAGATCAGGCGGTCAGGATGCTCGCGCGACAGGAATACGAGAGCGTAAGAGCCTTCGATACGCGAAAGAACCTCGCGCACCGAGGCCTCGAAGTCGCCGTTGTAGACCTCTTCCAACAGATGCGCGACGACTTCCGTATCCGTCTCCGACTTGAAGGAATGTCCCTTCTTGAGCAAGTCTTCCTTCAGCGACATATAGTTTTCAATGATGCCGTTGTGCACGACGGCGAAATTGCCCTTGCAGTCCGTATGCGGATGCGCGTTGCTGTCCGACGGACGGCCGTGCGTCGCCCAACGTGTATGACCGATGCCGATCTGACCTGCCGGTTCGTTTCCTTCGATGATCTTTTCCAACTCGGCGAGGCGACCCACGCATTTTTCCACACGGATCTTCGCGTCATTCAAGACGGCGATGCCCGCCGAATCATAGCCGCGATACTCAAGCTTCGTCAGCCCCTCGATGAGGAACGGCGTCGCCTGGCGCTTGCCGACATAACCAACGATTCCACACATAGGCAAAAACCTCCTAAGTTTCCGGCAGACAAAACGCCTGCCATTCCATATTCATTTCTATTCCTGCCCATCTTATGAACTGCCTTGTCCCCCTCGTCACCAAGGGGCTTTGCAGCTTTTTACGACCGATGCAGCCGAGAGGCATCCGCTGAATGTTCGACAACCTCTTCCTCGTCTCCTTGCGATTCCCGCAAGATCTAGCGCTAAGGCATACGCCTTTTCCCGTTCGCTATGCTCCTTTCCATCACCGCAGCCGACAGGCAGACCGCTCATATTCAGCGCATGAAAGCATTTTTCCATGCACCGCATGATGTATATTTTCGCTATTTTAGTTTATCTATTCGGATTTGTCAATAGGATTCACGCGCCCTCTTTCGCCCTCTTTCGCCGCCCTTTGTGCACTGTTCCTGCATATTTCATGAGAAATGCAGTCGATGATCGGGCGAACGCGGCATTATCTTTTCCCCATGATTCCTAGACAAAACATCTTCCGCCCTTTATAATAGAAGAAAGCTGCAGCTTGCCTGCACCTTGACCTATCAATATACAGCAAAGGAGCTGATCTCTTGAACAATCCCATGTTATCCAAAGTGAGCAGAGCGACGGACGCCGTCTTCTCGGGCGAATCCGCGAGCTACAGCGGCATTGCCATAAAGAGCACGGGGCTTGTCCTCATCGTCGCGGCTTCCGCCGTCATCACTTGGCTCACGGGCTATGCAACGCCGACGACGACGATGGTCACCGCCGTCATGGGGCTTGTCACGGCCTTGATCGTTTCCTTCAAGCCAAGCACGGCGAGTCTTCTCGCGCCGCTCTACGCCATCCTTGAGGGCATGTGCCTCGCGTGCCTGTCCGTGACGGTCGCGTTCATCTCGCCGAGCATACTCATCAACGCCGTCATGCTGACCTTCGGCATCGCCATCGCCGCCGGACTCGTCTACGCGCGCGGCCTCGTGACGGTCAACTCGAAGTTCATGCGCATCACGATGATCGCTCTGACGGGCGTCGTCCTCACGTACATTGCGGAAATGGCGCTCGGCTTCTTCGGCATCCACTTCCCCATGCTGCACGACGGCGGCATCGTCGCCATCGCCATCGAACTCGTCATCATCGGCGTCGCGACGCTGTGCCTCTTCATGGACTATGAGCTCATCAACCGCAGCGTGCAGGAAGGTCTGCCGAAAAACTACGAATGGTACTGCGCCTTCTCGCTGCTCGTGACGCTCATCTGGCTCTACGTCGAGATTCTCGATTTGCTGCGAATGCTGTCGGGAAGAGACTGA
>CAJPRR010000162.1 GCA_905373085.1 uncultured Selenomonas sp.
GAAGCAGAAACGAAATGACAAAGCGGCGAAAGAAAAGGCAGGAAATCAATAAAGCGAGAAGAAACAAGCTGTAATAAATCAACAAAGGCATAAAGAAAGTCAGCACGAAAGCCGAAGCAAGATGTTCATGGATAAGGAAGCGCGGATCAATGAAGTCGCCCGGATGTGTGAAGACGGGTGACCGAATTTATCCGTGATTCCGCAGTCTTTTGGAGGCTCGAAGATGCAGAGGACAGAAGAGGATTCGTATCAGAGGCTGATCCATCGCCTCGTACAGAGCGTGCGCACGGGAAGTGCGAGCCGTGCTCTGCCGAGGCAGGGAGAGCCGGGACGCGTGCCCGTCGTGGAGTTTGTCGATCGCATGATCGCGGAGGCTCTGCGCCTACGGGCGAGCGATATCCACATAGAGCCTTTCGAGGGCGCCGTCCGCATCCGTTACCGTGTTGATGGAAGTTTATTGGAAACGCATGCACCGATCCCCCGGGAGGTGCATGCGTTTTTGCTTGCGCGATTGAAGGTCATGGCACATCTTGAAAGCGTGGAGCGCCGCGTGGCGCAGGACGGGCGCATATCGTACGTGCCGCCTGAGGGCGGCGAAGCCGTCGATCTTCGTCTGGCGACCTTGCCGCTCCTCGCGGGGGAGAAGGCGGTTCTTCGCATCCTGAACCGCTCGCACGCGCTTCTTTCCGTCGGGAATCTCGGATTTTCCGTGCAGAATGAGATGATTTTCCGCCGCTTGTGCCATCAGCCCGGCGGCATGGTTCTGATCACGGGGCCGGTCAATTCGGGCAAGACGACGACGCTCTATGCGGCTCTCTCGGAGATCAATACGCCCGAACGCAATATCATGACGATCGAAGATCCGCCCGAGTACCGCATCGAGGGCGTCAATCAGATTCAGGTGAACAAGAAGACGGGCATGACGTATGCCGCAGGTCTTCGCGCCATGCTGCGCTCGGACATCGACGAGATCGTGCTCGGCGAGATCCGCGATGCGGAGACGGCGGAGATGGCGGTGCGTGCCGCGCTGACGGGTCATCTGCTCTTTTCGACGCTGCATACGAAGGACGCGCTCGGCGCGGTCTTTCGTCTGCTTGACATGGGCGTGCCCGCGTATCTTCTCGCGGCGGCTTTGACGGGCGTCGTCGCGCAGCGCCTCGTGCGCCGCTTGTGTCCGCGCTGCAGCGAGCCGTCCGAGGAGGCGCTTCCCGCATGGGCCGAGGGGGCGTCGCTGACCGGACGGCTGTGGCGAGCGACAGGCTGCGCGGCTTGCGGCGGCACGGGCTTTTCGGGGCGGCTCGCGCTGCAGGAACTGCTCGTCGTCGATGCGGCTCTGCAGCAGGCGATCGTGCATAGAGCGGGGCTTGAGGAGATGCGCGAGCTTGCCGGGCGGCAGGGGATGAGGACGCTGGCGGAGGACGGCATAGAAAAGGCGCTGCAAGGCCGGACGACGCTTTCGGAGGTGGTGCGCGTGCTCTACGGCGAGGCGGACGCAGCGGATTTTTCCGGAACTTTTTCGGGAGCGGCGAGAGGGGATTGCGGAGGGGTTGACGATGGCGACATCTAGGATGGCGGACATCTTCGCCGAAGGCTTTGCGCGAGGGGCGTCGGACGTGCATCTTGCAGGAGGGCAGCGCGCGTTTCTGCGGCTCGACGGCGAGATGATGCCGCTATCGGAGGATTCTTTGACGCAGACGGATCTGCAGGATTTTCTCGCGTCTATTCTGACCGAGGCGGAGCATGAGCGTCTGCGGCAGGAGAAGAGTCTGGATCTTTCCCTCGCGCTCGAAGAGAGGCACTGTCGTGCGCATGTGTACGGCATGAGCGGTTCTTGGGCGATTGCCGTGCGCCTCCTGCCGCGAGAGATTCCGGCGCTTTCGAGCCTCGGCGTGCCGCCCGTGCTTTTTTCGCTTCTTAGGGCGCAGGACGGGCTGATTCTCGTCGGCGGGCGCACGGGAGCGGGCAAGTCGACGACGCTTGCGGCATTTATCGAGGAGATGAACAAAAGTCGCGCCGCGCACATTATCACGCTGGAAGATCCCGTCGAGTACGCTTTCGTGCCGAAACGCTGCTTCATCAGCCAACGCACGCTCGGCAGGGATTTTCCGTCGTTTCTGGCGGGGCTTCGGGATGCGCTGCGAGAAGATCCCGACGTGATCCTTATCGGAGAGATGCGCGAGCGCGAAACGGTGCGCATCGCGCTGCAGGCGGCGGAGTCGGGCTGCCTCGTTCTGGCGACGCTTCACACGAGGGATGCGGCGGAGGCGGTCCTTCGCATCGAGGGAATGTTCGCGGGTGAGGAGCAGCAGATGCGCCATCAGCTCGCGCTCGTGCTTCGCGCCATTTTCTCACAGCGGCTTCTGCCGCAGGCGGGCGGTGGGCGTGTGCTGGCGGCGGAAGCGCTCGTCGCCGTGCCCGCCGTGCGAAACCTCATCCGCACGGGCAGGGTCGCGCAGCTCCGAGGAGCTGTCCTCTCGGGCGGGGCGCAGGGCATGCAGACGATGGCGCAGTCCGTCGAGGGACTGCTTCGCATGCGGAAGATTACGCGCGAAGCGGCAGAGGCGGCGCTTGCCGACGGCGACGCCTTTGGCGAGGGGCGCTAGTACAGGGGACTTGCGCGAAGGGAGGCGGCGATTTGGCGTCCTTTTCTTATACGGCACGCACGGAGGCGGGAGACTTGCGGCAAGGCGAGGTGGAAGCCGCCACGCGCACGGAGGCGGCGCGGCTCATTCAGGCGCACGGGCTCTTCGCCGTGGCTCTGCGGCGAAAGTCCGTGCTGCATCTTGCCCGCCGCCGCGCAGCAGATCGCAAGTACGCGATGGTGTTCTGCCGCGAGTTGGCGCTGATGCTTGCGGCGGGACTTGCCGCGAACGAGAGCCTGCAGCTCCTCGCGGCGGATGCGCCGCAAAAGAGGCGGGCGATGCTTTCGGATATGGCGCGGCGCATGGCGCATGGCTCGACGCTCGCCGAGGTGATGGCGCAGCACGGCGAGGTGTTCCCGCCGACGATTTCCTCCCTCGTCCGTGCGGGGGAGGCGGGCGGCAGTTTGGAGCCTCTGTTGAAGCGTCTCGCCGACAAGGAGGAAAAGAGCTGGCGCGTGCGGGAGAAATTGCAGACAGCGCTCGTTTATCCTGCGCTGCTCGCATTGGCGGCGGTGTTCGCCGTGACGTTCATCTTCATTTTCGTGCTGCCGAACTTCGTCCACATGCTCGACGGTCTTGCCGTGGAGCTGCCCCTGCCGACGCGCCTCGTGCTCGGAATTGGCAGTCTCTTCGAGCGGCACGGCGGCGCAGTCCTTGCGGCTCTTTTCCTTCTGCCCTTGGCGTTTCGGCTTCTCTATCGCGAGAGACGGCTGCATTTCCTCGCTGACCGCCTTCTTTTGCGCCTGCCGCTTTTCGGCAGGCTGCGTCTCGACTTGGAGCTTATGACGCTCTTCGACACGCTCGCCGTCCTCATGGAGAGCGGCAGTGCGCTGCACGAGGCGCTTGCCGCTTCCGAAGGCGTCGTGCAGAACCGCTTCCTCGCCGCGCTCTTTTCGAGGGCGAGGCGCGAGGTCGAGCGCGGCGGCACGCTGGCCGCAGCCTTGGCGGGCAGCGTCGTGCCGCCGCTCGTCTGGGAGCTTGTGCGTGCGGGCGAGCATACGGGCGAGCTTGCGGCGATGCTCGAAAAGGCGGCGGATTTCTGCCGTTTTGCGGGCGAGATGCGCGCCGAGCGCATGGAGGCGATGTTGGAGCCTCTGCTTGTGCTCTTTCTGGGAGCGATCGTCGGAACGGTCGTCCTTGCGGTCGCTCTGCCATTGTTGGAGATGATTGGCTCTTACGGCTATTGAAAAGGATTGCGTCGTATGACGGTTGAAGATTCTGAGATGGGAGGGATGTCGTATGTACGGCTGTATGCTGTTCAAAAAGAAAATGTGGCAGAAGGAAAATGGGCGGCAGGGGGCGATGGCCGGCGCATTCGAGGCGCGGGACGAGAGCCGATGCAGGAGCGGACGAAAGAGGCGCTGCCCCTTAGGCGAGGAGGGCTTCACGCTCCTTGAAATGCTCCTCGTCATCTGCATCATCGGCGTGCTTGCCGCCGTCGCCGTGCCGAAATTCTCGCAGTCGATGACGCTCGCGAACACGTCGAAGATTCAGGCCGACCTCAGCACACTCAACACGGCGGTAGGACTTTATCGTGCGGAAAAGGGCGTCGATCCGACGGAGCTTGACCAACTGAAGGATTACATCGTCAATCTCGATGCGCTGAAACCGCCGTCGGGAAGCTACTTTCTGCGCGATGGACAACCGCCGGAAAAAGCCGGCACAAGCTACGCGCTGACGAAAGGCTCGGACGGTGAGACGCAGGCGACATTGGACAAGCACCGCGTACAGGATTTCGGCAGGGCGGAAAAGAAAGAAGCGTCGGGCACTTGACGATGCACGGTTTTCAGCGCGTGAAGCCGCTGCCCTTTTGCGGCGAGGCGGCATTTGTCGGCGGGACGCTCTGTGCGGCGTTGTTTCTCTGGCGCATGGACGGTTTCGGCATGGTGTTCTTCCAGCGCTGGCTTTTCTTCGCATTTCTCTGGCGCATCTCCCTGCTCGACTGGCGGCACGGCCTCGTTTTTGACCGCCTCGTTTTGCCGTTCGGCGTCATCGGCATTGCGTTCTCGCTGTTTTCA
>CAJPRR010000163.1 GCA_905373085.1 uncultured Selenomonas sp.
CCGTCGCGTCGTAACTCATGTAATCCGCCATGCCGTTCATCGTATGGCTGACGTAGGTGGCGCTCGGCTGTCGATAGTACTTGAGCCAGTACGAGAGCGAGCCGGGACGCCAGCCGACGCCGTTCTTCGCGAGCGTCAGCACATAGCCCGTGCCGTTGCCCGCCCTGCGGTCCGTGCCATGGAGAAGCATCACGCCGAAGTCGAAATCTCCCAGAGGTGCGCGGAAGTTCCCCATGTAGATGTTGCGCGCCGCGCCATTGATCTTGTCGAAGCGGTACATGCCGGCGTCAACGCCGTAGAAAGGCGTATCGTAGCTCGCCGAAAGCGCCGTCACCTCGTGCGCCCGCTCGATCTTGCCATGGTGCAGCGTATAACGGACAGGATTGCCGACCGAAAGCCGCACGCCGCGGAACTTGCTGTCGTAGATGTTGCCCTCGGCAAACTCTGCGCTGAAGACGCCGACGGTCGTGTCAAAGACGCCGCTCCTGCCCGTCAGATAGTAGCGGTCAAGGCGAAGCTTGCCGTCGCCCGTGCCGCCGTTCAAGTACTTTTCGTACTCGATCATGCCCGCCGCATGCCAGTTGCCGTCGATGTCGTAATCAGGGAAGATGCGAAGGCGCAGCCGCGCACGGCTGTCACCGCGCTCGATGCCGCCCGAGCGCGAAACGTCGGCACGCACCTCGGCGTCGACCTTGAGTCTCGGCTCGGGCTTCTCGGGCAGGAGCTCCGACGAATAGAGCTGCTGCTCGGCATTTTCCTCGTCCGCATAGCCCATGAGAGCGAGATCTTCAGCGAAGGCCGCCCGAAGACGCATCGCCGCGTCCATGACGCCCGGCTCAACGAGCGGCTCGCCGGAAGAATACGTGCCGTCCGCGCCGGCGGGGAGAGCGGCAGGCGCAGCAGAGACGGCAGCAGCTACGGGCGCGGCGGACGTGCTTGCAGCAGCGCCCACCTGCACCGCGCCTTCTCCCGGCGTCATGCGCGAGAAGACTTCCTGTCTGCGCTCCGAAACTTTCGCCAAAGCAAGCTCGCGCTTCTCGCGCCGCATCGTGGCAAGCGCGTAGTCACGCGCCGCGAACTGCAGACGAAGACGCGCCTCCGAGGCCTTTTCCTGCAGCGGCTGCATGACCTCCAAGCGGTTCGTGCCGCGCAGCGACTCGCGCACGAGACGCTCCTCCGCGCGTTTTGCCGCCGCCTCGGCGTCGGCGAGCGCCCTCTTCGTCAAGCGTTCCTGCTCACGGTAGAGCTTGACATGCACCTCGTCGCGCATAGCGAGGCTCGAAAGGCGTCCATACTCGTCCGCGAGCGTGCCCTGCTGGATGCGGTCGATCTCGTGCAGCCCCTGCGCCACGATACGGGAAAGCTCCTCACGCGAGCACTCCTGCGGCATCTTGCCCGCAAGATCGATGTAGCCCTGCGCATCGAGCTGTGCGACCGCTTCATAGACCCAGCTCGGTACAGCCTCTGCAGCGAATCCCGTCTCTGCCGGGATTGCGAGGAGGGCGGCGGCGAGGATGCCCGCGCATACGCCATTCGTTCGGAACAAAGACCTTTTTTTCATCGCCATCATATCAGACTATTTTCTCCTTACATTTCCTTTTTAATAATAATTATGTTTTAGTTATTTTCATGAAAGTCCTTGGCGCATTTGGGAAAATTTTACGGTATTTTACTAGCGCCATTAGGTCTTTGTCTCTATTGATTATACAATATAGCATAAAGTTCGCAGATTCGCAAGGGAAAGTTCTCGCATTTTATATTTTTAAGACTTATAGTCCCAAATTTTCTATTGGATATTTTTCCTAGGCAGACAAAATCTCTTAGAGGCTTAATGGGTTTTAAGTCCTAATAACAAAGGCATAAAAAAGAGGGGACGCACGCCCCTCCTTCTCTTATGCCTTTCTCGTCTCCTGCCGGGCTCCCTTTGCCTGGCCTCACTCGCTCAGGTAATACTCAATATGCACTTCGGCGCTCATCTCCAACATGCCCGGCGCGATCGGCGTCGGAACCGCATCGGCGGCCATGAGCATCTTCGTGCCTGCGCCGCGCTCGGCAAACGGGTACGTGCTCTCCGAGACGGACTTCAGCCCGACGACGCGCCTGCCCAGAGCGGCGGCAAGCTCGTCCGCCTTCCTGCGTGCGTCATTGACGGCGGCAGTCAAGGCAATCTTGCGAACCTTGTCCTCATTCTTCACCCCGAAATCCAATGAGGATATGCTGTTCGCGCCGCTCTTGAGCGCGAGGTCGATGACGCGGCTGACATCGGCGAGATCGTCGACGCGCACCGTCACATTGTTCTCCGCGCGATAGCCCGTGACCTCATTCTCATGCGCCTCGCGCTCATAAAGCGGCTGGAAATAGTAGCCGCGCGTCTGAATGTTCGCCTCAGGGATGCCGGCCGCGACGAGCGCCCGCTGCACCGCCTGCGCCTTCCTCGCGTTCTCCTCCTGCGCTGTCTTCGCGTCCGCCGCCTGCGTGACAACGCCGACCGAGATCGTCGCGCAGTCGGGCGCAGCCTCCGCCCTGCCCGTGCCGTCGACCATGAGGACGGGCGGCTCGGAAGTCTGAGCTGCCGCCGCCTCAGCCGCATGCGGCGCGCACAGGAAGAGTCCTGCGGCGAGTGCAAATAAGAAGGATTTCATCTTGTTCATCTCGATCTCTCCTTTTCTTTCCTAAATAGAAAATTTTCCCTCGGCGTGTTTCCTCTCTATGGATATGTCCATTATAGCATGACTCCTCGGAAATGCGAGTTAGAACTCTCTCACCCCCGTATGCGGTTTGCACATCGTCCGCATTGCTGATATACTACAACAAGAAACTAAGATATATACAAAAAGAGCATCGGGAGGAATCATCTTGAGCAATCATATACGCACGCGCTTCGCGCCCAGTCCCACGGGCTACATGCACATCGGCAACCTGCGCACGGCGCTTTACGGCTATCTCTTCGCGAAGTCCCGGGGCGGCGACTTCATCCTGCGCATCGAGGACACGGATCAGGAGCGCTTCGTCGAAGGCGCACGCGAGGTCATCAACGAGAGCCTTGCCGCCGCGCACATCGTTGCCGACGAGAGTCCCGAAAAGGGCGGCGCCTTCGGCCCCTATGTGCAGAGCGAGCGCAAGGCAATCTACAAGGAATACGCCGAAAAGCTCGTCGCCGGCGGCCATGCCTATCGCTGCTTCTGCGCCGCGAAGGATCACGCGCACGAGACGGAAGCCGAGAAGTTCGGCGGCTATGACCGCCACTGCCGCGATCTCGCGCCCGAGGAGATCGAGCGCCAGCTCGCGGCGGGCACGCCCTACGTCATCCGCCAGAAGATGCCTCTTGTCGGCTCGACGACGTACCGCGATCTGATCCTCGGCAGCATCACAATCGAGAACAGCGAGCTCGAAGACCAGATCCTCTTGAAGAGCGACGGCATGCCGACATACAACTTCGCCAACGTCGTCGACGATCATCTCATGGAAATCACGCACGTCATCCGCGGCAACGAGTACATCACCTCGACGCCCAAGCACGTGCTGCTCTACGAATCCTTCGGCTGGCAGCTGCCCGAGTTCATCCACCTGCCGCCCGTCATGGGAAAGAGCGAGGACGGCACGGTGTCGAAGCTCTCAAAGCGCCACGGCGCTGCGAGCTTCGGACAGCTTCTCGCCGCGGGCTACCTCGCCGAAGCCGTCACGAACTACGTCGCGCTCCTCGGCTGGTCGCCCAAGGACACGAATCAGGAAATCTTCACGATGGAAGAGCTGATTCAAGCGTTCTCCCTCGACGGCATCAGCAAGTCGCCCGCCATCTTCGACTACAAGAAGCTCGACTGGATGAACGGCGAATACTTCAAGGCGATGGCTCCCGCCGCCTTCGCCAAGCTCGCGCGTCCCTTCGTCGGCGACCTGCCGGCAGGACTCGCCGAAAAGTGGGACTATCTCGCCGAAGTCCTGCGCCCGCGCCTCAGCCGCTTCGGCGAGATCGAGCCGCAGATCCGCTTCCTCAGCGAGATGCCCGACTACGACCTCGACTGCTATACGAACAAGCGCAACAAGACTACGCCCGAAAAGGCGCGTGCGCTTCTTCCCGAAGCGCTGCCGATGCTCGAAAGCGTCGAACCGTGGACGCCCGACGCCATCAACGCGGCGCTCGACGCCTTCGTAGAAAAGCGCGGCGAAAAGAAGGGCGCTGTCATGTGGCCGCTTCGCATCGCCGTCTCGGGACAGAAAGTCACGCCGGGCGGACTCACGGAAGTGCTCTTCCTGCTCGGCAAAAAAAATTCTCTCGACCGCCTCAAAAAAAGCCTTGCCAAACTGCAGGATATGTAATATAATAGACTACGTTCATGAGGCTCCTTCGTCAAGTGGTTAAGACACCGCCCTCTCACGGCGGGTTCATGGGTTCGAATCCCATAGGAGTCACCAAGAATTTTCAGGGCTGAAGCCGATGGCTTCAGCCCTTTTTACTGACTTGTCCGTAAAGCGAACCCCGAAGGGGTGAAGCTGAACGGGTAACAAGTCGTATGCGAAAACGTCCCGTAAGTCAAGCCCAAAGGGCGCAGACGAACGGCTGACGTTGACCGCTACTGACCTATCCAAGAAGCAAGCCCAACGGGCGCAACTGATTGGCAAATAGGTCGTATGCGAAAACGTCCC
>CAJPRR010000164.1 GCA_905373085.1 uncultured Selenomonas sp.
CGTTCAGCTCTTTTTCCACGATCTTCGCCATGTCCGCATCAAAGGGCGCGAGGTAGCGGCGGACTTCGTCGTGCTCGCCATAGGCGTGAGTCCCGACACAGGCTTTTTGCAGGCGAGCGGCATCACGCTCGGCGAGCGCGGCCACATCCTCGTAAACGAGCGCATGGAGACGAGCGTGCCCGAGGTCTACGCCGTGGGCGACGCCGTGCTGACGCTCGACCGCCAGACGAAGAAGGCGGGCGCTCTGCCGCTTGCGGGACCCGCGAACCGGCAGGGGCGTATCGCTGCCGACAACATGGCGGGCAGGCGGCGCGTCTATGACGGATTCGTCGGCACGGCGATCCTCAAGGTGTTCGGCCTCGCGGCGGCTTCCGTCGGCAAGAACGAGCGCACCCTTGAGCGCGAGGGGCTATCCTATGGCGAGGATTACCGCGTCGTGAAGCTTCATCCGCTCGCGCATGTCGGCTATTATCCGGGCGCACAGACGATGACGCTGAAGCTCCTCTATCGTACGAAGGGGGCTGTCGGCAAGATTCTCGGGGCCCAGATCGTCGGTGCGGGCGGCGTGAAGGCGCGGATCGACGTGCTCGCGGCGGTGATCGCCATGGGCGCGGACACGGATTTTCTGACGAGTCTGGAACTTTCCTACGCGCCGCCATTCGGCGCGGCAAAAGATCCCGTGAACATGGCGGGCTACATGGCGGAAAACGATCTCGCAGGCCTCGTGCGCTTCCTGCCCGCAGATCGCCTTAAGGAGGCGCGGGAAGAGGGCGTGCGCGTGCTCGACGTGCGCACGGCGAGCGAGCTTTCCCATGCGCCTTTCGCCGCTGACGCGCAAATTCCGCTCGACGAGCTGCGTGAGCGCTTCTCGGAGCTTGACCGTTCGCTGCGCTGGGCGGTGCTCTGCAAGGTCGGGCAGCGCGCCTATACGGCGGCGCGTTTCCTTCAGCAAGCAGGCTATGACGCAGAGGTCATTGCGGGCGGCTGTACGTCGCTGAAAATGGAGGAATTCGAGGCGTCGCCCGTGGCCGCTGCGCCTGCGAAAGCCCTTTGATGCGGCACTTATTATGATGAGAAAGGACTGCCCTGCATCATCCCGAGGATGGTGCAGGGCAGTCCTTCTTTTTTCTATACGAGATCCCTCCCCTTCTTGCCCGTCAAGTGTTCGATCTTCAGCTCGACCATGTTGAAGGCTGGCCAATGCTTTTTGATCTCCTCGTCACAGGCTTCGGGATGGCCGGGATAGTAGGCTTCGCCGAGAAATTCCGCCGTTTCTCGTTTTTCTTCGTCGCTCTTGAGGACGCGCAGCCTGCCGAAGGCGATGACGCTGCGGTATTGCGTCAAAAAGCGGTGCGGCACGACCTTGTCCTCGGCAATGATGCAGAACGACGCCTTGTCACATCGCTCAATCGCCGTCATCTTGTGGCCGACGCGTGCCGTGTGAAAGAGCAGGCGTTCCTTTTCCTCGTCGTAGGCGAAGCTCATGGGCACGGCGTAGGGATAGCCGTTTTCGCCCGCGAGCGCGAGCACGCCCGAGGTCGCTGCCGCGAGGATGTCGCGGGCTTCTTCATCGCTCATCTGTTGATTTTTGCGGCGCATTTCCCTGAACATGGCAATCGTCTCCTTTTCTTGTTTGCTGTATATGGGATTCGGCATGGAAGAGAATTTTGTGAAGGTCAGCCGGGATTCGCCTCTGCGATGCGAATGGCGATGCGCGTGATGTAATCGGCTTCATTGGCGGCAGAAATCTCGTCGATGAGGCTTTCCTCGTAGGAAAAGCCGCGAGGGGTCAGAGCGTGCTCCTCGATGTAGGAACGCAGACGCGCGTAGGCGGACGCCGTGTTCATGTAGTTGCCCGCGAAGCAGGTTACGAGGTAGCGTCCGGCGGGACGCTCGTGGCGCAGTTCCCGCGGCAGATGGCGAAGCGGCACGTCCGTTGGCGTGAAGTAGTGGCATATGAGGCTTTCCTTTCCCGGCGTCATATAGTCGCCCGTCTCGACCATCGCGCCGAAACTCAGCCCCGCATAGATGTCGTGCGTGAGGACATAGCGCAGGTGCTCGGCAATGACCTTCTCCACGGCGGCGTGATTGCCGTGCTCCTCGAAGCTGCGCGTCGGAGCGGAGAGCAGTAGGGTCGCCTTCGGCCAATCCTCTTCGCGCACTTCGTCGAGCTGCAGAGCGGTCGTTGCTGTGAGTCGTTCCCTTTGCTTGCGCACGATGGTGCGCTTTCGAGTGAGCGTCTTGATCTCTTCGTCGAGCCATATTTCCTGACTCTTCAACAGCGAGCGGAGGTTTTCCGGACTGCGCTCCTCCATGTAGCGTTTGATTTCTCCCAGTTCCAACCCCATGCCGCGCATCGTGCGGATGAGGTGAAAGGGGTAGATTTGTCGGAAGGAATAGCTGCGGTAGCCGTTCTCGGCGATGTAATCGGGGCGGAAGATGCCCTCGCTGTCGTAGTAATGCAGCGTGCGCTTGTTGACGCCCGTGATCTTGGCAAATTCTCCTGTATGAAAGGCTGGTCGACGTGCCATGGGAAAATCCTCTTTCGTCAAGGGTTGACATTACACTTACTGTATAGTCTATCATAAAAGTCCAGGAGGTCAAGCTGTACATAGGTCTGCACCTTTACGTGAAAAAAGGAGAATCTCATGAACGCATTGGCAAAGCATTTCAGTCTCGGTGGACTTTTGCGCTTCGCTGCGCCCGCCATCGGCATGATGCTCGTCATTTCCATCTATACGGTGACGGACGGCATCTTCATCGGACGCTATGCGGGAAGCCTCGCGCTCGCTGCATCGAATATCGTCTATCCTGCGCTGAATCTCGTATTTGGGCTTTCCATCATGCTTTCTTCGGGCGGCTCGGCGCTCGTCGCCAAGACACTGGGCGAGGGCGATGTAGCATTGGCGAGAAGCCGCTTCACGCTGCTCGCCGTTGTCGGTGCAGCGTTCGGCATATTGCTCGCAGGCACGGTGTTCCTTTTCATGGAGCCTATTTTGGCGCTTCTCGGCGCTTCACCCGAGCTTTATGCCGACTGCCGCGCGTATCTCTCGGCGAATATGTTCTTCGCGCCATTTGTCGTTTTGATGATCATATTCAACGCTTTTTATATCGCGGACGGCCGCCCCGTGCAGGGATTTCTCGTATCGTTGACAGCGGGACTTGTTAATGTCGGACTTGACTATGTGTTTCTCGCGCACTTCGGCATGGGTCTCTTCGGTGCGGGTCTGGCGACGGGCATCTCGGATGTCGTCGCGGCGCTCTTGGGTCTCGTTTACTTTTCGCGCTATAGCCGCACGCTCGCGTTCGCGCGGTTTTCCTTCGCCGTGCGTCCGCTTTTCCAGGCGCTTTACAACGGCTCATCCGAGATGGTCACGCAGCTTTCCGTCGGCATCACGACGTATCTCTTTAATCTCGTGACATTCTCCTATGCGGGGGCGGACGGCGTCGCGGCGATCAGTGTCATCCTCTATGCGGAAATGCTTCTGACGGCAATACTCATGGGTTTCGCCAATGGCGTCGCACCTGTATTTTCCTACCAATTCGGCGCGAAAGGATATGCCGAGCTTCTGCGCCTTCTGCGGCTGTCGCTTGGCATTATCTTTCTCTTCGGAATTCTGTCCTTTGCGGCGGCAAATATATTCGCCGTACCGCTGATGACGCTGTTTCTGCCGGATGGAGGACGTGCCTATGCGCTGGCTCTCGGCGGCTTCGGGTTGTTCTCGTGGAGCTTTTTGCTCTGTGGTTTCAACCTTTTCTCCTCGACCTTTTTCACGGCGTTGTCGGACGGCAGGATGTCGGCAATCCTGTCCTTTGTGCGCAATCTCGTCGGCATCGTGGTGTTCCTGCTGCTCCTGCCGCGTTTCTTTGGCCTTGACGGCGCATGGCTCGCCGTTCCCGCGGCAGATGCGGCCGCCGTCCTGCTTTCCTTCCGCCAGCTTGGAGGGGCGGCGCGTTCCTTTCGCGAAGAAAAGGCAGCGGGCGCTGTGATTTTGGAGCGTTGAGAGGTATGTGTGCGAAAATGAAAGTTTTGAGAAATATCGGAAAGCATGCTGCGTGCTTTTTGGCTGCGGCCGGCGTGTTTCTCGGCGGGGCGGATTTGACGGCTGCGGAAGCGGGAACGGCTGCCGCGGCGGTGTTGTCCGTGACAGATGCGGCGGCAGTTTCCGTGCAGTCTGCATCGAAGGCGGAGCTGGCGGACGATGTGCGGGCGCAGACGGAAGATGCATCGCCCGACTACGGCGTGGCGCTCGGCGCTCCCTATGATGATATAGACTTTTGGTGCGATGCGGCAGGCGACCGCCTCCTTGGCACGGCAGAGGACGTGGCGCGTCTCAATGAGGAGCTGCACGCGAATCAGCCGAGTCTCGTTTCTCTGGCGGAATTGCCGCGTGCCGTATCGAGGCGGCAGATCCGACACTGGATGGAAGAAGCCGCGCCCGAGCGCGAAGACTGGTACGCGCCGACAGAGCCGCTTTCGGATGAGGCGTATCAGGCGACTGTCGAAAACTGCGCGGCGGACAGGCTGCCGCTTCGCAATCCTCTGCGC
>CAJPRR010000165.1 GCA_905373085.1 uncultured Selenomonas sp.
CAGACGCAGATTCTGAACATCCTCGATCGTTTGGAAAACCGTTTGCATGAACTCGAACAGGAGCAGGAGCGCGAATATAAGGCGATTCCTGCGCCGTCCTCCTATTCCCTCGTCAACCCTGCGCCGGGCAACGAGCGCGTGAGCTACACGCAGGATGCCATCAATTCCCAAGGCAATTCGACGATGGTGTTCACCTATGCACCGGAGCAGCTCTATAAAATCTATTGCCGGCGCGGCTACTTGACCGATCTTGCCTTCAAAAAGGGCGAGGCGATCCAGTTTGTCGGCGGAGGCGATACGGCGGGCTGGTCTGTCTCGACGACGACGGTCGACGGCACGGCACATCTCTATATCAAGCCGATCGTGGAAACCTCGACGACGAACCTCATCGTCACGACTAACAAGAGGAGCTATCAGCTCATCTTGAACACATCGAATTGGTACAATCCGATGGTTTACTGGACGTATGGCGCGGAAGATCATGCCGATGCGCTGCTGCAGAAGCAGCAGGATAATGCACTGCGCACGGGACGCGTCGGCGTGACGAGCGTGGAAGATCTCGATTTCAACTACAAGGTGTCGGGAAAGAACAAAGAATACAAGCCAGAAGCCGTCTTTTCCGATGGGCAGAGGGTTTATCTGAAATATGCCACGCTCCCCAAGCAGCAAGTTCCCATCTTCATTCAAGAACAGGGGAGAAAAGGCATGACATTGGTCAACTATCGCCAGAAGGATAACTATTACATTATCGAAGCGACGTTTGAAAAAGCGCAGCTTCGCGTGTCGGAGCGCGAAACGGTGACGATCGAAAAGAAGAGGTGAGAGCATGGCGAACTTTGAAATGGGAAAGATCGGCGATTATTTAAAAGCGTTCCAGACATATTTCAAGCGCAATAAGCGGGGCAGTCGGACGACAGACGAGGAGGAGGCCGAGAAAGATCGCGAAGTGCAGGAGTTTGCGGGTGACGCGCAAGACGAGTCC
This sequence comes from uncultured Selenomonas sp., assembly GCA_905373085.1. Lineage (GTDB taxonomy): Bacteria > Bacillota > Negativicutes > Selenomonadales > Selenomonadaceae > Selenomonas. The sequence goes on from CAJPRR010000165.1 coordinate 983, forward strand.
CCAGGCGATGTCCGACTGAACAGCGGGAAGCACAAGCAGGTCTTCGGCATCCGCAAGAAGCTCATCGGTTTCGTTCTCCTGTTTTTCGCCCTCGCCTTTGCCGGCGGCTACCTGATGACGAACGATGATGCGGAGCAGACGGCAAAGAAACCGCGCCCTGCCTCAAAGGCAAGCGAAACGACAGAGCCGTCCCGCAAGGGAGCGGAAACCAGTACATCTGCCGAGATGAGCTATCAGGATCTTCGTGCTCTTGATCAGAAGAACGGCGCAAAAAATCAAGCGGCGAAAACGGCTTCTGCTCAGACGGCAGGAACGAATGCGTCCGGCATAAATCCTGCGATGGGAAGCAATCCGAACAGTAACGAGGCAACCTTGCGAGCTATCCAACAAGCGCAGCGACCGGCACTTTCCGTGCCTACGCCGGCAATTCCTGCAGCATCGGAAAATGGCGGCAAAGATGCGCAGCCTTCCACTGCACAGAAAGAAGAGCAGGAGCGAGAAAGCCGTTACAAGTCCGCAATCGCCTTCGCTCTCGGGCAAGGCAACGCAACTGCGGCGAGTGCGCCCGCTGCGCCTGCTGCAGCGGAAGACAGCGCAGGAACAGCGCTTTTGTCTGAAGCCTCTGCGCCCAACGCCAACACTGTGCAGTCGGCGAACCTGTCCTACACATCCGGCAATCCCTACGTCCTGCAGGCAGGAACACTCATCCCTGCCATGCTCTTTTCCGGCATAAATACGGACACGCCCGGCGCTGTTACAGCGCAGGTGAGTGCCGACGTTTACGATTCCCTGACGCACAGCAATCTCCTTATCCCGGCAGGTTCGCGTCTCATTGGCACTTACTCTGATGCGGGCACGGAGAACGGGCGCGTTTCCGTGACGTTCAACTCGCTCATCTTGCCCAACGGCAATACCTATGACATAGGTTCGAGCATGACGGCGGTTGACGGCGGCGGTTACAACGGCATCGCGGGCAAGGTGAATCGACATACGATGCGCGTCATGGGCGCAGGATTCTTATCGAGTGCCATCGCTGCGCTCGGTTCTATCGCTTCCGGCAATTCCGCAGGGCAAGCAAGCTACACTGGCGGACAGATTGCCATGCAGGGTGCTATGGCGAATCTCATTCAGTCGGCATCGGGCATGATTTCCCGCGCTGCGTCGGCAAAACCTACCGTGACCGTTGAGCCGGGACACACATTCCAAATCTACGTCAAGCAGCCGATTTCCTTCGGCGCGGCATCTTATTAAAGGAGTCCGTACATGGAAGGATGGAACAGCATCGACGACAAGGACAAGCCGAGGTTCGTTGCAATCTGCCTCGCCATTGCGGCAGTCGCTTACATCGGTGCGAACTGGATTGCGACGCAGCTCGTTGCGGAAACCTTCAGATACAGCCCGCTCCTCACAGGCGAGCTGTTCGACCATATCTATCAGCCGTTTGCCATAGACGCATGGCGAAGCGATCCCGAGCTTTCCCGTGCCATGGCACGGACACTTTCCCAATACGCCTTTTTCCAGTGGTGTGTCTATGCACTCGGCGCGTTCTCCTGCTATCAGGTGTACCGCAATATGTCACGCATGACGAGCCATGGAACGGCGGATTTTGCAAAAGAGAAGGACATCAAGGCAGCAGGATTGGCTTCAAAAGAAACGGGCTTCGTCGTCGGACGAAACCCGTTCAACAACAAGATCATGCTCCACAACGGACCCGAGCACATCCTGCTCGTCGCGCCGACGCGCTCCGGCAAAGGCGTCTGCAACATGGTGCCGACAGGCATCTGCTGGAAGCACAGCATTTTCTTCTTCGATCCCAAGGGAGAGCTGTGGAACTTCACGGCAAGTTGGCGCAAGGAGCACATGCACCAGCGCGTCATGAAGTTTGAGCCGCTTTGCAAGGACGGCAGCGCCGCGAAGTGGAATCCGTTCGCTGAGATCGACTTCCAGTCCTTTGAGGAACTAACGGATGTATCGACCATCTCCGAGATGATGGTCAAGACAGGCGAAGGCGGCAGCAAAGATCCTTTCTGGGAAAACTCCGCTGCCGCGCTCGTCAACGGCGCAATCCTGCACCTTCTATACAAACACCACCAAGAGCGCAGGCTTCTGCCGTGCCCTTCCGATGTTATGAGCCTCCTGTCGTCACCGGGCATGAGCACCGATCTGCTCTTTGCTACGATGAAGACATATCCGCATATTTCCAAAGATGAGTTTCTGGAGAGAAACGGGAAAAAGAATGTCCTCAAGGAGATTTACGGCGAATACATCGAAGATTTTCGTCCCTTCGCCCTTGCCTGCCAAGAGTTTTCTGTCGCCGTCAAAAAAAACGAGGAGCAGGCGCAGAAATACGAAGAAGCCTTGCAGCAAGGAAGAAGCGATGTAGAACCGCCGGAAAGCAACTTGAGCCTCCTGCAGAGGACGCTGCGCGAACTTGAGGAACATGGCGCTGAGTTCGACTTCTCGCCTCCCGATTTCACGGGCGCGAAGAACAAGCAGGAAATTGATGCGGCAATACAAGTGACGCCGCCTTGGCACTTTCTGCTTGTGCACCCGAAGGTTGCTGAAGCGGCGGCCAACATGTACAACGGCGCTGAACAGACCCGCGCTTCCATCATGCAGACAGCGCAGACCTCGATGGCGGTCTACCAAGATCCGCTCGTCAAAAAGAACACGGCTGTTTCCGACTTCTCCCTGCGCGATCTCCTCGATCCGTCGGGAGAAGTCTCGCTTTATCTCGTGCTGCAGCCGAACGACATCGACAAGCTGCGCCCCGTCCTGCGCCTCTTCGTGAACACGATGCTCGCGAAGCTCGTGCGCGATATGAAGTTTGATACGAACGAAGAAAGCGGCAAGAAACCGAAAAAGCAGAGGCTTCTCCTCATGCTCGATGAGTTTCCTCAGCTTGGCCGGCTTGAATCCATTGAAAAGACGCTCGCCATCTGTGCGGGATATGGCGTAAAGATCTGCATCGTTGCACAGAGCATGGGACAACTCAACAAGATTTACACGAAGGACAATGCCATCCCCGGCAACTGTCACGTCCAAGTCTACTTTACGCCGACCTTGGAAGACGGTGGCGGTACGGCCAAGACGCTTTCCGATACGCTCGGCGAGCGCACGATTCATTCACAGTCCAAGAGTACGAACGGCAAGATGTTTGAAGGCTCGGTGTCCACCTCGCAGATTGCACGAAAACTCATGACACCGGATGAAGTGCGCCGGATGCCCGATGACCGCGAACTTGTTTTTGTCGCAGGTTTTCGACCGATTTATGGCAAGAAGATTCGCTACTATGAAGAAAAGTTCTTCACAGACCGTGTGAAAGCTCCACCGGCCTTTTCTGACACCTGCACCAAAGTAGAATCCTACGCGCAGCTCTTCGCCGTCCACGCCGCTGACCTTGCACAAATCCGCAAGAGACAGCAGGATGTCAAGGCGGCAAAAGAAAAGGCGGAGAAGTGCCAAGGGCATACTGCCGAGAACAAAACCATCAAGGCGCTGCAAGAAGAAACCGAATCGAATCTTACTGC
>CAJPRR010000166.1 GCA_905373085.1 uncultured Selenomonas sp.
GCGTCTGCTACGGCGGACTTGACCTCTCGTCGACGACGGATGTCACGGCATTCGTACTTGTGTTTCCTCCGACGGATGAAGATGAGTCTTTTGCTGTGCTTCCGTATTTCTGGATTCCCGAGGAGAACATCGACTTGCGCGTGCGGCGTGACCATGTGCCCTATGACGTATGGCAGAAGCAGGGGTTTCTCATGACTACGGAGGGCAATGTCGTGCATTACGGCTTCATCGAGAAATTCATCGAAGAAATGGGCGAGAAGTACAACATCCGCGAGATTGCTTTCGACCGCTGGGGCGCAGTGCAGATGGTGCAGAACCTCGAAGGCATGGGATTTACCGTCGTCCCGTTCGGACAGGGCTTCAAGGATATGAGTCCGCCGACGAAGGAACTGATGAAGCTGACGCTGGAAAAGAAAATAGCGCACGGCGGGCATCCCGTCCTGCGTTGGATGGCAGACAATATTTTCATTCGTACCGACCCTGCGGGGAACATCAAGGTGGATAAGGAGAAATCCACCGAGAGAATCGACGGCGTGATTGCTCTCATCATGGCACTCGACCGTGCGATTCACTGTGGGAATGATACGTTGGAATCGGTGTATGAGAGTCGTGGCGTGTGGGTGTTTTGAAAATACAAAAAATTTATCCTTGCAGGAATATCCACGGGGGGGAGAATAATGTATATGATGAATGTTCATATTTTAGGAGGGATGGGATTATGTATGACTTGACCAGTTTTGTTTTCTTGATAACATTAATTGCCTTTGTCGTATTTTGGTGGAAGAAACGGAAAGCACGTATTGTGGCAGGAGCCGAATATGCTAACGACAAGAATTATCAGAAGGTAAGCAAAACCAAGCGGCTTATTGGGTGGGTTTGTATTGCTTCGTTGCTTATATCGCTTGCGTTGCAACCAGAACGCACTACAGAAGAAAAAGCAACGATGACTCAACAGCAGGAAGTTAAAAAGCAACAACGGCAAGAGGATGATGTGAGAAAAGCGTTTAATAAATCACTTAAGGAATATAAGTCTACAATGTCTAAACATGGTGATATTTTTGATTGGAATTTTTTAGGGATAGAAGCAATAGAATTTGTTGCACCTGATAAAGCTATTGTTAGATGGACAGAGCAATACAAACTTCGCTCAAAAAATGGTAAAGTGACTGTGCAGAAACATCCAGGGACAACATACATGAGAAATTTTCATGGTTCATGGGAAGTGGTGTTGGATGACTGGAAAAAGCTATAATTTTATTTATTAAATATTAAGGAGTGTGAAGAATGTCTAATTTTCAAGTGAAACACGAAGTGCGTGTGGTATTTGACGGGGGATGGAAGATCTGCTTGCAATATGGAGTGTTTGATGATGATACCGACCATCCAGGATATAGGTTTATATGGAGGGATGCAGATGATGTAACTATGCCATATAAAGGCCAAAGTAAACTTCCGTCTTTATCCGTTGTGAAAATTCTAATCGAAAAAGCGGATAGGGAAGGCTGGGGAAAGGAATATGACACGTCCTTTTTGGTAAACAGCGTTATACTTTAAGCGATCAACAAACTTAATATCTAAACACCACTCGAAAGGGTGGTGTTTTTCATGGTCAAAAGGAGTGTGATAGCATGAACTTCTTCTCAAAACTCTTCCGCTCACGGGATAAGCCGCAAAACCTCTGCCGCTTCGGCGGTTGGCCGTTCATGTTTGGCAAGTCTGCTGCAGGGCAGAATGTCAACGAGTTCACGGCGATGCAGACCATGGCGGTGTATGCCTGTGTCCGCATCCTTGCGGAGTCTATCGCGGGATTGCCGCTTCATGTGTATGAGTATCGCGGAAACGGAAAAGAGCGTGTGCCGGAGCATCCGCTCTATTTTCTTCTCCACGATGTGCCCAACCCTGAGATGACCTCTTTCATATTTCGAGAGACCTCCATGATACACCTGCTTCTTTGGGGCAATGCCTACGCACAAATTTTGCGGGATGGCAGGGGCAAGGTTCTCGGACTCTATCCACTGCTTCCGGATAAGATGGAGGTCAGTCGCGACAGCCGTACAGGGGAAATCTACTACACCTACACCAGAACTACGGAGGAGAATCCAAACTTCAAGGACAAGGGGCAGATTCGCCTGCGTAAAGAAGATGTGCTCCATATCCCCGGTCTCGGCTTCGACGGTCTTGTCGGCTACTCGCCCATCGCCATGGCGAAGAACGCCATCGGCATCGCTTTGGCGACGGAGGAATACGGCGCGGCATTTTTCAAGAACGGTGCGCGTCCGGGCGGTGTTTTGGAGCATCCGGGGGTACTCAAAGATCCATCGAAGCTGCGCGAAAGTTGGCACGCCGTTTACGGCGGCACGATGAATACGGGCAGGATTGCTGTGCTCGAAGAAGGCGTCAAGTATCAGCAGATTGCCATACCGCCAGAAGAAGCGCAGTTCCTTGAAACACGGAAGTTCCAGATTGACGAGATTGCGCGGCTCTATCGCGTGCCGCCGCATATGATCGGCGACTTGGAGAAATCGAGCTTCAACAATATCGAGCAGCAATCCCTTGAGTTCGTGAAGTACACGCTGAATCCGTGGGTGGTGCGCTGGGAGCAGTCGCTGCAGAAAGCCTTGCTTACGGATAAGGAGCAGAAGGAATATTTCATCCGCTTCAAAGTGGACGGGCTTTTGCGCGGGGACTACAAGAGTCGCATGGAGGGATATGCCATCGGCAGGCAGAATGGCTGGCTCTCCGCGAACGACATCCGCAGCCTCGAAGACCTCAATCCAATTGAGGGTGAAGAGGGTGGCGACCTCTATCTCATCAACGGCAGCATGACGAAACTCAAGGATGCGGGGCTGTTCGCAAACAAACAGCAGTGGGAGGAAAACGATGAAACGTAAATTTTGGAACTGGGTACGAAACGAGGGGGAGAAGCGAACGCTGCTTCTCGACGGCGAGATTTCCGATGAGACATGGTTCGGCGATGAAGTTACGCCTGCCATCTTCCGCGAGGAATTGAATACTGCTGAGGGAGATATTGTCCTCTGGATCAACTCGCCCGGCGGCGACTGCTTCGCGGCGGCGCAGATTTACAACATGCTGATGGACTATCCGGGCAGTGTCACGGTCAAGATTGACGGTCTTGCGGCATCGGCGGCATCCGTCATCGCGAGGGCAGGTTCTACTGTCGAAATATCTCCCGTAGGCATGGTGATGATCCACAACCCTATGACCATTTCCATCGGCGATGTGCAGGAGATGGAACGCGCCATCGCACTGCTTGCCGAGGTCAAGGAAAGCATCATCAATGCCTATGAAATCAAGATGGGAAAGCCGCGATCAAAGATCTCGCGGCTGATGGATGCCGAGACGTGGATGAATGCGAAGAAGGCAGTGGAGCTTGGCTTCGCCGATGCGATTCTCAACGGAGAAAAGGAACGCCCGACAAGTGACGAAGCGGACGGCCTGATCTTCTCTTGCGCCACTGTCACAAATTCCCTGCTCTCGAAATTCGGGCAGGGCAAGCAACTGAACAAAGTCGATGCGGAGTCGCTGAAAAGGCGGCTCTTTTCTATTGCACACTGAGGGGGAAAATAACATGGATAAGATTTTGGCAATGCGTGAAAAGCGTGCGGCTCTCTGGGAGCAGGCGAAGGCGTTCTTGGATGAACACACGCAGAACGGGCATCTCTCGGCGGAGGATGCGAAGTCGTATGAACAGATGGAGAATGAGGTTCTCACGCTCGGCAAGGACATCGAGCGCATGGAGCGGCAGGCGATTCTCGATGCAGAACTTTCGCGTCCTGTCGGACAGCCAATCACCAATCTGCCGGGGGTGTCTTTGGGCAAAGAGCAGACGGGCAGGGCGAGCGATGCCTACCGCTCGGCGATGCTCAAGGCGCTGCGCACGAATTTCCGACAAGTCGAGAACGTCCTGCAGGAAGGCACGGATGCAAGCGGCGGCTATCTTGTGCCGGAGGAATACGACAAGCGCCTCATCGACGTACTCAGCGAGGAAAATGTCCTGCGCTCCTTGGCGACGACGATTACGACGAGCGGCGAGCACAAGATCAACATCGCGGCCACGAAGCCTGCGGCATCGTGGATCGAGGAAGGCGCACCGCTCACCTTTGGCGATGCGACCTTCGATCAGATCGTTCTCGACGCGCACAAGCTCCATGTTGCAGTCAAGGTCACGGAAGAACTTCTCTACGACAATGCCTTCAACCTCGAAAGCCACCTTATCGAGCAGTTCGGCAAGGCGCTCGGCAATGCCGAGGAGGACGCTTTCTTGAGCGGCGACGGCGTACACAAGCCGAAGGGGCTTCTCACCACGGGGCAGACTTCCGTCACCACGGCGGCGGCAGACATCAAGGCAGACGAACTGGTGACGCTCGTCTACAGCCTCAAGCGTCCCTACCGCAAGAATGCGGCGTTCCTCGTCAACGATCAGACGCTTGCAAGCATCCGCAAGCTCAAGGACAACAACGGCGCCTATCTGTGGC
>CAJPRR010000167.1 GCA_905373085.1 uncultured Selenomonas sp.
CCTCGTGAGAGTATGTCGTAGGGTTCGCCAGATACTCCTCATACGCCTCGTCGGCAAGCGCGATGTCGTACTCGTCCTCGATCTTTTCGAAGAGTGCCCGCTTGAACGCTTCGGCGAGTGAGAGCGCGTGCAGCTTCGCATAGCTTTCGGCGAGCGCCCGCTCCGCGTCGGTCAGTCGGATGGAAAAGCTCATCTCTATCACTCCCTTCGTTGCATACAATGTACTACATCGGCATGAGGCTGTCAATTCCCTTCCTCTAAAATAATCCGTGCAGGTGCAGACAGGCGGCGCGATTTCCCTTGAATCCCCGCTCCGTTGTGCTATAATGAATCTTACGTATTGCACAGCAGCTTCGGGGAGCTTTGGGGGAGGCATTCTTGACCTTGCATCATCGGCTTAAATTTTTATGGAGCATCGTGCTCGCCGCCGTATTCTTTGCGTTTGGCACGGGCGTCTGTCTGGCGAACCATGCAGTGCGCATCTCGGATCTCGATGCGGCGGCGTTCGTCGTGCGTTATAACAATACGGCTCTTAAGGAGGAGTCCGTCGTGCGCCTTGCCGTGCCGCTCGTGTCGAACGACGTAAAGCTCAAGAATTACCGCGTCTACGAATCGGACATCCTCGGGATCGAGGAGAAGGCGCGGCTCTTTCTGAACGTCAACGAGGCGGGGGCGCTTTCGAGCATCGTCATGAAGAGCGAGAAGGCGTCCGTGACGCGCTCCTTGGCTCTGCGGCGCGTGCTGACGCTCGCCTTGGAATCTTTGGGACTGACGGAGGCAGAGCGCGCGGACTTCTTCAGCTCGGAGAAGAGGTCGCCGGACAAGAACGGCGCTTTGCGCCATGCGTGGTGCAAGGCGGCGGGGCGCAAGATCGTCGCCTTCTACGACGCCGTTCATGCGCCCGACATCCTCGTGCTCTACGCTTGGGACGAGTGACGATGAATGGACTTTTTGGCTGAAAAATGATATACTGTTCGGGTTAGATACTATCTCGACTATATTTTTGGGGTGAGAGTGTGGATTTTGGCGAGGGGAAGATCGTTCCTGTAAATCTCGCAAGTGAGATGAAGAATTCCTATATCGACTACGCCATGAGCGTCATCGTCGCCCGCGCCCTGCCGGACGTGCGCGACGGTCTGAAGCCCGTGCACCGCCGCATCCTCTATGCGATGCAGGAAGCGGGCATGGGTTCGGGCAAGCCGTACAAGAAGTCGGCGCGCATCGTCGGCGAAGTCCTCGGTAAGTACCACCCGCATGGCGACAGTTCCGTTTATGACGCGATCGTGCGCATGGCGCAGGATTTTTCCATGCGTTACATGCTCGCTGACGGTCACGGCAACTTCGGCTCGGTCGACGGCGATCCGGCGGCAGCGATGCGCTACACCGAGGTGCGCATGTCGAAGGTCGCGGAGCTGATGCTGCAGGACATCGACAAGGAGACGGTGGATTTCGCGCCGAACTACGACGAGTCCTTGAAAGAGCCGACCGTGCTGCCCGCGAAGTTCCCGCAGCTTCTTACGAACGGCACGGCGGGCATCGCCGTCGGCATGGCGACGAACATCCCGCCGCACAATATGCGCGAGGTCATTGACGGCACGTTGATGCTCATCGACCGCCCCGATGCTGCCGTTGAGGAGCTTATGACGGTCATCAAGGGGCCGGATTTCCCGACGGCGGGACTGATCCTCGGCACGGAGGGCATCCGTCAGGCATATACGACGGGGCGCGGCGTCATCAAGCTGCGCGCGCGCGTGCACATCGAGACGACGTCGAGCGGCCGCTCGCGCATCATCGTGACGGAGCTGCCCTATCAGGTGAACAAGGCGCGTCTCGTCGAGAAGATTGCCGAGCTTGTGCGCGACAAGGCGATCGAGGGCATCACGGCCTTGAACGACGAGTCCGACCGCAGCGGCATGCGCATCGTCATCGACGTGCGCCGCGACGCGAACGCCAACGTCATCTTGAACCAGCTCTACAAGCACACGCAGCTGCAGGACAGCTTCGGCGTCATCATGCTCGCGCTCGTCGACGGCAGTCCGCGCGTGCTCACGCTGAAAGAGGTGCTGCACTACTACATCAAGCATCAGCAGGATGTCATCACGCGGCGCACGAAGTACGAATTGGCGAAAGCCGAGGCGCGCGCCCACATCCTCGAAGGCTTGACCATCGCGCTCGACCACCTCGACGCCGTCATCACGACGATCCGCGAGAGCCGCACGGCGGACATCGCGCGTGAGCGCCTGATGGAAGGCTTCAAGCTCAGCGAGAAGCAGGCGCAGGCGATCCTCGACCTTCGTCTGCAGCGCCTGACGGGTCTTGAGCGCGAGAAGATCGAGGAAGAGTACCAAGAGGTCTTGAAGATGATCGACTGGCTCAAATCCGTTCTAGCCGACGAGGGCAAGATCGACAAGATCATCAAGGACGAGCTTCTTGCCGTGCGCGAGAAGTACGGCGACGAGCGGCGCACGGAGATCACGATCGACACATCCGAGATCAACGTCGAAGACCTCATCGCGCAGGAAGACGTCGTCATCACGCTCACGCACAACAACTACATCAAGCGCATGCCGCTCGACACGTACCGCCGTCAGAAGCGCGGCGGCGTCGGCGTGACGGGCATGGGCACGAAGGAAGCGGACTTCGTGGAAAATATCCTCGTGACGACGACGCACCACACGATCCTCTTCTTTACGAACCGCGGGCGCGTCCACTGTCTCAAGGCATACGAGATCAACGAGGCGAGCCGCCAGGCGAAGGGCACGGCGATCATCAACCTGCTGCAGCTTGAGAGCGAAGAGAAGATCACGGCGGTCATCCAGGTCAAGGAGTTCCTGCCCGAGCGCTACCTCTTCATGGCAACGAAGAAGGGCATCGTGAAGAAGACGAGCCTTTCCGAGTTCCAGTCGATTCGGCGCGGCGGACTCAATGCGATCAACCTTGACGAGGACGACGACCTCATCGGCGTCAAGTTCACGGACGGCACGAAGCATGTGATACTCGGCACGGCGGGCGGCATGGCGGTAGCCTTCGCCGAGGACGATGTCCGCTCGATGGGACGCACGGCGCGCGGCGTCAAGGGCATCAACCTGAAGGCGGGCGATGTGGTCGTCGGCATGGACAACCTCGCGCGCAATGCCGAGGTTCTGACGATCACGGCGGAAGGTTACGGCAAGCGCACGGCGACGAGCGAATATCGTCTGCAGACGCGCGGCGGCAAGGGTCTCATCAACATGAAGGTCACGGAAAAGACGGGCGCAGTCATCGGCCTCAAGGTCGTGCGTCCGGGACAAGAGCTGATCCTCATCACGACGGACGGCATCGTCATCCGCACGAAGGTCGATGAGATTTCCGTCATCAGCCGCAACACGCAGGGCGTCAAGATCGTGCGCCTCGGCGATGGCGACAAGGCGGCGTCGTTCGCCGCGATGGAGCAGAAGAGCAACTGATATGGGAAAGCCCGTCCTATCTCTGACGCTCGCGGGAATCCCCGTCGAGCTTGAACGAAAGTCCATCAAGAACATCTATCTGCGCGTCGTGCCGCCCGCAGGCACGGTGCGCCTGAGCGCACCGAAGCGCGCGACGCTCGAAGAGCTCGCACGCTTCGTCGCCAAGCATACGGCATGGATCGAGGAAAAGCAGGCGAAGATCGCCGCGAAACCTCTGCCAAGCGCTCGCCGCTTCCTGAGCGGCGAGCGCTTCTTCGTCTGGGGCGAGCCGCTTTGGTTCACTGTAAAGTTCGGACGCGGCTGCAACATCGTCCTGCGAGACGGCAGCCGCCTCATCCTGAGTCTCAAGGCGCAGGAGGCCGAGAGCAGCCCCGCTGAGCGTGAAGCTCTGCTGAACGAATGGTATCGCCGCGAACTCGCGCGAGCCGTGCCGCCGCTCTTGGCGCGCGCCGAGACGATCGTCGGCAAGAGCGCCGCTGAATGGCGCATCAAGAACATGAAGACGAAGTGGGGCACCTGCAACATCCGCGCGCGCCGCATCTGGCTGAATCTGCAGCTCGCCAAATATCCGTCCGCCTGCCTAGAATACGTCATCATCCACGAGCTTACGCATCTCTGGGAGCGCTACCACAACGCACATTTCAAGAGCCTCATGGACAAGTTCTGCCCCGACTGGCGCGAGCGCAAGAAGATCGTCAACACGCCGCTTGAGGGTTGAAGGCAATGGGAAAGAACCGCCCGCCGTTGTACGGTGAGGCGGTTTTTTGACGCTTTGCTGCCGGCAGTGCAGGAGCATCTATACAGGAAATGGAAATTGTTTGTAGAAATAATACATAGGATTTTTTGATGTTCGTGCGAACGTCGGATGGGACTGTATCGATCTTGTCGTCTTTTCCAGGGAGGAAGTAAAAATGACAAAATCTTCTGCTTATCTTGGGCATCTTGATGAGGAAACGGGGCGCGAGCAGCTTTTGTGCGACCATCTGACGGGCGTTGCCGATCTTGCGGGGCGCTTTGCCGCCGCTTTCGGCGAGGAGGCGATGGGGCGG
>CAJPRR010000168.1 GCA_905373085.1 uncultured Selenomonas sp.
ATGCCGCGCACCTCGGAATTGCCGAGCTTCGTCTTCGTCTGCCCCTCGAACTGCGGCTCGTGAATCTTGAGACTGATGACGCAGGTCAAACCCTCTCTGACGTCTTCGCCCGAGAGGTTGCCGTCCTTGTCCTTCAATATGCCCTGCTTTCGCGCGAAGTCGTTCGCCGCCCGCGTCAGGGCGATCTTGAAGCCCGCGAGATGCGTGCCGCCTTCCTCGGTGTTGATATTGTTGACAAAGCTGTAGATATTCTCCATATAGCTGTCGTTGTACTGCATGGCGATTTCCACAACGGTATCATCCTTGATACCATTGAAGTAGATCGGCGTCGGATGAATGACTTCCTTCTTGCGGTTCAGATGCTCGACAAAGGAGCGGATACCGCCCTCATAGAAGTACGTCTCCTCGCGCCCCTCGCCGCGCTTGTCGATGAGGCGGATCGTGATGCCCTGATTCAAAAAGGCCAGCTCGCGCAGACGATGCTTCAAGGTGTCGAAGCTGTAGTGCGTCACCGTGAAGATCTCAGGATCGGGCACGAAGTGAACCTTCGTCCCTGTCTTCTCCGTCTCTCCGATGACCGTTAGGGAAGAGGCCGTCACGCCTTGCCGGAAGCGTATGCTGTGGATCTTGCCGTCGCGCCTGACCTCGACGTCCATCGAGGAAGAGAGTGCGTTGACGACGGAGACGCCGACGCCGTGCAGGCCGCCCGACACCTTGTATCCCTCGCCGCCGAACTTGCCGCCGGCATGCAGGACGGTCAAGACGACCTCGACGGCAGGCTTGCCGCTCTCGTGCATGTCGACGGGGATGCCGCGCCCGTTGTCGACGACGGTGATGCTGTCATCTGCCTCGATCGTCACGTCGATCCGATCGCAGAAACCGGCTAAAGCCTCGTCGATCGAATTGTCGACCACCTCGTAGACGAGATGGTGCAGGCCGCGCTCCGACGTGCTGCCGATGTACATGCCCGGGCGCTTTCGGACGGCCTCCAAGCCTTCCAGAATCTGAATCTGATTGGCGCCGTAGTCGCCGTCGACCGCCGTGACATCGGCGCTGTCCATATCCTTGTGGATCTCGACATTCTCCAGATCGAGGTCGTCATCACGCACTTCCTCGGCAAATCTCGCCGCTTCCTCTTCACGCGCCTTTTCCTCAGATGCATCCTGCACGGCACGGTCAAGCGCCTTTTCGAGCGCGTCCTTCTTGTTTCCCTTCCCTTTTGCCATCTCTTTGCCATCCCTCCATCGTTCATCCAAGCATCTATGCTTTTTCTGCAAAATCATGCAGTTTTTTCTTTCCATAAGCAGGTGATTCCATACGCTTTTTCAAAGACTGCGCGGAAATCACGGAAAAATAAAGACCCCCGTCCGTAATGACGACGGAACGCGGCTTCTTTCCCGGCGAAGCATTGCCTTCCGAAATCTTCGTTGGAAGAAGATTTTTCGACGCCTCTTGGTACGCCTCGACGTCAAGAATCGCCAAAATACCGGAAACAGCAACCGAACAGTCATCGCCGAGATGCAGATACATGAGGCTCCTCCTCGCACTTTTCTCTCCTTTTCGACGCCTTCTTCATGAACTCCGAACGCTTGGGGAAGGGACGAAACACCGTGCCCTCCGCCATTTCGCGCCTAAGATCGTAAAGCGTGCGACGCACGACGTCCTCCGTGAGCTGTTCCGGGCGCAAGGAGCGATGGAGCATGACGAGCGTCTTCGCCTCCAGACTCTCCCAATCGCCGAACTCGATGCGACGCGCAAGTTCCTGCACGAGGCGCGAGCGCTCGCAAGCAACCATGGCGGGCGTGCATGGAACATGATCCTTGATGTCCGCATAGCGCATCCAAGGAAGATCGCGCATATAGCTGCGGATCGAACGGCGCTTTTCCTGCCTCTCTTTTCGTGCACAGGCAGGGCAGACGCCTTCCCCCGGAAAAAGCCTGCCGCATTTCGGACATGGCTGCTCGCCGAGCGCGCGCCGCGCCTTCTCGCTCTTCTTGCGCTTCTTTGCAAGAGCAAGGAGCTTTTTTCGCAGCCTTTCATCGCGGACAGAAGAAACGCACTCCCCGCAAGCTTCCTGCTCCTCCGGCGTCAATGTCATCGTCTGCAGAATCTTTCTGTATTCTTCCTGCCCATCCTCTGCAAGAAAGTCTGCACTGCCTGACGCCGGACAGCGATATGCTTCGCCTCTCTGCCAAGAAAATGCAAGTTCCTTCACCATCTCGAAGCCTGCGAAAGTGTTGAAGCGTGCGAGGATCGTCAGCTGCATGAGCATGATCTCGTTGCGCCAAGCGGGCGCGGAAGCATAAAGCAGGAGCTTCTCTCCCTCGATGGCGAGCGGCACGACGTGAGCGGCTATGGCAGCGCCGACGATTTCCTGCCAATGTGCGAGGACGAAGCGTTCCTGATAGGCGCGTTCGACCTTCTTGCCAAGAGCATGGATGCTCTTCGGTATCACCTGATTGATTTTTTCCATGCCGGGATTGCGGCGATAGGAGCGTTTCATATCATGCCTTTCCTTCAAGAAGCTGAGAATTCTTTTGCAGCAATGAAAGAGAATATACTGTATCATATAGATATTTCCCCTGATACCACATGGAAAATATTTCCTACGAACTTTTCCGGCAGATAGGCGGCGTCCGTCGCTGTGAGCAAGGTCTGTATATGCTCCCTGCCGATGAAATCCAAGAGTTTTTCCCTGCGCGTGCCGTCCAGCTCGCTCATGACGTCATCGAGCAGAAGAATCGGGTATTCGCCCGTTTCCGAGCGCAGGAACTCCAACTCGGAAAGTTTCAGGGCGAGGACGCCCGTGCGCTGCTGTCCCTGCGAGCCGAAAGAGCGAAGGTTGACGCCGTTCACCTCAAGCCGGATGTCATCCCTCTGCGGACCGACGCTCGTCGAGCCGCGCAAGATATCAAGCTCCCGGGATTCCTCCAATTTCTTATTATACCATGGAACAAGCTCTGCTGTCACGCTGTACGGCTCTCCCTCAGAGCCGTACAGCTCATAGGAGAGGGAAAGATTCTCCCTGCCTGCAGAAATACGCCTTTGCATGAGGTTTGCCAGCATGTTGAGCTTCTTGACGGCAAGGAAACGCTTCTCGACGATGCGAGCGGCGCTTTCGGCGAGCTGCCCGTCCCAGAGGGAGAGCATGTCCTTATCCGCACGCCGCTCCCGAATCTTCTTCAAGAGGTTGTTCCTCTGCGCGAGAAGACGCGCATACCTGAGCATTTCATGACCGTAGGCCGGGCTTGCCTGAGAAAGCTCTCCATCAAGAAAGCGCCTTCTCTCGGCAGGCGCTCCTTTGATGAGAAAGAGATCTTCAGGAGAAAAGAGGACGGCGTTGAACGTGCCGAAAAGCTCCTTCGTCTTGAGGCAATCGCCATTCTTGAGAATCGAGCGTCTCCTGCCTCGCCGGAATCGAAATTCAAGCGTATTTTCCACGGAAAGGCGTTCGAAAAGAAGCTCGATTCGTGCTTCAGAAGCGTCCCAACGAATGAGATCGGCATCCGTGCTCGTCCGATGCGAGCGTCCCATCGCCGCATAGCAAAGAGCCTCCGCAATATTCGTCTTTCCCTGCGCGTTCTCGCCGAGAAAGACGTTGATATTGGGAGACAGACGAAGATCGAGCGTTTCATAGTTGCGGAAATTTGTCAGCCGGAGGCTTTTCGCTCTCATCGCGCATCAGTTCTGTGTGCGCACGGGCGTCACGATGTAGACGAATGTAGGATTTTCCTCCTCGCGCACCGCTGCCGCCTGCAAACTCTGATTCAAGAGGAAGCGGAACATCTTGCTGTCGAGGTTTTTCAAGACATCCGTGACATACTTTGCATTGAAAGCAATATTGACGGCAGGTCCTTCGATGGAAACGGCGACGATCTCATCAGCATTGCCTACGTCGGGACTGTTTGAAGAGATATGAACCTGATTGCTGCCGAACTCCAAGCGGATGATGTTGTAGTCAGCGGAACGCGAGATCAAGGAAACGCGATCGACGGCATCAAGAAAGGCTTGCGTATCGAGCGTCACCGTCGTGGCGAAGCTTTTTGGTATCACGCTGTCGTAGTTCGGGAACTGCCCTTCGATCAGACGCGACATGAATACGACGTTCTCGAATTGGAAACTCACCTGATTCGATGAGCAGCAGACATCGACTTCGACGGGCATGTCGGAATTCAGAGCGCGCAGCAGCTCGTTGAGGATCTTCGCCGGTATGATGATATGCAGATCGCCTGAAAGATTGGCGACGACTTCCTTCTTCACGGAGAGACGATGCGTATTCGTTGCCGCCATCTTCAAGGTTTCCCCGTTGATTTCCATCTGGCAGCCGGTGAAGACGGGACGCGCTTCGTCTGTGGAGCAGGCGAATACCGTTTTCTTGATGATGTCTTTGAGCACGTTATCCTGGATTTTGAAGTGAACGCCGTCCGAGAGCCGTTTCACTGTAGGAAAATCTTGGGCGGGCATGGAGAGGAATGTGAAGTTGGAGGCGCC
>CAJPRR010000169.1 GCA_905373085.1 uncultured Selenomonas sp.
GTCGGCAAGCTCGTAGTCGAGCGAGGCATAGCCGCGCGTCGTCGATTTCAAGCGATCGAAGTAGTCGTAGATGATCTCGCTCAAAGGAATGTGGTAGATGATCATGACGCGGTTCGTATCGAGGTAATCCATGCTCTCGAACGTGCCGCGCTTTTCCTGCGAGACTTCCATGACGGGGCCGACATAGTCCTTCGGCACGATGACCGTCGCCTTGACGAACGGCTCCTCGATGAAGTCGATCTCCGTCGGCGGCGGCAGCTTCGACGGATTGTCGACCTTGAGCATCGTCCCGTTCGTCTTGTGGACGTGGTAGATGACGGAGGGCGCCGTCGTGATGAGCTTCATGCCGTACTCGCGCTCCAGCCGCTCCTGAATGACGTCCATGTGCAGAAGTCCCAAGAAGCCGCAGCGATAGCCGAAGCCAAGCGCGATCGACGTCTCCGGCTCGAAGATCAGCGCCGCGTCATTGAGCTGCAGCTTTTCGAGCGCGTCTTTCAAGTTGTCATAGTCGGCGCTGTCCACGGGATAGAGTCCGCAGTAGACCATCGGCGTCACGCCGCGATAGCCGGGCAGCGGCTCAGGCGCAGGATTTTTCGCGCTCGTCACGGTATCGCCGACGAGCACGTCGCGCACGTTCTTCAAGCTTCCCGCAACGAAGCCGACTTCTCCCGCCGTAAGCTCGCCGAGTTCTGCAGGCGCGGGACGGAAGCAGCCGACATCGGTCACCTCGAATGTCTTGCCCGTCGCCATCATCTTCAGTTCCATGCCCTTCTTGATATGGCCTTCCATGAGGCGCACATGCGCGATCGCGCCCTTGTACGAGTCAAAGTACGAGTCGAAGATCAAAGCGCGAAGCGGCGCATCGTCCTCGCCAGAGGGCGGCGGGATGCGCTCGACGATGGCGTCGAGGATCTCCTCAATGCCCACGCCCGTCTTCGCCGAAGTCAGGATCGCCTCGGACGCGTCGAGGCCGATCGCCTCCTCGATCTCCTCCTTGACGCGCTCAGGATCGGCGCTCGGCAAGTCGATCTTGTTGATGACAGGGATGATTTCGAGATCGTGCTCCAGCGCCATGTAGACGTTCGCGAGCGTCTGCGCTTCGACGCCCTGCGCCGCATCGACGACGAGAAGCGCTCCCTCGCAGGCCGCAAGGCTTCTCGACACCTCGTATGTGAAATCGACGTGACCCGGCGTGTCGATGAGATTGAGTTCATAGACCGCGCCGTCCTTGCCGCGATAGTGCAGGCGCACGGTCTGCGCCTTGATCGTAATGCCGCGCTCACGCTCAAGCTCCATATTGTCGAGCACCTGCGCCTCCATCTCGCGCTCAGTCAAAGTGCCCGTGCTTTCAATGAGGCGGTCGGCGAGCGTCGACTTGCCATGGTCGATGTGCGCGATGATCGAGAAATTGCGGATGTATTTGTTCTGCATCAAGAATTCCTTTCCTTGTCCGTCGGCTCGTTGCCTTTCCTGCGGGGCGAGCCGCTCCCCATGCCAAAGACGCCTTGCGCGACGTCAGTTTCAATCCTCATCGCGTTGGAGGCGCCGTTCGGCGTTCGGCTCCAAGCTCGCGCGGTAGAGCCACGCGAGGCTTTTCGCCGTGTAGGTACGCAGGCGCAGAAGCCCCGTATATTCCCTGCTTCCCTGCCGAATGCCGCGGAACGTCAGATCTGTCTCATCCAAATTTTTCCAACCTCCTTGAGGCGTCCAAATCTTTCCATCCTTCGTGCTTACGGTGCCCATCGGCACGTTCAAGGCACGCTTGAGGAACTGCACCTCCAACGTATTTCCCTCGGCGTCCTTTTTCGTGACCCACTCCCAATAAAAGAGCAGTTCCCCTTTCAGCCGCATCGTCGAGGTGTCCGCCATGGCGCTCTCCTCGCCTCCGTCCGACCGCTTTTCTTTCCAAAGCTCATACCAGCGATCCGAACTCGTCAGACGCTCCAATTCGCCCATGCCGAAAACACGGTCGACGATTGCCGCATAAAAGGTTTCATCATACTGCTGCGAGTTCATTTCCTTTTCCGAGCCGGGCGTGCGCTTCGACCAAAGAATGTTTCCCTGCGCATCGTAAAAGTCCTCTTCCAGATAGCGGAAAGTGCGGTTCTGCGGACTGACCTCGACGAGTGCGAGACTGTAGGCGAGCACAGCCGGATCAGGCAGGATGTCCTTGATGCCGTAGTTCTCGATCGTCTCTTTCGCACCCTCGTAGCCAAAGCTCGTCTTGACCCATCCTTGGATGACCGTCGGCACTGCGCGTTCCAATCCTGCGACATTGAGGCTCTTGACGACCGTGACTTCGTTCGGCGCAAAATACTTGCTGTACTTCGCATCCGAAGCCAGCCAATACCATTCTTCCGACGCATCGGGCGCAGCAAGAGCGCTGCACGGCACGACGGCAAAAAGGAGCGCGGCAGCGACCGCGCAACAGAATTTCTCCCATGCATTTTTCAAGGCGACTCCCCCTCACAACATATTGCGTCACAATGCTTGACTATATTCCGCAGAACCTGCGCATCTTTCTCGCTGATCTTCATAAAGCAAAATCTCTTCCTTTTCCATATACTTCCCGAAAATCTCCTGCTCCTTTGGAACTTGTGTAACGATATCGACTTCCTTTTGCAAGGCGTCCTCCAGATCTACATAGAGTCCGCCCAATTCCAGCAAAGTCGTTTCTTCACCCAACATAATATGAAAGTCCACGTCGCTTTCTTTCGTAGCTTCTCCACGTGCATAAGAGCCGAACAGGAAGAGTCGCTTCACTTTGTACGCCTCACAGATTGGGCGAACTTTTTCGCGGATTTCATCCAAGGTCAAAACCATCAGGAAGCCCTCCTCTCATTCAACAGTCTTGCCGCACTGCATCCCGCTCTTTCTATTGTACGAAAAATCCGCATGTCTGGCAAGAGGCGAAAGGGGGCAGATGCAACAATCAGCCGAGCGGCACGACCTCGCGCTCCCTCTTCGTGAAGCGCAGTGTCGTCTCGTAGCCGAAGCGCCGTGCGTAGGCGACAGCCTCGTCATTGTACGCGCCCGCATCCTCGGGCTTGTGCGCGTCCGAGGTCGTGATGACAGGCAGTTTGTGCGCCGCCGCGATGCGCATGAAATCCTCGTACGGCGAGATCTCCGCAATCGGATAACGGTAGAGCGTTCCCGTGTTGATATCGACCGCCATCTGAGCCTTTTCCATCGCGCACACGGCACGCTCCAAGAACGGCGTGACGTCAAAATCGGGGAAGTAGCGGAAGAGGCGGATGTTGAACGGATGCCCGAGCACATCGTAGAGCTTCGAGGCGCAGAGCTTCTCGATCTCCTGCGTGTACCATTCGTAGATGTCAAAGAGCGCGATGCGATCCCACTCCGCCTTGATCTCGGACCAGTCGTACGCCCAGCCGCGAATGAAGTGCACCGATCCGATCACATAGTCAAAATCGCAGCTGCCGAGGATTTTGGCAACAGCCGTCTGATCCTGGAAGTTGCAGACCTCGATGCCCGTCTTGACCGCGTGCTTTTCCTTGAGTTTTGCCATGAAGGCGAAGTATTCTTCGAGCGTATACTTGAACTTGTTCTTCTTCAGCCACTTCTGCTGAAAACTGCCGACGAAGGAGTCGTCCAAGATGAGATCATCGTAATAGAGCGATTCAAACTCCGGAAACGTGTGGCTGTGCTCGGAAAAGCCGATCTCCGCCACGCCGCGCGCCGCCGCCGCACGGAAAAAACCTTCCACCCACGCTTCATCGTAAGAGCCGTATTCCAAGTGCATATGATAGTCGAGCTTCATATCTTTCCCTCCTGCATCTTCCCCTCGTCGAGCAGCCGGCGCAGGATGCGCAGCACGCCGTGCTGCGTGTTGGGCGGCGCGATATGCTTCGCCGCCGCCTTCGCCTTCGGGTGCGCATTCTCCATCGCGTAGCTCTCGCCTACCGCGCCGAGCATCTCGACGTCGTTCAGATAGTCGCCGAAGGCAAGGCACTCCTCGGGGCGAATGCCCAGAAGCTGCTGCACGCGGCGCACGGCGGCGCCCTTGTTCACATCCTTTTGCATGATGTCCACCCAATAGTTCGAGGAGACGACGACCTTCAGCTCCTCGGACAAGTCCTGCAGCGAAGGATAGATCGTGCGCTCGGCGTCCGCCTCCACGGGATCGCATATAGAAAACTTGATCGCCGCATCATGCACGGCATCGAAGCTCCCGACCAGCTTGTATTCCGTGAAATACTGCTGCATCTCTCTAAAGAACGCCTCGTTGCGCTCCGTCACATAGGCATACCCCTTGCCGCACCAGACGGTATAGCCGCCTTGAACGGCAGTGGCTCGGTGCACGATTTCCTCGCACAAGGCGGGCGCGATCGTTGCAGAGAACAGTTCCTCGCCGCGCCGCACGACGTAGGCGCCGTTTTCCGCGCAGAAGATGAGATCCTCCGCCCACGGCTGGAAGTGGCGCAGGAGCGCCGCATACTGCCTGCCGCTCGCAGGCGCAAAGA
>CAJPRR010000170.1 GCA_905373085.1 uncultured Selenomonas sp.
GCGACTCGAAGATCCCCTATACGAACTTCTTCCTGCGCGCCGACTCGGGCGACATCGGCAAGCTGCGCGTCGCAGCCTACGGCGGCAAGCGCGACATCATGCCCGTCTACGGCGAGAAGACGTTCGCCCTGAGCGACGATACGCTGCCCCGTAACTCGCTGCGTTACTATGGCGACATCAAGAACATCGGGCTTCTCGCCTCGTACGAGATCGACAAGAACCACAGCATCTCCTTCGGACTTGACCATGTCAACGAGGATATGGATCGCTATGTCAAGCACTCGTCGAGCTTCTTCGAGCCGCAGCAGCATTTCCGGCGCACGCTCGACCGCGACACCTATCGTCTGTCGTATACGGGGCGTGCGGGCAGCTCCGATTGGCAGGTCGACCTCGACTATGCGAAGATGAACGAGGACGACACGACATTGACCTCTTACGTTGCCAACCGCAGCTACATTGGTACGAACATCCTCGATTACGTTGACAATATCGAGCATCGCCAATGGAGCCTCAAGGCATCGGCAAATACGCAGGTGAACGACAGCCATCTGCTGACCTACGGTCTGGGCTATACGCAGGAAAAGGGCGAGGGCAGCCGTTTGAAGAACGCGCCGAACTCTTACACGCGAAGCATTGACCCGTGGGATTATGACAAAAACCTTTGGACGCCGAACGGTAAAACATCGCCACTGTCCAAGGTGCATGACTACAAGATAACGCAAAATGCAGTGGGCGTACCGAAGTATGATAATGAATATGAATGGTACGGACACAAGGATGCGAATGGCAGGAACTTAGTGCCGCAGTTCACGTATGAAGAATATTTGAAATATAAAGAGCGACCTGGTGATATGCCTGCGGATGTTGCGGCACGGCGTGATGCTTTCGGCAGGGAATTGATGAATGATCCGGCAAACAGTTACTTTAATGGTCAGATACTGACGTTGGATGGGGCGGTCAGTGCGTATTATGAGGCAGAAACGCTCCGTGAATCAGGTCATACAATGAATTGGCGCGGCAAAGCCTTTAAGGAAGAATACGAGACAAGACAAAATCGACAGACGATTGGCTCGGCAGAAATCAAGAAACACTACATCTTCCTGCAGGACACATGGCAGATTAATAAAAACACGATACTTGCACCGATTCTGCGCGTCGACCACAGCAATCTCTTCGGCACACATGCGACATTCAATGTCGGCATGACGCACAATATTGGCGGCAAGGCGAATCAGCGCTTCAAGATGAATCTTGGCACAGGCTACGCCGAGCCGGGCATGGGCGAGCTGTACTACAGCTGGGAGATGTATGCAGGCGCTCCCGTGGATGATCACCGCTCGCGTCTCGGCTACTACTGGGTCGGCAATCCGAACTTGAAGCCCGAGAAGTCCATCAACTTTGATCTCGGCATCGAGGGCGAGAGCAGGGACGGAAGGGACAGCTACCGCATCAATGCGTTCCACAACCGTATCGACAACTATATGACGACCTACTTCACGGGCTATCTGATGGACTTCCATCCCGAGGCTGATGCGGAAAAATCACGCTGGTTCTATCCGCCCGATATGATTTACAGCTTCAAGAATATCGGCAAGGCGGAGATCACGGGAGCGGAGGTGGAGTACAACCATCGCTTTGACAAGCACTGGTCGACGAAGCTCGGCTATACGTATCTCCATGCGATCAACAAGAGCGATCCGACGATGCCGCGCCAGCTGCTCGACCGTCCGCAGCACAAGATCGACCTCGGCGTGACCTATGAGAACCAAGGCTGGCGTGCGACGCTCTGGGGCAACTACTATCTCAATATGCTCGACAGCAACAGCGTCGCCAATAACGGCAACTATCTCGACGAGGTAAATGACAAGTGGCAGCCGAACTTCCATGTGGGCGGCACGCAGACCTACGAGAAGAAGTCCTTCGGTATATGGAACTTCATCGTACAGAAGGACTTCGGCAAGGATGCAGCTGCCTATATCGGCATCGACAATATCTTCAACCATCGCGACGACGACCGCGCCTTCCAGGAGCGCACCTACCGCATCGGCGTGAATATGAAGTTTGGTCCCGATGCGCATACGAAGGCGGGCGAGCGTTTCAAGAAAGAAGAAGTCCGTCTCATTCCCCAAGATGCGTGGTTCATTGAAAAGCCGTTTGATACCGCGAAGGAAGTCGGCGTCGAGGTCGTCGGCGACTATCGCTGGCGTTGGAACGCCTTCACAGGCAAGATGAAGCCGGCGAATGCACGCACCACGCCGTCGTCAACCATCGCGAGCGGCTATAAGAACTACCTCGAAAAAGCCGAGCACGGCTTCGAGCAGCGCCTGCGCGTCGGCGTCGATGCAAGGCTCGATGCGAATACGAACCTCAAGGTCATGGCAAGCGCGGCAGGCGCCGAGGGCGTCGATACGGAGACGGACGTCGCCAAGAGCCGTGGACTGGGGCATGTGCGTCTCGACGAAGCGAACCTCACGGTACATGCGAAGGATTGGGACTTCTCCCTTGGCCGCATCACAGAGCCGATGGGCGTCACGGGTTATTACTTCGGCAAGGAATACGACGGCGGCTGCGCCGTCTGGACGGGTGCGAAGACACAGGTGCGCCTGGGCTACGGCGACTTCCGCCACTCGACGGGCGTTGCGGACTCGGCATATACGCACGCGACGATCGCGACCTTCTACCGTGCGCCGACGGTAGAGGAGTTCCTTAGTACGCCTGGCATGGACTCGACCAATCCGCTCAGCTTCAAGGAGCAGCTCAGAAATGCGACGACACAGGCGGAACAGCAAGCGATTGTCAAACGCATGTACGAGATTGTGAAGAAGGCGTATCCTAATGTTCCAATTAAGAATGGGGATACACGGGGATTGCTGCAGGATACGGAGCAAAGGATTTCTATTACTCGTAAAAGCAAAGCGGATAATAGTGATGCTACGACTTCGACTACCATGCAACTGCAAACATCCTCGTTTGATACTGCCGCCTTGGACTATCCGACGTATAAGGCATATCTCAAAGATTGGTTCAAAAAGCAGATTGAACAGTATGGCACGGAGGATGGTGTTGCCGATGACGATGTTCGTGGAGATTTGAACAAGACGATTCGAAAGATGTATAAATTTCTTGCAGATCCTGCCTTGTATAAGGATGTCACGCCGCTTTCTGAGTTTCGGCAAAATTGGTATAATACGCTTGAAGCGTGGATCAATACTTTGCCTGATGACTATACAGGGATTCTTGATCCCGATTTCCGAAATGAGGCGGGAGAAATCAATCCAAGTGTGACTGAGCTTTTGGAATCCTATTGGCAGGCAATTCGCTCGACATTGGAGGAGGATGTCGAAGACGGCGCCGATGCGCCGCGCGCCGGACTGGGCAAGGTCGTCGGCAATATTGTCAAGACGACGGGCACCGTTCTTGAAGCCGACCAGATCCCTTCGCTCAAGCAGGCGTTCTATGTGCAGGCGCGTCACGAATTCTCGCCAAATCTCGGCGTCGCCGCTTGGTATCTGCGCTCGGTCGGCAATGACTCGCATCGCTTCCTCGCGGCGAACGGCACGACGAACGATGTCAGCACCTTCGATACGCTCGCAAACGTCGTCGGCGTTGGCGCGAAGTGGCAGCTCTCGAAGAACGCCGCGCTGTCCTTCGATTACGGCGTGAACACGACCGACTTCGGCAAGTATATGAACGGCCACACGCGCTATGAGCATACGCGCGGCACATCCGAATTCGCGATCAAGGGCAGGGAGACCGGCTCTGCGCCGAATTTCTGGGTCATGCGGCTCGATCTCGGCAAAGCCGATACGAACGTGCCGCATTCGTGGAATGCGTTCATCGACTACAAGCGCTTCGAGCACGGCTCCTTCTTCGGCGGCAACGGCACGGAAGCGCTGCCCGACCGCTACCTCGACGGCATCAAGAGCTTCACCGTCGGCGCGGGCTATGTGCCGATGGAAAACCTCCTCGTCGAAGCCTTCTACACCTTCGGCGCCAAAGGCATTGGCGCACGCGACACCCTCTACGGCCCCGAGCGCTTCAGCCTCGGCGACTACGCAAGAGTGCAGCTCACCTATCGTTTCTAAGGACGAAAATCGAGAAGAAGACGTCAGACAGCCCGACGGCAATACGTCGGGCTGTCTGCATGTCGCGATTTATGCTATAATAGGGACAGGAAAAAGGACTTTCAGCGAGACGGAGAGACTGCGATGGAAAAAGAGAAGAAAGGCAGACAATATCAAGATACAGTCTTTCGCATGTACTTCAACGAAGAAACGCGATTGAAAGAGGTTGCCGGAGCGCTGCATGGAAGATCATACGCAGAAGAACCGCTGCAAATCGTGACGCTCGACGGAACATTCCTGTCGCAAATAAAAAATGACATCTCATTCCTACTGGCAGGACGCAATTTGATCTTCCTTGAACACCAAAGCAC
>CAJPRR010000171.1 GCA_905373085.1 uncultured Selenomonas sp.
GAGGTTTTGAAACGGCTTTGCCGTACCGTAGTCGGCGAGTAACACGCAGGGAGGTGTTTTCATGTACGCTATTATCAAGACCGGAGGCAAGCAGTACCGCGTTGCCGAGGGCGATGTCATCCGCATTGAGAAGCTCAGCGCTGAAGAGGGCGAGGGCGTGACGTTCGATGAGGTTCTGACGGTTGTTGACGGCGATACCGTCAAGGTCGGCCGTCCGCTCGTCGAGGGCGCGAAGGTGACGGGCAAGGTTCAGGCGCAGGGCAAGGACAAGAAGATTCTCGTCTTCAAGTACAAGGCGAAGTCGAACTACCGTCGTCGTCAGGGGCATCGTCAGCCTTTCACGAAGGTCGTTATCGAGAAGATTGAAGCTTGATGATCGAGATCGAGATCGAGCGTCAAGACGGGAAAATATCGGGCTGCCGGGTCAAGGGGCACAACGGCGAATATGGTGCCGACATCGTCTGTGCGGGAGTTTCCTCCATCGTGCAGACAGCTCTTCTCGGCATAGGAAAGCATCTGCATCGCGAGGTAAGCTATCGTGTCGCGAGTGGGGACTTTTTCCTGAAGCTCAAGGAAGCGCCCGACGATTTCACCGAAGCTGTGTTGGAAACAATGCGGCTGGGGTTGGAGGAGATCGAAAAGATCGAGCCCGACGCCGTAAAGATTTCATACAAAGAGAGGTGAGATCCATGTTTAAGTTTGATTTGCAGCTTTTCGCGCATAAGAAGGGCGTGAGCAGCACGCGCAACGGCCGTGACAGCGAGTCCAAGCGCCTCGGCGTAAAGGAGCACGCGGGCACGGTTGTGACGGCGGGCAGCATTCTCGTGCGTCAGCGCGGCACGCATTTCCATCCGGGTCACAACGTGGGCATCGGCAAGGACGATACGCTTTTCGCCAAGGTGGCGGGCAAGGTCGCTTTTGAGCGCAAGGGTCGCTACAACCGCCAGGTCAGCGTTTATCCGACGGCTTAAGGCTTAAGGAGGTGCTGCGTTTATTGGCGCTTCCTTAAATATGTTGCAAGAAAGAGTACCTGCGCCTTTTGCGACGCAGGTATCTTTTTCTATCTGAGGCTCGGGCCGCTTGGCGCTCATGCTCCAGCGCCGCAGGTTTTGCGGCGCTGAGGCATGTGCATCAAGGGCGCAGGGACGACGCCGAGGGCGTTCTTGAAAGGAGGCAGCGATGCAGTTTATCGATCGTGCGAAGATCAGCGTGAAGGCAGGGGACGGCGGCAAGGGAAAGTCGGCGTTCCGCCGCGAGAAGTTCATCCCCAAGGGCGGGCCTTCGGGCGGTGACGGCGGCCGCGGTGCAGACATCGTCTTCGTCGTCGACCGCAATATGAACACCTTGCTCGATTTCCGCTATCATCGGAAGTTCAAGGGCAAGGACGGCGGCAACGGGGACATCAAGAATATGACGGGCGCGAACGCCGAGCCATGCTTCATCAAGGTGCCGCCGGGAACGCTCGTTAAGGATGCGGCGACGGGTGCGGTGCTCGCCGATCTCACGGAGGTCGGTCAAGAGGTCGTCATCGCGAAGGCTGGGCGCGGCGGGCGCGGCAATGCACGCTTCTCCAATTCGGCGAACCGTGCGCCGACGTTTGCGGAGCTTGGCGAACCAGGCGAGAGCAAGGAGCTTCTCCTGGAGCTTAAATTGCTTGCTGACGTCGGGCTCGTCGGCTATCCGAGCGTCGGCAAGTCGAGCCTCATCACGGCGGTTTCGGCGGCGCGTCCTGAGGTCGCCGCTTACCATTTCACGACGCTCGTTCCCGTGCTCGGCGTCGTGCAGACGGACTACGAGAAGAATTTCGTTATGGCGGACATCCCGGGACTCATCGAGGGCGCGGCGGACGGTGCGGGTCTCGGGCACGACTTCCTGCGTCATGTCGAGCGCACGCGTCTCATCCTGCATCTTGTCGATGCTTCCGGCATCGAGGGGCGCGATCCCGTAGAGGACTACTACCGCATCAACGCGGAGCTCAAGAAGTACAGTGAGAAGATCGCCTCGCGCACGCAGATCCTCGTCGCCAACAAGATGGACTTGCCCGAAGCGGCTGAGAATCTGCCTCGTCTGGAAGCCCTCGCAAAGAAGGAGGGCATTCGCATCTTCGCCGTTTCAGCGGCCGCGCATCAAGGCTTGAAGGAACTCATCGACTATGTGGGCGAGACGCTTGAAACCTTGAAGGAAGAGCCGCAGGAGAAGGCGGAAGAGGTGCGCGTCTACGATGCGTCCTTTGAAACGGCAGAGGAGGACGCCGTGACGATCACGCGCAACGACCGCGCCGATTTCATCGTCTCGAACAAGGCGTTGGAAAAGCTCGTCGCCATGACGAACTTCGGCAACGACGAGGCGGTGCGCCGCTTCCAGTATATATGGCGCATGAAGAAGATCGACGCGCTCTTGAAGGAGCGCGGCATCAAGGAAGGCATGACGGTTCATATCGGCGATATGGAGTTTGAGTACCGCGAGTAGCGGTAAAAAGGGAAGCGCAAATGTGTGAAGACAGGCGGCTGAACGTATCAGCGGTTCTTCGAGGGAGGCATGATGTATGAATGCACGCGAACGTCTGCGCGAGGCGAAGCGCATCGTCGTCAAGGTCGGCACGAGCACGCTCGTGCGCACTTCGGGAAAGCCTGACTTCCGGCGCATGGATCGCCTCGTGCGCGAGATCGCCGACCTCAAGAACGCGGGGCGCGAGATGGTTCTCGTTAGTTCGGGCGCCATCGCCATCGGCATGGACAGCATCGGCCTTCAGAAGAAGCCGGCGGAGATTCCCGCACGCCAAGCCTTGGCGGCCATCGGGCAGTCGAGCCTCATGACGCTTTACAAAAAGTTTTTTGCCGACTACGGACAGACGGCGGCGCAGGTGCTCCTGACGAAGGAAAATGCCGCGCGTCACCACCAGTACGCCAATTCGCGCAACGCACTCCTGGAGCTCCTTGCCATGGGCGCCGTGCCCGTCATCAACGAGAATGATGTCGTCGCCGTTGACGAGATCAAGATTGGCGACAATGATACGCTGTCGGCGACGGTTGCGACGCTCATCGACGCTGACGCCTTGCTCATCCTTTCGGATATTGACGGGCTTTACACGGCAAATCCGCAGGAAGACAAGACAGCGCGCTTGATTCCTGAGGTCGCGGAGATCACCCACGAGATCGAGCGCATGGCGGGCGGCGCGGGCTCTTCCTTCGGCACGGGCGGCATGGCGACGAAGATCGAGGCGGCGAAGATCGCCGTGAATGCGGGCGCGACATTCGTCATCGCTCCGAGTGCGAAGGATGACGTGATTTCCGCTGTCCTTGCGGGCGAGACTGTGGGCACGGTGTTCCCTGCGAAGGAGTCGCATCTTCGGGTCAGAAAGAGCTGGCTCGCCTTCGGCAAGCGCATCGCGGGCGACATCATCGTCGACGAGGGCTGCGAGGAGGCGATGCGCACGCATGGGTCAAGCCTTCTGGCGGCGGGCATCCGCGCCGTCGAGGGCGGCTTCACGGCGGGCACGACGGTGCGCGTGCTGTCGGCGCGTCAGCAGGAGATTGCGCGCGGCATCGTCAATTACAGTGCGCAGCAGATCGAGAAGATTGCAGGGCGCAAGAGCCGCGATTTCGCAGGACTCATCGAGGGCGAGTTCCACGAGGAGGTCATCCACCGCGACAATATGGTTCTGATGGTCTGAAGACCCGCATAGCGGCGGGGCTGCAGTATGGGGAGGGGTTCATCATGAACATTGAGGCGTTGGTCAAGGAAAAGGCACAGGCGGCGAAGGAGGCGTCGAGACTTCTGGCAGTCATGAAGCCTGAGGACAAGAACAGGGCGCTTCATGCTATGGCGGATATGCTCGAAAAGCGGATGCGTCTCATCTTGGATGCGAACGCCGAAGATCTCGAAGAGGCGCGCATGAAGAAGGCGATCAAGCGCTCCTACCTCGACCGCCTTATGCTTGATGAGAGCCGCATTCACGCGATGGCGCAGGGTCTGCGCGAGACGGCGGCTCTTGCCGATCCCATCGGGCGCGGCGACTTCTCGACGGTGCGCCCCAACGGTCTCGAAATCCGTCGCGTGCGCGTGCCGCTCGGCGTCGTCGGCATTATCTACGAGGCGCGTCCCAATGTGACGTCAGATGCGGCGGGGCTTTGCCTGAAGTCGGGCAACGCCGTGCTGCTGCGCGGCGGTGCAGACGCGATCCGCTCGAATACGGCGATCGCGTCGCTTCTCGCGCAGGCGGCGCAGGAGGCGGGAGTGCCTGCGGGCGCGATCGGCTTCATCGACTCGACGGATAGGCAGGGCGTCGAAGCGATGCTGCACCTCGACGGCCTCTTGGATGTCGTGATTCCGCGCGGCGGGGCGGG
>CAJPRR010000172.1 GCA_905373085.1 uncultured Selenomonas sp.
ATGCTTTCGCATTTTGTTCACAGCCCCCCTTCCTGCCTAAAAACTTTTATTTATATATTGAAAATCATTACCATATATGCTATTCTATACATACATTGCTGGAGGTGATGATTTTGGGCAAGGATGGTTTTGAGCGTATGCTCTGCTTCCACTGTGCGCCGACGTTCGCGGGCATCAAGCCTGCGAGCCTTGTTTCTTTTCAGAAGAGCCGCTTCGAGGATTTCGATGCGCTTCTCGAATCGTATGCGACATGCTTCGAGTGCAAAGGCATCACGCCCGTCCGCTTGACGGAGGGCGAGGAGTATGTTCTCATGCTCTTCTACCGCAGGAAGCTCCTGGAACGCATCTTGGAGCAGCCGGCGGTGATCGCGCTCTTGGCGCGTTTCGGCTACCGTGCGAGCGATGCACTCGAAGCGCATTTGGAGTATCTTTCCATGCGCATCCGGCTTCAGAAGAGCTTCCCGCATGAGGTCGGACTCTTCCTCGGCTATCCGGCGGAGGACGTGGAAGGCTTCATCGAGAACAAGGGGCGCGATTTCGCTTGCGCGGGCTATTGGAAGGTCTACGCGAACGAGGAGGAGGCGCGCGCCCTTTTCCAGCGATATACGGACTGCACGGAGCGGCTTTGTGCGCGTCTGGGCCGCGGCACGCCGATGGCGGAGCTTTTGGAAGCGGTCTAACGCGGACGGCAATCCGGCAGTTCTATTACAAAAAAACATCAGGAGGTCTTTGACATGGGAAAAGTAGCGGTTGTGTATTGGAGCGGCACGGGCAACACGGAAGAGATGGCGAAAGCCGTCCTTGAGGGCGCGAAGAAGGGCGGCGCAGAAGCGGAGCTCTTCACGGTCGGCGATTTCGGCGCGGACAAGATGGCGGACTACAACGGTTTCCTCTTCGGCTGCCCCGCGATGGGCGACGAAGTCTTGGAGGAGGACGAGTTCGAGCCGTTCTTCACGGAAGCGGAGAAGAAGCTCTCGGGCGTTCCCGTCGGTCTCTTCGGCTCTTACGGCTGGGGCGCGGGCGCTTGGATGGAGGCTTGGGCGGAGCGCACGAAGGCTGCCGGCGCCAAGCTCGTCTCCGACGGCGTGATCGTCGAGAACGCGCCCGACGACGACGGCGTCAAGGCCTGCGAAGCGCTCGGCGAGGCCGTCGCCAAGGCACTCTGAATCGGCGCACTTCGCGGCAGGATTGCCGCACACGATTCTCCATGTTTTCTCAAGAAAAAAGGACTGCCGCGCACTTCGGTGCACGGCAGTTTTTTGTTTGTTTTCGTTCTTTTTGAAAAACAGGGCAGAAGCTTTGAAAGAGAACGCTTCTGCCCTGAGATTTGCGAAAGCTCCGGAGATTATTTGGAAAACGCCGTCACGAGATGCTTGAGGCGTTCCGTGCCTTCCTTGAATCCCTGTACCTTTTCGAGGATGTCGGCGTACTTTTCCGCCATGCCGACGATGTTTTCGGCGATGTGCGTGTTGCCGTCGGCGCTCTCGTGCGTCGCGCGTCCGATCTCGTCCATCGACTGATTCATGTTGCGCACGGAGACAAGAAGCTCTTCGGAGGTTTTCGTGCTGCCCTTGGCCGTCTTGTGGAAGAACTCCGCATCTTCCTTGTACTGCACGGCGGTTTCGTCCATCTGCGCGTAGTCCTTGCGGATGTCGTCGTCGATGAAGTGCAGCAGGTCGAAGGCGCCCTTCGACAGGGCTTCCATCGCGCCCATGACTTGGCTCGTGAGGCTCTTGATCCTCTCCGCTGTTTCCTGCGACTGCTCGGCGAGCTTGCCGACCTCGCCAGCGACGACGGCGAAGCCGCGACCCTGCTCGCCGGCACGCGCCGCCTCGATGCTCGCATTTAGGGCGAGCAGGGTCGTCTGCTCGGCAATGTCCGTGATGGCTTGCGTGAGCGTCTCGATCTCCTGCACGACCTTCGCGGCTTCGATGGCGTTTTCCACGGAGGTCTTCGTTGAGCCGTAAACGCGGTTCGAGGCTTCCTGCGACTGCTCCATCTTCGCCTTCAGCTCGGTCGCGCGCACGGCTATCTCGCACGTGTACGCTTCGCTCTTTTTCATTTCCTGCACGGTGTGCTGGATCTCTTCGCTCAGGTGGCCGCTGACCTGCTGCATGCTCGCCGTCGAGGCTGCCGTCTCTTCCATGCCCGCTGACATCTCCTCTGTTACGGCGGACATGTCCTGCGTTTCGTTGTTCATCGCGTTGATCATCGCTTCGAGTTCGCCGACGGCGGCGTCTGTCTTCTCGGCTTCCTCGTGCACCTGCTTCATGAAGCCCTGCATCTTCATCAGAGCCTTGACGACGACGCCGATCTCATCGGCGCGGTTCGACAGCGCGGCCGGAATCTCGCGGTTCAAGTCGCCCGTCGCGACAGCATTGAGGTGGTCGATCGACGTATTCAACGGCGCCGAGATGTTGTCCGCGATGATGCGCGACATGACGATGCCGAGAATCAGGCTGATGAGAATGATCGCGGCGAAGATCTTCAGCGTGCGTGCATACTGGATGTTGTTCGTCTCGAAGAGCTGCTTGCCCTGGAACACGTTGTCCGGCGTCAGAACCTGCATGTTGGCGCCGATCGCCGTCAGGGAGGAGAGCTGATTGTACGCTTCTGCCTTGTCCTCGGGCGCTGTGCCGAGTGTGCCGACGGCTTTGACCGCGGCATCCGCCGCATCGAGATCCTTGTCGAGCGCGGAGAGTGCCGTCTGCGTGCGCTCACTCTGCTCCATTTTCTTGATCTCATCGACGTCGTGCCGGATGCCTGCGAGGTCGCCCGCGATGTCATCGAGGAGGATCTGACGATTCTCCTGCGTGAAGTTCTGCTGCACGATGTAAGATACATTGACGGTGATGCTGCGCAGTCGATTGTTCGCGTCGTTCAGATACTGCGTCGTCATCAGGTTATGGTGATACATCTCGTCGAGCGCCTGCTTTGCCGAATGGCTCGAATAGATGCCGACAGCGGCGACGAGCGCCACGGTAAGGAGGAGGAAGACGGAAAGGATCGTGACCTTCGTCTTTACGCTGTAATCCTTCAGGATCTCGCTGCCCAAAGTAAAATTGCTCATGTTTCCCAGCCCCCTTACTTCACGAACTGCGCGACATTTTCGCGCGTGATGGACGTGAACGGAATGTCAAGGCTTTCGGTCGGCGCTTTGCCGCTTAGGAAGCCCTGCACGAGCGTGACCGCGCCCGCCGCCTGTCCCTCTGCATCCTGCTTGACCGTCTGTGAAAGCTCGCCCGCTTCGACCGCCGCAAGGCCGTCCGGCGTCGCATCGACGCCCGTCACGAGGCAGCCTTGAAGGCGGTTCGCCGCTTTCAAGGCCTGGATCGCGCCCAAGGCCATCTCATCGTTCGCGGCGACGACGCCGTTGATCTCCGGGAAGAAGCTCAGCCAGAGCGTCATGGCCTTCATGCCCTCCGCTTTGCTCCAGCTGCCGTCGACAGAGGCGAGGAGCGTGACGTCGGGACGCTTGTCGAGGCACGCTTCCTTGAATCCCTCCCAGCGCTTGATGGCGACGCTCAGGGAGCTTTCGCCCATCAGGTAGACGATCTTGGCGTTCGGCGGCAGATGGCTTGCCATGAACTCGCCCTGCATCCTGCCCGCCTCGCGGTCGTCGGAGAGCGAACCGATCACCTTCGGGTCGTTCACCTCGCGGTTCATGATGATGACGGGGATGCCCGCCTCGCGCGCCTTCTCGACCGTAGGCACGATGCTCGTGCCATCCATCGCGAGGAGCACGATGGCGGCCGCCTTGTTGCTGATCGCCTCATTGAGCTGGTCAATCTGCAGATTGCTGTCGCCCTTGGCGTCGAGGAACTCCACATCGAGTCCCGCAGCCTTCGCCTTCTCCCCGAACGTATTCTTGAGCTGCATGGCGAAGGCGTCGTCATCGTTGTGGTTCGCGTAGATCACCTTTCCCGATCCTCCGACGCCTGCAAGGCTGCAGCCTGCCAACCAAAAACATCCCATGACGCCCAAAAGAAAAAGCAGCAGCTTTCTCGTCAAGCTCATGACCCCACTTCCTTTCTTCCCCTCAAACAAATGAAACATATCGTACCACTCGGTAATTTTAATAGTAGCACCGTTCCATATTTTTTTCAACTTCTGCCAGCAGATTCTTCCATGAAACCAAGATTTTTTCTTGCTGGTGCAACTTTTTCCATTTTCCCGCTTGCATTTTCCTTCGAGATGCAGTATACTAGAAAAGTACGACATGGGGACGTAGCTCAGCTGGGAGAGCGTTCGGTTCGCATCCGAGAGGTCGAGGGTTCAATCCCCTTCGTCTCCACCATTTCGACAAGCGAGGAATCGGCACTGCCGATTCCTTTTT
>CAJPRR010000173.1 GCA_905373085.1 uncultured Selenomonas sp.
TAGGAGACAAACCGCAGGCGTAGCAGTGGCTACGTCGAGGATTTGTCGACGACGACAGGACAGTGTAGATGTGTGAAGATGGGTAGCTGAATTTATCAGTGGTTCCTTAAAGAATACGGATATTTTCATCCGTGCTTCTCTAAATCTTTTAATCCGCTTTATTATAGCAAGATTTTCTCGGATTTGTCCTGTAACAAATATCACAGATGAAAAATTTTCTATCGAATATGGGATATGCAGTGATAAATATTACTGCAAGTCGCTTTTCTTATGTTATACTAAGATAATATGGTATAATGATTTTCACCGAAGAAAGGAGTTTTTCCATGAAAAAAATCGCCCTTCTCCTCTCGTGCCTCGCCCTCTTCGTTCTCGCGGGCTGCGGCACTGCACCGAGCGCTTCGGACGCGAAGAAAGATTCCGTCGAACTGCAGGTCTCCGCTGCCGCGAGCTTGACCGACGCGATGAATGAGCTGGCGACCGAGTACGCGAAGGAGCATCCTCAGACGAAGCTCGTCTTCAACTTCGGCAGCAGCGGCGCCCTGCAGCAGGCGATTGAGAACGGCGGCAGCGCCGACCTCTTCTTCTCGGCGGCGCAGAAGCAGATGGATGCGCTCGAAAAGGCGGGACTTCTCGCTGACGGCACGCGCAAGAACCTCCTCGAAAACGAGGTCGTGCTCATCGTTCCCAAGGATGACGGCAAAGCGATCACCTCCTTTGACGCGCTTGCGACGCCCGCAGCTTCGCGCATCGCTCTCGGCGAGCCGAAGGGCGTTCCTGTCGGCCAGTACACGGAGGAAATCCTCACGAAGCTCGGCATCCTCGACCAGGTGAAGACCAAGGCGGTCTACGGCTCCGACGTGCGCCAAGTTCTCTCGTGGACGGAGACAGGCGACGCGGACTGCGGCGTCGTCTACGCGACGGACGCCGCCATTTCCGACAAGGTCAAGGTCGCAGCGAAAGCTCCGGCAGGCTCGCACAAGCCCGTCATCTATCCCGCCGCCATCTTGAAGGACACGAAACACATGGACGAGGCGAAATCCTTCCTCGACTTCGTTTCCTCGGAAAAGGGCATGGCGATCCTTGAAAAGTACGGCTTCAAAGCCGCTGGCAAGTGATGGAGCTTGAAGTCAAGATCCGCAAGAAGCTGCGCGGCTTCGATCTTGCCGTGGAATTCTCCGTGCGCGACGAAGTGCTCGCGCTGCTCGGCGCCTCGGGCTGCGGCAAGAGCATGACCTTGAAGTGCATCGCGGGCATCGAAAAGCCCGATGAGGGCCGCATCCTGCTCAACGGGCGCACGCTTTTCGACAGCGAAAAGGGCGTCAACCTCGCGCCGCAGAAGCGCCGCGTCGGCTACCTGTTCCAAGACTACGCCCTCTTTCCCAACATGACCGTGGCCGAGAACATCACGTTTTCGGCACGCGGCACGAAAGAAGAAAAGCGCAAGCTCCTCGAAAGGGAGCTTGCGCGCTTTTCGCTTGCGGGACTCGAAAACTCCTACCCCAAGGAGCTCTCGGGCGGGCAGAAGCAGCGCACGGCGTTCGCGCGCATCCTCGCCTCCGATGCAGAGTTACTGCTGCTCGATGAGCCATTTTCCGCGCTCGACAGCTACCTCAAGTGGCAGTTGGAGCTGGAACTGCTGCACCTCTTCGACGACTACGGACGCGCCGCTGTCCTCGTCTCGCACGACCGCGGCGAAGCCTACCGCCTGGCCGATCGCATCGCCGTCCTGAGCAGCGGCGCACTCGAATCGCTCGGCACGAAGCACGCGCTCTTCGAGCAGCCCGGCACACTCGCGGCGACTCTCCTCACGGGCTGTAAGAACGTCTCCCGCGCACGTCGCACAGCAGAGCATGAGCTCTTCGCCGAGGACTGGAAGATCACGCTGCACTCTGCCGCCCCCGTGCCCGAGAATCTCCGCTACGTCGGCATCCGCGCCCACTTCTTTTCCCTGCGCGAAGAAGCGGCGGAAAACACACCGCGCATGGAAGCCATGCAGATCATAGAGGATGCCTTTTCCTACCTCGTCATGGCGAAGAAGGCAGATTCGGACGCCGCACCCGTGCGTTGGGAGATTGAAAAAATCGCTTGGCAAGGGCTGGGGCAGAAAGAATTCTATCTGCATTTTCCCGCCGATCGGCTCATCTTGCTCGAACGATAGGAGGCGCACATGGAATTTTCTCCCTTTTGGATCACCTTGAAGACGGCGACGGTCGCCACCTTCATCTCCTTCTTCCTCGGCATCGCCCTCGCCTACGCCGTCCTCCATCTGAGGCGCTTCCAAGGCATTGCCGACGCTGTCATCACATTGCCCATGGTGCTGCCACCGACCGTCGTCGGCTTCTTCCTGCTGCTCGTATTCGGCAGGAAAAGCCCTCTAGGGCAAATGCTCCTCGACTTCGGCGTGCCGCTCGTCTTCACATGGAAGGCGACCGTCATCGCCGCCGTCGTCGTCTCGCTGCCCCTCATGTACCGCACGGCGCGCGGCGCCTTCGAGCAGCTTGACAAAAACATCGTCTATGCGGCACGCACGCTCGGCATCTCCGAGTGGCGCATCTTCTGGCGCATCCTCGTGCCGAACGCCAAGCACGGCATCGTTGCGGGACTCGTGCTGACGTTCACGCGTGCGCTCGGCGAGTTCGGTGCGACCATCATGTTCGCAGGCAACGTCCCCGGCACGACGCAGACGATGTCCACAGCGATCTACGCCGCCGTGCAGGCGAACGACTACGACCTCGCCTTCCAATGGGCGACGGCTCTCGTCCTCTTCTCCCTCGTCTTCGTCGCCGCCATGAACGCTTGGCTCGCGCGAAGCCGCGGCTAAAAAAATACGGACACAAAAAAAGCTTCCTGCTGCAACGACGTGCAGCAGGAAGCTTTTCTATTTCAAGTTGTTTGCGAGGGGATTGCGCCTTACATCATGCCTGGCATGCCGCCGCCCATGCCCGGTGCGCCCATCGGCATCGGAGGCTCCTTCTCCGGCTTGTCCGCCACGAGCGTCTCCGTCGTCAGAACCATCGCCGCGATGCTCGCCGCATTCTGCAGAGCGGAGCGCGTGACCTTCGCCGGATCGACGATGCCCGCGCCGATCATGTCGACGTACTCGCCCGTCAGAGCGTTGAAGCCCGTGCCGTTCGCCGACTTCTTGACGTTCTCGACGACGACGGAACCCTCAAGGCCCGCGTTGTCTGCAATCTGGCGAACCGGCTCCTCGATGGCACGCTTCACGATGTTGATGCCCGTCTGCACGTCGCCCTCGGCGCTCAAAGCGTCAAGCGCCGGCAGGATGTCGACGAACGTCGTGCCGCCGCCGGCGACGATGCCCTCTTCGACCGCCGCACGCGTAGCGTTCAGCGCGTCCTCGATGCGCAGCTTCTTGTCCTTCATCTCGACCTCGGTCGCAGCGCCGATCTCGATGACGGCGACGCCGCCCGCGAGCTTTGCGAGGCGCTCCTGCAGCTTCTCCTTGTCGAAGTCCGAAGTCGTCTCCGCGACCTGCTTCTTGATCTGCTCGACGCGAGCGTCAATCTTCGCCTTGTCGCCCGAGCCGTCGACGATCGTCGTCTCCTCCTTCGAAGCGCGAACCTGACGCGCCTGACCGAGATCCTCGATCTCGACGCTGTCGAGCTTCCTGCCGACTTCCTCGGAGATGACCGTGCCGCCCGTCAGGATAGCGATGTCTTCGAGCATCGCCTTGCGGCGGTCGCCGAAGCCCGGAGCCTTGACGGCAAGAGCCTTGAACGTGCCGCGCAGCTTGTTGACGACGAGCGTCGCAAGCGCCTCGCCATCGAGATCCTCGGAGATGATCATGAGCTCCTTGCCCTGCTTTACGACCTTCTCAAGAATCGGCAGGATGTCGGCAATCGCCGAGATCTTGCGATCCGTGATGAGGATGTACGGATTGTCGAGGACGGCTTCCATCTTGTCCGTGTCCGTGACCATGTAGGGGGAGATGTAGCCGCGATCGAACTGCATGCCCTCGACGACCGAGAGGTTCGTGTCCATGGACTTCGACTCCTCGACCGTGATGACGCCGTCCTTGCCGACCTTCTCCATCGCCTCGGCGATCAGCTCGCCGACTTCCTCGTCGCTCGAAGAAATCGCCGCGACCTGCGCGATCGCCGCCTTGCCCTCGACCTTCTTCGAATTGCTCTTGATCTCGTCGACGAGCTTCTTGACCGCCTGCTCGATGCCCTTCTTGAGGATCATCGGATTCGCGCCCGCAGCGACGTTCCTCATGCCCTCGTGGATCATCGCCTGTGCGAGGAGCGTAGCCGTCGTCGTGCCGTCGCCCGCGATGTCGTTCGTCTTCGTCGCGACTTCCTT
>CAJPRR010000174.1 GCA_905373085.1 uncultured Selenomonas sp.
GCGACCTCTCGGCGTACATCCCGACGAACGTCATTTCCATTACCGACGGTCAGATCATGCTCGAAACCGATGCGTTCTACTCGGGCATCCGCCCGGCGATCAACGTCGGCCTCTCCGTCTCGCGCGTCGGCGGTTCGGCGCAGATTAAGGCGATGAAGCAGGTCGCGGGCACGCTGCGCCTCGACCTCGCACAGTACCGCGAGCTTGCTGCCTTCGCGCAGTTCGGCTCCGATCTCGACAAGGCGACGAAGGAGCAGCTCGACCGCGGCGCACGCATGGTCGAGACGTTGAAGCAACCGCAGTACTCGCCGCTCGCCGTCGAGGATCAGGTGCTCGTGCTCTTCACGGCCGTGCGCGGCTTCCTCGCGGACATCCCCGTCGAGAAAGTCGTCAAGTTCCAGGAGGACTTCATCAAGTTCATGCACGCAAGCCATGCCGATGTCGGCAAGAAGATTGCCGAGCAGAAGAAGCTCGACGACGCTTTGGAAGCCGAGATCAAGAAGTGCATCGAGGAGTTCAAGGAGACGGTTTCTTACAGGGTCAAAGAATAATAGCGAGGTGATTCATTTTGGCTAGCTTGCAGGATATACGCCGAAGGATCAAGAGCGTAAAAAGCATCCAGCAGATCACGAACGCTATGAATATGATCGCGACCTCAAGGCTGCGCCGTGCCAAGGATGCGGCGACGAACAACCGCCCCTACGCAGAGAAGATGGCCGAGGTGGTCAAGGACATCGCGGCGAACGCCGGCGATTTCAGCCATCCGCTGTTGGAGACGCACCCCGAAGGCAAGACGCTCTATCTCGTCTGCGCCGCAGACAAGGGGCTTGCGGGCGCTTATTCGAGCAACGTATTCAAGCTCGTCGCAAGCCTCGTCAAGGACAAGCCGAAGACGACGCTTGTGACCGTGGGCCGCAAGGCGCGCGATCATTTCAAGCACAGGGGCTACGACATCGCGGAATCCTACGTTGGCATCAGCGAGCGTCCGACTTATGAAGAAGCGCGCACGATCGCCGCCGATCTCACGCGCCGCTTTACCGAGGGCGGCGTCAAGGAGATCTGCATGGTCTACACGCGCTTCATCTCCTCGATCAGCTGCGTGCCGGAAACGATGCAGCTCCTGCCTTTTGAAGGCCTCGGCGAGGCGAAGGAAGGTCCTCATGCCCAGTACATCTACGAGCCGTCGGCGGAGGAGGTCTTGAGCTTCCTGCTGCCGCAGTACCTCGTGACGACGGTGTACGCGGCGCTCTTGCAGTCCGCCGCGAGCGAACTCAGCTCCCGCATGAACGCGATGAGCAATGCGACGGACAACGCCGAGGAGCTCATCCGTAAGCTTGACCTGCACTACAACAAAGTGCGTCAGGCTGGCATAACCCGCGAGATCACCGAGATCGTGGGCGGTGCGGAAGCCTTGAAGTAAGGAGGTTTAGCATTGGCTAAAGGTAAAGTCGTACAGGTCATCGGACCTGTCGTAGATATCGAATTTTCAGCGGGAGAGCTGCCGGCCATCCTCAATGCCATCACGATCCGGGGCAAGGTGGAAGACATCGACATCGACCTCGTCGTCGAAGTCATGCAGCATCTCGGCGACAGCGTCACGCGCTGCATCGCCATGAGCTCGACGGATGGTCTCATGCGCGGCATGGAAGCCGAAGACACAGGTGCGCCGATCAAGGTGCCCGTCGGCGATGCGTGCCTCGGGCGCGTCTTCAACGTGCTCGGCCGCACGGTCGACCACAATCCCGCTCCCGTCGGCAATAAGGAGTCTTGGCCGATCCATCGTCCGGCTCCGAAGTTCGACGAGCAGGAGACGTCGACGCAGATCCTTGAGACGGGCATCAAAGTCGTCGACCTCATTGCTCCGTACTCGCGCGGCGGCAAGATCGGCCTCTTCGGCGGCGCGGGCGTCGGCAAGACGGTTCTCATCATGGAGCTGATTCATAACATCGCGACCGAGCACGGCGGCTACTCCGTATTCGCCGGCGTCGGCGAGCGTACGCGTGAAGGCAACGACCTCTGGTCAGAAATGACGGAGTCGGGCGTCATCGACAAGACGGCGCTCGTCTACGGTCAGATGAACGAGCCGCCGGGAGCGCGTATGCGCGTCGCCCTGACGGGACTTACCATGGCGGAATACTTCCGCGACGTGCAGGGGCAGGACGTTCTGCTCTTCATCGACAACATCTTCCGTTTCATTCAGGCGGGTTCCGAGGTTTCGGCTCTTCTCGGCCGCATGCCTTCCGCCGTCGGCTACCAGCCGACATTGACGACGGACGTCGGCGCTCTGCAGGAGCGCATCACCTCGACGAAGAAAGGCTCGATCACGTCCGTACAGGCGGTCTATGTGCCGGCGGATGACTTGACGGATCCGGCGCCTGCGG
Source organism: uncultured Selenomonas sp. (assembly GCA_905373085.1). Lineage (GTDB taxonomy): Bacteria > Bacillota > Negativicutes > Selenomonadales > Selenomonadaceae > Selenomonas. The sequence goes on from CAJPRR010000174.1 coordinate 2,382, forward strand.
CGACGTTCACGCATCTCGATGCGACGACCGTTCTTTCGCGCCAGATCGCCGAGCTCGGCATCTATCCCGCCGTCGATCCTTTGGATTCCACATCGCGCATCCTCGACCCGAACGTCATCGGCGAGGATCACTACGAAGTCGCGCGCGGCGTGCAGGCGGTGCTTCAGAAGTACAAGGAATTGCAGGACATCATCGCGATCCTCGGCATGGAGGAGCTTTCCGACGAGGACAAGCTCACCGTTGCGCGTGCGCGCAAGATCCAGCGCTTCCTGTCGCAGCCCTTTGCCGTCGCCGAAGTCTTCACGGGCTCGCCCGGCAAGTATGTGCCGCTGAAGGAAACGATCCGCGGCTTCAAGGAAATTCTCGAAGGCAAGTATGACGATCTGCCCGAGAACGCGTTCTACATGGTCGGCAACATCGACGAGGTCATCGAAAAAGCGGACAAGATCAAAAAGGAGGGATGATTCGTGGCTTCCATCAAGCTCGAAATTGTCTCCCCCGATCGGGTCGTCTACAGCGACGACATCGCCATGCTCATCGTGCGCTCGACGGGCGGCGAGCTTGGCATCCTGCCGCATCATGCGCCGCTTGTCACGGGGCTGCTGCCCCATGCCATGCATGTGAAGTTCCCCGACCGCGAAGAGCTCATCGCCGTCTCCGGCGGCTTCATGGAAGTGCAGCCCGAAAAGATCACGGTGCTCGCCTCCGCTGCCGAAGAGCCGATTGACATCGACATCAACCGCGCCCAACGCGCCTATCAGCGTGCGAAGGAACGTATCGACGCATTCCGCAAAGGTACGACGACGGCGGAGCAGAAGACGATCGACTTGGAGCGTGCGGAAGCGGCTCTGCGCCGCGCCATCGCGCGTCTCGATGCGACGAAGACGGCCTACGACAAGTAAGAACGCATCCGATTCAGGTCGTTCAAACACAAACAGCCCGACGGCTTGCCTGTCGGGCTGTTTGCTTTTATGTTATGTTTTGATGCAGTCCATGCGGCACGGTCAGCCGCATGGACTGCATCATCTTCACTTCTTTTCCTTGACCGTTCGAAACGCCTTTTCCGCCGCCGCGATCGTGCGGTCGATGTCTTCATCTGTGTGGGCGAGCGAGAGGAAGAGCGTCTCGAACTGCGAGGGGGCGAGGTAGACGCCCTGTTCGAGCATGGCGCGGAACCAAACCTTGAAGGCTTCCTGATCCGAAGCGGCGGAGCTTGCGTAGTCCTTGACCTTGCCATCATTGAAGAAGATGCTGAACATCGAGCCGGCCTGGTGCGCCTGAATCTTGACTCCCGCCTCGCGTGCGGCGGACTCAAGGCCGAGGACGAGCTTCTTCGTCTTCAAGGTGAGCGCACGGCTCGCGTCGGCTTCTCCCGGCTCGGGTTCTTTCAAGATGAGCTTGAGCGTTTCGATGCCCGCCGTCATGGCAAGCGGATTGCCCGAGAGCGTGCCCGCCTGGTAGACGGGGCCTGCGGGCGCGATCTGCTCCATGACGTCACGGCGGCCGCCGTAGGCCGCGCAAGGCAGGCCGCCGCCGATGATCTTGCCGAGGCAGGTGAGATCGGGCGTGATGCCGTAGGCCGCCTGTGCGCCGCCCAAGGAGGCGCGGAAACCGCACATGACTTCGTCGAAGATGAGGAGTGCGCCGTGCTTTTCGCTCAAAGTGCGCAAGGTGTCGAGATAGCCGTTTTCGGGCAGGACACAGCCCATGTTGCCTGCGACAGGCTCGACGATGATGCAGGCGACGTCTTTGCCGTATTCCGTCATGACGCGCGTGATGGCGTCCGAGTCGTTGAACGGCACGGTGATCGTGTCCTTGGCGACGCCCTCGGTCACGCCGGGACTCGACGGCACGCCGAAGGTCGCAAGCCCCGAGCCTGCGTCGACGAGCAGGCTGTCGCTGTGGCCGTGGTAGCAGCCGACGAACTTGACGAT
>CAJPRR010000175.1 GCA_905373085.1 uncultured Selenomonas sp.
TCCTGCACGTTCACATGCGCGTCGACGACGATGATCATCTTGCAGAACATCATCTGCCCCGTGCCCCAGATCGCGTGCATGACGCGGCGCGCCTGCATCGGGTACGTCTTCTTGATGGAGACGACGCAGCAGTCGTGGAACACGCCTTCGAGCGGCATGTTGATGTCGACGATCTCGGGCGCGATCTGCTGCAGGAGCGGCAGGAAGATGCGCTCCGTCGCCTTCGCGAGGAAGCAGTCCTCCATTGGAGGCTTGCCGACGATCGTCGCCGGATAAATCGGATTCTTGCGGTGCGTGATGCAGGTGATGTGAAAGACCGGGTAATCGTCCGCCAGAGAATAATAGCCCGTATGATCGCCGAACGGCCCTTCGCGGCGGCGTTCGCTTTCCAGCACATAGCCCTCCAGGACGATCTCGCTCGTCGCCGGCACCTCAATATCGACCGTCTTGCACTTGACAAGCTCGACCGACTTGTGACGCAGAAAGCCCGCGAAGACCATCTCGTCAATGTCGCGCGGCAGGGGCGCCGTCGCGGCATACGTGAGGACGGGATCCGTGCCGATGGCAACGGCGACCTCGATGCGGTCCTTGCCCTGCTCCTTTGCCGCACGGAAGTTCTCCGCGCCGTTTTTATGAATATGCCAGTGCATGCCCGTCGTATTCTTGTCGTACTTCTGCAGACGGTACATGCCGACGTTGCGCTTGCCCGTCTCGGGATTTTTCGTAAAGACGAGCGGCAGCGTGATGAAGGGGCCGCCGTCCTCGGGCCAGCACTTCAAGATCGGCAGGATGTCGAGCGACGGATTATCCATCTCTACGACTTCCTGGCACGGCGCTTTCTTGACGTACTTCGGGAAGTTCACCGCCTTGCGCATCTTCGGGATGAGCGTGACGAGATCCATCTTGTTCGCGAGCGAGATCTTCGGCAGACGCATGAAATCGCGCAGATCATCGGCGATCTCATCGAGGCTCTCAACGCCCAAGGCGATGCTCATGCGCTCCATGCTGCCGAAAGCGTTCATGAGCACGGGCATGTCGTAGCCCTTGACGTTCTCGAAAAGCAGCGCGACGTTCTTCTCGCCCTCCATCTTGGAAACGCGGTCGGTGATCTCGGTGATTTCGAGTTCGGCGTCAACCTCGGTCTTGATGCGGCGCAAAAGCCCGCGCGATTCCAGTTCCTCAATAAACTCGCGTAAATCCTTGAAAGCCACGAATATTCCTCCTTATTTGCGCAAAACGAAACGAACGATGACGTAGCTGATCTCATAGAGGAGGATCATGGGCACGGCGATCATCGTCTGAGAAAAAACATCGGGTGTCGGGGAAATGACAGCGCCGATGACGAAAGACAGAAACACCACGATGCGCTGCTGCTTCCAAAGAAAGGCAGAGCCGACGAACCCGAGCTTCGCGAGAACCACGATGATGAGCGGCAGTTCAAAGATGCAGCCAAACGGCAGGATGAACGCCAGCACGAAGTCAAGGTACTTGCCCAAGGAAAAAAGCGGCTCCAGATTGTCCGTGCCGAAGCCTATGAAGAAGCGGATGGCGGCGGGCAATACAAGGGTAAAGGAAAAGGCGATGCCGACGACGAAGAGCACGACGGAAAGCGGCACGATGAGGAGCAGCGCCTTTCTCTCGCGCACGGTCAAGGCCGGCAGGATGAAGCGCCAAATCTCGTAGAAGATGACGGGCAGAGCGAGCAAAAAGCCGCCAAAGACCGCAATCTTCAGATAGGTGAAGAACGCCTCTGCCGGCTGCATGTAGTAGAGTTTTCCCGCAGGCGCCGTCAAGCAGCGCATGATCTCGTCGATGTAGAAATAAGCGACGCCGCTGCCGACGGCGACGGCGGCAATCGAATAGATCAGCCGCTTCCGCAGTTCTTCGAGATGCGCGATGATGGACATGCTGCCGTCCTTGCGCTCCTCCGGCGCCTGCTGCCGTGCTTGTTCTCGCGGCTCGGACGGCTGCTGCATCGACGGCTCGTGCATCTGCTGAATCGGCGGCTGCTGTATCTGCGGCTGCTTCGCTCCCGCCTGTCCATCGCTCAAGCCTTGCGGCTGCTCATGTTTTTCGTATGTCATTTTTCGCTCTTCTCATCTTTTTGGGCAAGCGTCGACGACTCGGGCGTGATGTCGACGGCGCTCTTTTCGGCCTCGTCCTTGCCTTCCTTAAACTCTCTCACGCTTCTGCCGAGCGCCTTGCCGATCTCAGGCAGTTTGCGCGGGCCGAAGATGATGAGCGCGACGAGGAGGATGGCTCCAAGCTCATAAAGGCTCAGCATTTTCTATCTCCCCTCGCTTTCCTGCTTCTTCGCTGCATCGCCTTCTGCGGCGGTCGTCTGCGTCCCATTCATCGGCTCGGGTGCAAGCGGCTGCTGCCCCGCCGGCGGTTCGGCAATCGTCTGCATCGGCTGCTGCTGCACACGCGGCGGCGCGGCGCTTTCGGTCGGCTTATTCACGTCGGACATCAGATTGTTCGTCGCCTTTTTGAACTCGCTGAGACCCTTGCCGACGGCACGGCCGATCTCGGGCAATTTGCCCGGGCCGAATACCACGAGCGCGATGACGAGGATGAGGATGAGCTCAGGAAAGCCCAAATTGAACATAGCTTTTCCCCCTTAAAGAACTGCACAAAGCAGACCTTGCATAATTCAAGCAAAACTTACGATTCGCGCTTCGCGATGTAGTCCGCCGCCTTGCAGAAGGTATCACGCACCTTATCGGGCAGAGCGACAGGCAGAGCATCCTTCGCCTCGGCGAGGAACTCGCGCACCTTGGCGTTCGCATATTCGATGCCGTCAGACGCGCGCACGATGTCGAGCGCACGCTCGACATCCTCGCACGTCATCGCAGGATTCGTCACGATGGAAAGAAGCTCCTCACGTTCGGAGCTGACCTCAAGCGCACGAATCACGGGCAAGGTCACGATGCCCTCATGGATGTCGTTGCCCGCAGGCTTGCCGATCTTCTTCTCGTTCGAGGTCAGGTCAAGAAGATCGTCCGTAATCTGAAACGCCATGCCGACGTACTTGCCGTAGGCACGAAGCCCCCGCTCCGCCTCCGCACCGAGATTCGTCGCGATGGCGCCAAGCTCGCAGCAAGTGGCGAGGAAGTTCGCCGTCTTCTTCGCGATGCGCTCATAGTACTCCTCGACATCGCGCGAGGCGCGGTAAAGCTCCTTGTTCTGGATGATCTCGCCTGAGCTGAGATCCATGATAAGCTGCGCGACGCGCCCCGATACGCGTTCGCAAAAGCCGTTCTCGACGATGAGCAGAAAGGCTCGCGCGAAGAAATAGTCGCCCGAGAGAATCGCCTGCTGATTGCCCCACATAGCGTTCGCCGTCACCGCGCCGCGCCGCGTATCGGCATGATCGAGCACATCGTCATGGACGAGAGACGCCATGTGGATCAGTTCAAGCGCAACGGCGAGCGGCATCATTTTTTTCGCGTCGAAATCCTTGCTGGAGCGTGCCGCAAGCAGGAAGAGCGCCGGGCGCAGCCTCTTGCCGCCGGATCTCACGAGATGCGTGCCGATCTCCGTGATGCGATCCACAGGCGAGACGACCGCCTGCAGAAGCTCCTCTTCCAGCAAGGCAAGGTCTTTCTTTATCAAGAACAACATCGAATGGATGAACATCCCATCACCTACATGCCTACAATTTCATAATGCTCTCATAAGTTTACACCATTCAAGCGTTTTTGTCATGAGTTTTCTTTTTCCGAACAGTGCTGACTCATTTTCGCATCGAGTTCCCTCTGCTTCTCGATGAGGTCGGCAAGCGATACATGATCAATGACGTCCTGCATCGCCTCGTGCAGCTTCTGCCACAGAAGAAGCGTTGCACATCGCTCATGCCGCGGACAGTCGTTCTCCTCCATGTCCATACAGGCAACGGGAGCGAGGCTGCCCTCAATCAAATGCAGGATGCTGCCCGCCGTATATTCCTGCGGAGCGCGCATCAGGCGGTAGCCGCCCTGCGGTCCACGGCTGCTCTTGACGAAGCCCGCCTTGTTCAGCACGGAGACGATCTGCTCCAAATACTTTTCCGAGATCTCCTGCCTTCGCGCAATATCCTTAATGCGCACCGGCTCCTCCTTGCCATTCATGGCAATATCCATCATGAGCCGCAGCGCATATCGTCCTCTCGTCGAAATCTTCATTTCTTCTCCTCCGCTTGGATTTTTCCCGCGTTTCTCGCGGAAGTGCTGATAAATTCAGAGCTTTCTTGTATATCGTTCCTATATGATATGTTTATGCACGTTCTATTATAGCGCATTTT
>CAJPRR010000176.1 GCA_905373085.1 uncultured Selenomonas sp.
GCGCGAGATCGTCTCCTTCGAGGCAGGTGCGCACCTTGATGCCGAACTCCCGCCCAACTGCTGCGAACGTCTTGCCGAGCGCGAGACGTTCTTCGGCGCTGACCTCGCGCAACGAGGGAAAATTGCGCTGCGTCTTCTTATAGAGGTCAACGAAGCTCACGACGCAGTTCTCTGTCGCTCCCGACAGTTTCTCTGCCATGCGGCGAAACGCCCGCCTGTGAAAGTCGAGCGTGTACTTCTCTGTGATGAATACGGGATCATAGCGCCAATGCACGGCGCGTCTGCCGACAATGCGCGACAAGGCGGCAAGGCTCTCGATCGCCGCCTCGACGGGCGGCGTCTCCGGCTCAACATCCTTTCCATAGGGCGTGATCGTCACGCCCCAGAACTGGCGAAAGGATGCGAGTGTGTCCCTGTACGTGAGAAGCGGCGCAGGGTTCTTCGTACAGAAAACGATGAGATCGACGACGGCGGGATCGAGAACATAGCGCGTGATGCGCTGCGGGTCATAGGGGCTTCGCGCCATGACGAATCCTTCGCGCAAACGCCGCACGAACCACTCGGCATAAAAGGCGGGGATGTCCGTGCGGCTTCCCGTATTCAAAATCATGGCTCTCCCCTTCCTGCAAAGAAGCCGGACGGGGAAGACTCCCGCCCGGCTTCTCGTATACGCGCCTCGCACAAGGCTTATTTGATCTCGTAAATCCAACCCTCGGGCGCTTCGATATGACCCATCTGAATGCCCGTCAAGGTATCATAAAGCTTCTGAGTGATGGGCCCCATCTTCTCCATGCCGCTCGCGAAGCAGATCTCCCTGCCGTGGTCGTTGATCTTGCCGACGGGCGAGATGACGGCCGCTGTGCCACAGAGGCCGCATTCCTTGAAGTTCGGCACCTCGGAGAACAGCACTTCGCGTTCATCCACCTTGAGTCCGAGGTAATGCTCGGCGACATAGGTAATGGAGCGGCGCGTGATCGACGGCAGGATGCTCGGCGACTTCGGCACGACGAGATTGCCGTCCGCATCGACGAAGATGATGTTCGCGCCGCCCGTTTCCTCGACCTTCGTGCGCGTCGCCGCATCGAGATAGATGTTCTCGGCAAAGCCCTCGCGGTGCGCCGTCATGACAGCGTGCAGGCTCATCGCGTAGTTGAGTCCCGCCTTGATATGACCCGTGCCATGCGGCGCGGCGCGGTCGAAGTCACTGACCTTGACCGTAATGGGCTTCGCTCCGCCCTTGAAATACGGGCCGACGGGCGTGACAAAAATGCGGAACTGGTACTCGTCTGCCGGCGCAACGCCGATGACGGGGCTTGAGCCGAACATGTAGGGACGGATGTAGAGCGTCGCGCCGCTGCCGTAAGGCGGCACCCAAGCCTCATTCGCCTTGACGACCTGACGCACGGCATCGAGGAAGCGCTCCTCGGGGAACGGCGGCATCTCAAGATACTTCGCCGACTCATACATGCGGTGCGCGTTGAGATCAGGACGGAAACAGACCGTCCTGCCGTCCTCCGCCGTGTACGCCTTGAGTCCCTCGAAGACTGACTGCGAATACTGCAGGACGCCCGCATCTTCGCTCAGCACGATCTTGTCGTCGCCCGTGAGTCCGCCCGCATCCCAAGCGCCATTCTTATAATTGGCAACGTAGCGCTGTTCCGTCACATGATAGGAAAAGTCCAAGCTGCTCCAATCAATATCCTTCTTCTCCATGATGATTCCTCCCAAGTTCGTGCCGCAAGAAAAGGCACACATTTCCGAATCAGCAAAAAGACATCTGTTTCCTCAGGAGGAATCTCCATCCACTGTCACAGTTATCCTTCTGTAATCCTGTGAATATAGTACATCGAACTCTTTGTGCCGTCAATCCCTTTTTCAAAAGTTATTCATCGGCATCGTCATCCGACTCGTGCGCCAGAAGCCAAGCCGACCACGAGACAGCGAAGCCCGCCCCCTCGTTCTCCTGCACATAGCGGTAAAAAAGTGCGATATGCTTTGCCTTTTCCACATAGTACGGCACTTTCCAATACGTCGAACCCTCAGGCTCTACATGCGCGACATAGCTGCCGCCGAGCAGACATTGACGATAAAGGATGTCCTGCAAGGGCACCGCAGGATTCTTCAAGATGTCATACATCGCGAGAAATTCCGTCGTGCGTCCCTCGCCCGCCTGGCAATGGAAGTGCAGCCAAATGTCCTCGGGCAAGCTCTTGTAAAACTGCACAAACTCGTCGACAGCAGCGGGCGAGGGCCATATATGATCGGTCGCCGCAATGCGCTTGTAGCGAAGCCCTGCGGCCTCGACAAGCTCCTTCTCCGTCTGCGCCTCTTCCACGAAGATCTCGTGCTCATCGAGGGGATTCTTCTCCCCGCCGAGATGCGCGACCGCCGTCATCTGCCCTGCCGCAGCATGGATGCGCTCTGCCTCATCGGCGAGCGCCTCTTCCTGCGTCAAGCCCACGTTGCCCCAATCGCGCTCGCCGTACCAACTGACCGCGATTCCGTCGAAGAAGCCGTGCGACTCCTCACGCAGGTCGACGATGCAGATCGCCATCTGCGTCCTCTCGGCAAGCGCTTCCAGCAAGGACTGCAAGCCGCTCTCAGAAAACTCCCCGCTGCCCGATGCGTGGAGACGCTCAAGCCCCTCGCGCGTCGGCACATAGGAATCGTCCATGTCCTTCTTGTAAGGAGCATGGAACTCGTCCTCCATCGTGCGGAAGTTGCGCGGCAATCCCCGCACATCATCGGCGTCGATGCGCCAGATATAGCCGGCATGGCGCGTGCGCGGCGGCGCATCTGCCGCAGAAACAGAGTCCGCCGCGCCAAGCATCGCTCCCAAGACGAGAAGCGCTGCTGTGCAAAGACTCATCCATGCTTTGCTCTGCATTTCGTTACATCTCCCTTTCACCTTTTCAAACCATTTTCATTATACCATAGAAGCAAAAGCCGAGAAAACGCCCGCCGCTCACTTCACTTTCTTCGCGTAGATGCCGAAGAGCGGCACGTCATCGTAGCGAAGGCTCTCGTCGCCATGCACAAGGGACGCCATGTCGGCGTCGTATTGCACGGAAAAGCCGAGCTTTGAGAGAAGTTCCACGTCCCAAAGGGGACGGCGGTGCGTACTGATGCGAAGTCCGTCCTTGATCTCGTTGCATTCAATGAGAAGCGCTTCGCCGATGCCCGTGTGCACAGAATCCCGGGCATCCGTTGGCGAAAATGTCGTCTCTCCGTAATCCGAATCAAAGTTCAAGAGCATGCCGCCCGCCCTGAGCACGCGACGCCATTCGCGGTACGCCTCCATCGCATCGGGCAGCGTCCATGTGAGGTTGCGGCTGATGACGACATCGAAGGATTCGTCCGAAAAGTCGAGCTGCTGCGCATTCATCTTCCGAAAATCGGCCCGGCAGCCGAACGCCGCGAGGTTCTTCTGCGCCTCATCGATCATGCCCGCCGACATGTCAATGCCCGTGACCTCGTGCCCCATGCGCGTGAGCAGCACGGCAAAGAAGCCCGCACCCGTGCCAACGTCGAGGACGCGCAAAAGGCGGCCTTGCGGCAAATGATGCTCGAGGAGGTGCTGCCAAAGAGCCGCATCGGGGCCTTCGAGCTCTCTTCTTCGCACGTCGGAAAATGCCGGACTCCTCGTATCCCAGTAGCTTTCAATCCGCTTTCCCAGCGCTTCTTCTCTCGCTATCATTTCCTGCGTCTTCATCCTATGCTGTCTCCCCTCCGTCTTCCTCTCGCGTCAAACGGAAAAAATCCGCCTCCAAAAGCTCCTGCGTATGAGGCGACTTCGCCTGCTGCACGACCTCCTGCACCAATCCTTCCTCCACGACCTTGCCGCCGTGCATGACGACGACGCGATCGGCGATCGCAGGCAAAAGCGCGAGATCGTGCGTGACGAAAAGACACGCCGCCCGCTGCTCCTGCAAGATGCGGCGCAGGAGGCGCACGACCTGCGCCTGCACTGTGACGTCAAGCGCACTCGTCACCTCATCGCAGATCAGAAGTCTCGGCGAGAGCGTCAAGGCGCGCGCGATGGCGGCGCGTTGACATTCGCCGCCGCTTGCTTCGTGCGGATAGCGCACGGCAAAGCTCGCAGAAAGCCCTACCTCTTGCAAGAGCGCCGCCACGCGCTCTTCGCGCCGCGCTTTCGACCAACCGTGCCGCAGAAGCGGCTCGGCGATACTCCAACCGAGCGTCTTTCTGGGG
>CAJPRR010000177.1 GCA_905373085.1 uncultured Selenomonas sp.
CGTCGACAAATCCTCGACGTAGCACCGCTACGCCTGCGGTTTGTCTCCTCGATAGATACAGCGCATCTGTGCAAATCTGGGCGACCTCATTTTATCAGCGCTTCCCTAAAATATCTGCTGAGGGGACGTTCATTCCTTCTCGGCAAAAATCGAAAGCCGCATCTTCACATGAAGCCTGCCGTCCTCGCTCTTGATCTCCGTGCTCTCCATGCGAACGAAGCGCTCGCTCTTTTCCAAATCCTTCAAAAAAGCAAGAAGATGAAAATAATCGCCGTCAAGCTCCACATCGAGCGGCAGGCGCGAAATGCCGCCCTCCTCTTCAATCTGCCCGGGCGCAACGGCGGCGAGCATCAGCTTTTCATGCTGCGCTTCGCGCTCCAAGAGCGCGAGGAAATCGCCCTGCCCCATGTGAGCGGGCAGGCGCTTTTCCAACGCGGCGCTGCGTGCGGCACGCGCTTTTGCGCGTTCCGCCCCGTCGCCGTGCGCGTTCATGAAGTTCTGCACGGCGACGAGCGATTCTTGTTCCTTCGCTGCTTCCTCCTCCAGCCTCGCGATTTCCGCACGCTGCGGCAAAAAGCACAGTTGGAAGAATGACGCGCAGAGAAGCAGCGTCAGCGCAAAGATTGCCGAGAGAAGCATCTTCGACCGCATTTCTTCCCCCCTCTCAGAGAATTACGGATAAATCCAGCGATTCTTCATATCTTCAATTCCAACGAAAAATAAATGAGCGAGCCTCCCGCCGCTTCCTGCTTGCGCTCCGACTTCTTCAGCACGGGAGCCGCTCGGAAGAAGCCCTTGTCCTCCTCCAACACGCGCACGAAATCCGCCAGAGCGTCGTAGCTCGTCGCCGCGCCCTCAAGCTCGACCGCGTGACCGTCGACGACGCGCAGTCCGCGAATCCAAGCGCCTTCGACCGTGCGCGTGCCGAAGTGTACCAAGAGGCTGCGGCACGGCAGAGCGCCTTTCGACAAGGAAATGAGCTGGCGTTCCTTTTGCGCGGCACGTCCATCCTCCTGCGCCTCTTGCTCCATGCGTGCCCTCTCAGCGGAAAGGAGCGTCATCTCGTGCGCGGTTTTCTGCACCACTCCCTGCAGCTCATGAATGCGCCAAGCGTTCCAGCCATAAATCGACGCCATGCAGAAGAAGAAAATGCCCGCAAGCAGGGCGGCCAGCCTGCCGAATGCCCAATCTGCCGGACGCATCGACTCGGGCAGCAGTTCCAAGTGATTTTTCTCTCGCGAAAGAAGTTCCTGCGCCGCCAGAAAAGCAGCCCCATCCTCTTCCTGCGGCAAATCGTCCGCCGCCAAATTCATTCCATCTGCGGCAAAAGTACCCGGCACTTGCCGTCCTGCTCCTGCCGGCAAGAAGCACAGGGACGCAAGGCAGAGTCCCTCATGCGAGAAAGCGCGATGAATTTCCCGCACCTTTTCGCGCGGCAAGGCCGCCAGAACGACCTCCCTCTCGCCCACGCGCCGAAAATCCAGCGAGTACGCCGCCTCTTCACGGGCATCCGGCAGACTCGCGAGCAAGTCCCAACGCGCAGCCTCGCGCATCTCCCGCTCGGACAAAGGAGGAAACTCCCTGCTGTAGGAAAAGACCTCGTCTTCCGTCAAACAGACGGCGATGCGGCTCTTCTCCCAGCCGCGCTTGGCAAGGGCGACTTGGATGACGCCCGCCGCCTCCTGCCAAAGCGATTCCTTTGCCTCTGTCGGCGGCAAGGGAAGATGCAGCGTCTCCTCCCTGCGTTGAAATTCTTCCGTCCCCGCAAGACAGGCGAGACAGATTCCGCCATCCGTCAAAGAGACGCCCACTGCCCCGCGCTGCGGCTCACGCAGCAGCGCACGCATCTTTCTCAGCACGTTTCGCAAAGCATCGCCTCCTCACCTCTCCCAGCGCACAAATGAGAGCCGCGTCCCATCAAGGCGGTAGAGCGCCGCCGCATACGCACGCTTGCCGGAAATCTCCGCTGCCGCCTGCCGCTCACTCCCCGCCCTCGGCCAGCTTGCCGCCGTCAGCAAATATGCCGCGCCGTCTGTCGTATCTTCTGTCGGCAAACGCTTGGCCGTCACGCGATAGAAAGCGTCATTTGTTTCCAAAAGACCGGACGCCGCCTCCACCTCAGCCGCTCCCTCCTCCAACTGCCGCCGAAGAGCCGCCTCCTCTTCCAACTGCGCCGCGCCCAGCCGCACACCGCTCCGCGCAGCTTCCAGAAGGCGCGTCGTCTGCACGGCCTCCCGCGCGGCGAGGCGGTTGTGCCCGGAGAGCACGAGCAGCGCCGCCGTGCCCGCGAGCAGAAGCAGGACGGCGGCGAGGGCGAAGGCGGATGCCATGCCGCATTCATCAAGTCTTGCCACCTTGCGCCTCCTTCTTATCTTTCTCTTTCAGCGGCAAGCAGACAGTGGTCGAAAATGTCACGCGCTTCTTCGTGCGCCGATTCTCCCCCGTGAGAATCAGGTGCAAAAGCCCTTTCTCCGGCTTGCATTGAAAATCGACGACGGCCAGATTGCCGAAGATGTTGCTGCCGCCCGTCATGGGCTGCGGCGCGTAGTAGCCGTGGTCTTCGCCCGATACCTTCTTGCTGATGTACGGCGGCTGTCCCTTCCTGCCCTCGCGCAGCACATAGTCCGTCGTCGATTTCTTCCCGTTGACATGCCGTTCGATATGAAGTTCATACGGCGCGCTGCACTCGATGTGCGTCGCCATCGACGCATCCTGCGCGATGCGCTCAAGCGTCAGGCGCATCTCCTGCTGCAGTTCCCAGTCGCCCAGGAGCACGACATAGCTCTTGAGAAAGAACAGCCATACCGCGAAAAGGCTGACGAGCAGCACGATGTAAACGGGAAAGCTCGTCAAAAACTCCAGCAGCACGTAGCCGCCCTCCTCCTTCAAGGCAGAAGCGCGGCTCTCCCGACACGTCCCGCACGATTTCTCCCTCACGGTTCGCCCCCTATCGTCCGCCACCGAGATGCACCGTCCTTTCAAGGGAAAGTTCCTGCACTTCCCCTTTTTCGAGCCATGTCACGCGCACGCTCGCCTGACAAACGGAAGGACTCGCCCCCGGCGCAGAAAGTTTCGGCGTCAAAGTGAAATTCCTGCCATTCGCCTCGGCTTCATGCGGCTGCCGTTCGCCCAACGACGCGCCGCTTCCCTGCGCCCTCGCCTGCTGCTCCAATCGCGCCAGCTCCGCCTCCGCCAAGAACATCGCGCTCGTTTCCGCCTCGCTGTGCGCCAAGAGGGCGGCAGAGCGCTCCAAAGCTGCGAGCGACGCCACGGCAAAAAGCAGCAGGAAGGCGAGCACGGCGACCTCTGCGGCGAGAAAGCCGCCCTCGTCCAACCGTTTCATGGCAATCGCCTGCTTTCCGTGCGCACGCGCCCCGCCTCATCGATGATGACGTCGAGCGAATAGTGCGGCGACTGCAGCTCGATCGTGTGTCCCAAGGCGCTCGTCCCGCTCGGATCGCCCGACGAATCAAACGAATACGTCGCCGCAGACTGCGCACTCGAACCGCTCGGCACGGCGTAGACGTCTTCGGGAAAGGAATGCGTCAGAACCTCGCCCGCCGCCCACGGCAGAAGGAAGTAATAGCGATGCGCCTCCACGACGAGTTTCGGGCGCAGCCTCCATTCGCCCTTGCCGTCCGTCGTGCGCTCCGTGCGCGAAACCTCCTGCAGATAGCGAAAATCGCTCGCCAGAAGCGCCGCCTCGCGCTCCAAGCGCATGCGCTCCGTCACGCGCACGACGGGCACGGAGAGCGCCGCAACGAGCGCGAGAACGAGGCAGACGACGAGCAATTCCAAAAGGGTGAAGCCTTCCTCCTTCATCACAGAAGCCCTCCATAAAAGGCAAGAAGATCGTCGGCAAAAAGCAGGGAAAGAACCGCGCCCAAGGCGAGAAACGGTGCGAAGGCGATGCGCCGCCCGCGCTTTTCGCGCCCGAAGAGCAGCAAGAAAGAGGCTGCGAGTCCGCCGCTGAAAAAGGCAAGGAAGAGCGCGAGCGCGACGCCCTCTAAGCCAAGCCAAAGTCCGAGCGCGAAGCCGAGCTTCACATCGCCGCCGCCCATGCCACCGTGAGAAACAAGGCGCAGGAGGTAAAGGAAGCCGCCAGCAAGAAAAGCGGCGAACACGACGTTTTCCAGCGGCAGAGCGCTTGAAAACAGCGAGAACGCAATGCCGATGACGCCGAACGGCAAAACGAGGCGGTCA
>CAJPRR010000178.1 GCA_905373085.1 uncultured Selenomonas sp.
TGTACTCCTGATGGTTCTCCGCCGCGTACGGATACGGCACCAAGATCGCGGGCACACCGCGTGCCGTAAGCTCGGCAAGCCCCGTCGCACCTGCGCGGAAGATGGCGAGATCCGCCATCGCCATCGCCTCGGGCATATTGTAGAGGTAAGGCTCGACCTTGATGTGCTGCGCGGCGGCGAGATCCACGCCCGCCTCCTCCAGACGGCGCATGACGTCCTCATACTCGCCCTTTCCCGTGACGAGAAGGAACTGCACCTCGGGATACTCCTGCGCCGCCTGCAGGACGCCGATCATCGCGCGGTCGATGCTCCTCGCGCCGCGGCTGCCGCCCGAGACGAGCACCGTGCGCTTTGCCGCATCGAAGCCGAACGTTTCGAGCGCCTTCTCGCGGCTCGCCGTCATGACCTCGCGGCGGATGGGATTTCCCGTAAAGACCGCCTTCTTGCGCGGGAAGCGGCACAGAGCCTCTTCCGTGCCGACGGCAATCTTCGTCACGAACTTCGACAAGATCTTGTTCGTCACGCCGGGCACGACGTTCTGCTCCTGAATGAGCGTCGGCACATGCGCGAGGCTCGCCGCCATGAGAATCGGCCCGCAGACGTAGCCGCCCGTGCCGATCACGACGTCGGGGCGGAAGCGGCGCACGATGGCTGCCGCCTCTGCAACGCCGTGCATGGCGCGTCCGAGCCGCACGATGTTCGCGGGCGAGAAACTGCGCTTGAGCCCCTCGATATCAACGGTTTCAAAGGGGATGCCTTCCTTCGGTATGATGTCGGCTTCCAGGCCTTTCTGCGTGCCGACGTAGAGAAATTCCGCCGTGCGCTCCTTCTTGGCGAGAGCGCTCACGAGCGTCAGCGCCGGATATATGTGACCGCCCGTGCCGCCGCCCGAAACGATGATCTTCATGCCTGTTCCCCTTTGCCTGTCATTTCTGCGTTTTTCTGCAAACTCCTATGCCAGCTCGCGTGCCAAGCGCTTGAACACCTCGCCGCGCTCCTCGAATCCGTCGAACATGTCGAAGCTCGCGCACGCGGGCGACAAGAGCACGACGGCAGGCGGCTTCGCGAGCCGCGCAGCGATGTAGACCGCCGTCTTCATCGAGTACGCGGCGTCGTGGATGTGCGCGGCGGGAAAGCCCGCTGCGCGCGCAGCTTCAGCGAAGCGAACGGCGGCGTCGCCGACGAGGATCAGTTCCGTGCAGCGCTCCGAAACGAGATGCATGAAGTCCGTCAGATCCGTCATCTTGTCGTCGCCGCCCGCAATCAGCACGATGCCGTCCGAGAAGGATTCGAGCGCCTTGATCGCCGAGTCCGTATTCGTCGCCTTGGAATCGTTGTACCAGGCGACGCCCGCGAGATCGAGAAAATGCTCGATGCGGTGCTCGACCCCCTTGAAGGAGCGCAGCACGCGGCGAATCGCCTCAGTCTCGACGCCCGCGAGGTGCGCCATCGCCGCCGCCGCGAGCGCGTTCTCGACGTTGTGCGCCCCCTTGATGCCAAGCTCCGCCGTCGTCACGAGCGCGATCTCCTCGCCGCCTTGGCGCAGGACGAGCTTGTCGCCCATGAGCAAAGCGCCCTCTTCGAGCGCCTCCCTGCGGCTGAAGAAAAATACGGGGCACGCGGCACGCTCCTTCATCGAGCGCGTCCTCTCGTCGTCGTAGTTCAGGACGAGCCAGTCGCCTGTTGCCATTTCGCGGAAAAGTCGTTCCTTCATCGCCTGATAGACTTCCATCGAGCCGTGGCGCTTGATGTGGTCGGGCGTCACGTTGAGGACGGCGGCGACCTTCGGACGGAAGTGCTCCGTCGCCTCCATCTGGTAGCTTGAAATCTCGGCGGCGACCGCGCCGCCCTCGCCCGCCTCCAGCACCGCTTCCGACAGCGGATAGCCGATGTTGCCGCCGACGCGCGTCTTCTCCTTGCCGAACTTCTCGGCGAGCAGCAGCCCCAGGAGCGTCGTCGTCGTCGTCTTGCCGTTCGTCCCCGTCACGGCGAAGATCGGCGACTTGGCAAGCGCCGCCGCCAACTCCACTTCGCTCGTGATGCGGATGCCGCGCCGCTTCGCCTCCTCAGCGAGCGGGATGGCGACGGGAACGGCGGGCGAGAGCACGAGAAGATCGCAGCTGTCCAGGAGCGCGGCTTCCTGTGCACCGAAAATCAGCCCAATGCCGAGTTCGCGAAGCTCCGAGACGTCTTCTTTGATCGCCGCCTCGTCCTTCGCATCGGAAAGCGTGACCTTCGCGCCGAGCCTCTTGAGAACCTTCGCCGCCGCAAAGCCGCTGATCCCGGCGCCGATGGCGAGAACCTTCTTTCCTTTGAAATCCGTATCGAGATGCAATATGCTTCCTCCTCGCTTTATCTCTTCCCTGCAGACGAGGGAGGCTTCCCAAGATGTCAAACGTCTGCCCGCGTCAATATGCAAGCCATGCGCCGAGCGCCGCAAAGACGGCACCGACGAGCCAGAACGTATGAACGACGCGCGTCTCCTGCCACCCCTTTAGCTCGAAGTGGTGATGAATCGGGCTCATGAGGAAGACGCGCTTTCCCGTCGTCTTGAAGGAGATGACCTGGATGATGACGGAAAGCGCCTCGGCGACGAAGACGATGCCGATGACGGCGAGCAAAATTTCTGTATGCGTGAGAATGCCGAGCGCGGCGATCGCGCCGCCGAGCGCCAAGGATCCCGTATCGCCCATGAAGACGCGAGCCGGATGATGATTGAAGCGCAAAAAGGCGCACGAAGCGCCCGCAATCGCCGCCGCGAACACGGCAAGCCCCGTCGCACTGAAGACGAGCGCGACCGCCATGTAAGCGAGCGCGGCGACCGTGACCGTGCCCGCCGCGAGGCCGTCGAGGCCGTCCGTGAGATTCACGGCGTTGCTCGTGCCGACGAGCACGAAGAGCACGAGCGGGTAGTAGAAGAGCCCGATGTCAAGCTCTGCGTGCACGAGCGGCAGCCAGACCGTCGTCGCAATGCCGAGTTCGTGCTGTGCGAAAAAAATGACGACGACGGCGATGACGATCTGCCCCAAGAGCTTCTGCCGCGCCTTGAGGCCGAGGTTGCGCTTCTTCACGACCTTGATGTAGTCATCGAGGAAGCCGAGCGCGAAGTGCCCGAGCATCACGAAGAGCGCGAGCCATACGCCCGCCGTCAAGGGAGCGGCGGCAAGCGTCGCGAGCGTGATGGCGGCGATGATCATGATGCCGCCCATCGTCGGCGTGCCGCTCTTCGCCTGATGGCTCTTCGGCCCTTCCTCGCGTATGCTCTGCCCGAACTTCAGCTTGTGCAGCTCGGGAATCACGAAGGGGCCGGCCGCGAGCACGAGGACGGCGGCGAGCGCCGCCGCTCCTGCAAGAGAAAGCGCCGTCGTATTCACATCCATCATTTGCCTGCCTCCAGCGCCTTCTTCAACAGGGGAATGATCTCATCCATCTTCATGCCGCGCGAGCCTTTGAAGAGCACGGCGTCGCCCGGCTGCAGGATCTCTTTGAGCCTTGCCGCCGCCGCCTCGTGCGACGCCATGCGCTCGACGAGCGGCACGCCGCCCGCCTTTGCGGCCTCTGCGATGAAGCGGCTCTCCTCGCCGCGCGAGAGGACGGCGGCAAAGCCCAGATGCGCCGCCTCCTCGCCCACGCTCGCGTGGCCGCTCTTCGACGCGCTGCCGAGTTCGAGCATGTCGCCGAGAACGGCGATCTTCCTGCCCGCGAACATCTCGGCGAGCGTCTTCAAGGACGCGCGTGTCGATGCGGGACTCGCATTGTAAGCGTCGTTGACGAAGGTGTATGCGCCGCACTTCTCGACGGCAAAGCGCATCTTCTGCGCAGGCGGCACGGCGAGTCCGCGCCGGACATCCGCGAGCGAAAGGCCGAGCACGCGGGCTGCAGCGATGGCGGCGAGCGCATTCGACACGTTGTGTCTCCCTGGCATCGGCAGGAATAGCTCGTGCCGTTCCAGTCGCCCGCGCTCGTTTTTCCATTCCAGCATGAATCTCATGCCGCCCTCGGCCTTGCCGACGGCGACGGCACGCACATCGGCATCGCGCGAAAGCCCGAAGGTCACGACGCGCACGCCCGCCTTCGCCTTCTCGCGCATCGCTAGGACGCGCGCATCGTCGGCGTTCAGTATGACCGTGCCGCCCGGCTCCACAGCCTCGACAAGCTCCGATTTCGCCCTCGCGATGTTCTCGATCGA
>CAJPRR010000179.1 GCA_905373085.1 uncultured Selenomonas sp.
TATACAATCCTTGTGGCACTACGCAATGATACTTTGCATGTTCCGTAACAAGCGTATCGCCATGCACTAAATTTGCTGGGTGCGAGCCGATATATCTGACCGTCTTGATCCCATCCAGCTTTCCCCTGTAGCCCTCTTCATTCGAGCCGTAATATATGGGAGACACCATATATTTTTTCGCAAGATTCGGGTCAGTCGCAGGCAGCAGCGAATATGTGAGAAGAAAATAGGCTTCGTCTTTGCTTCCCATGTCATCCGGGCAGTCTGTAATGGTTACGCCGCTTCGATGGGCAGAGGAAGCATACAAGATGCCGCGCGACTGAGATTCTGTCAAAAAACGTGTGTCGGGCTCTCCCAGATAGAAAACGATAGGACCACTTATAGAGCTTGACGGCGGATATTCCAGTGAAAGGATGATTTTCCCCGCATCCGCATATACATAGTAATCGAGTCCTGTTTCCCTGCTGAGCTGTTGCCCCGCTCCATAGATATACAACGGCTGCCATGCCCTTGCAGGCTTTGCAAATGTACCGGATTCGCCGCTTCCTCCCGGCGTATACCACGTTTGCAAACGGCATGACATTGTACTGTAATCGGTTGTCACGACAGAATTTGCTTCGCTTGGATAATTATGGTCTCTATCGCGAAGATTCAAGATCAAGTCGCGATCTCCTGTCACGCCTTTGGAATGAAGCACGACATAATCGGTTTCCGGCTTGGACGAGATGTCTTTCCAGCCTTTTTCTTTCAGCTTGTCGATAATGAGCGAATAGATTTCCTTCTTTTTGCACGTTCCCTTAGAAAAAATGTATTCTTGTGCCATGATGTTCATGCCTCCTACTTAAGTTTAATCGTTACAGACAGTCCGTCGTCATTTTCCATAAGCCCCATGCGCAGCACGTCGCCTTCTTTGACGGCGATGTTCTGCACCAAGGTCGTAAACGTCTTGTACCGCGTCATTGACGGCAGGACGATTCTGCCGCCGATCGGCTCCCAGACTCCCGCACCTGCGGCAAAAGATGCGGCGTCCATCTTCACGAGCGGCAGGACGATTTCAGCGGCGACAGGCTCTGCCATAAGCACGGCGACGGACTGAATCACGCCTTGATACGGATAGACTACGTTGACGTCGCTGCCCCTGAAAACGACGGCGTGTTCCGTGCTGCTGCCGCCGCCTTCGCCTGTGCCGAAGCGTTTCAAGACCCAAGATGCCGTACCGTCCGCAAAGGTGTCTCCTTCGCCGTAGCCGACCGGCTCGACGCCTGCGGACGTGCCTGCTTTCTCGCAAATCCAAAAGCCCCAGCTCGGGCATGCCGAGGTTCGCACGACGTCTTTCTTCTTGTACTCTTTCCCCGCCTGCCACAGTTCGAAATGCGCCCGGCTTTCCGCATGTTTTCTTGGCAGGGCGTTTTTGTCTATCGCTTGGAGCGCATCGTTGAACTGCCGTGTCAGAAGCGGTTTGGCACCGTCGATCAGCGGGATTTCAAGTTTCGCTGTCGTCATGGCATCCCTCTCCTCTCTTTGACTGTGTCGCCGTCCCATGCGTAGCTTTGCACCTCGCCGCCTGCTGCTGCCGGCACATAGTACGAATTGAAGGTGTAGCCTTTTTTCATCGTATAGGCGGTAAGCTCCGCTTTGCCGCTCACGCAGAGAATCTCGCCCGTAAGCCGATAGCTTTTGCCGTCGTGTCCGAAGATCGCGCCATCTTCTGTCGGCGGCGCTTCTTCGCCGAGTGCAAAGAGCGGCAGGTCTTTATATATGACCTGTTTCGCTGTCGCCATCTTGCCGTCGGGCATGACGATGCGATCGACGATGCCCCACGCTTGCAGCCGTTCACGCGCTTCGTCTTCGGATGCGACGACATCGACGAGCACGGGGATCGTCCACTGGAATGTTCGCTCGTGCGCTTGATAGGAGAGCAGACCGTCACGCCTTGCGAAAAGCTCTAGGCGCACCATGTCGGAGAGATTCCGAAAGTCAAGACAGTGCCGCTCCCAGCTCAGTGTAATCGGCGATTGGGGAAAGGCGTATTCTCTGACTTCATCGCCGACCGTAAGCCGCACGAGGTAGTCGGTTCCTTCTGCCGCCTCAAGCGGCTGCTTCGTCCAGTATTCGAGCACGTCGTCCTGCGATACGGCGCCGAAGCTCTGGCGATTGTTTCGCGGTGCAAACGAGAGGCGGACATCTCCGGCAAGTTCCTTGACCTTAACCTGCTCTTCGAGCATGTGAGCGCCGATGCGAAACCTGCCGGGCACGACAGGCAGCAGAGAGCGCCTTTTCGTCGTGAGCGACTGCACCTTCGTATGATCGAAGTCCTCTTTATGCTTGACGGTCGCCGTTGTGATGTTGTATTCTTCCGTGACCGCCTCTCCCGCCGCGCAGACGGGGCCGCCCGTCGTGACCTGTGCATAGTTGCCGCTGCGGATGAAAAAGACGTGCGCCTGCGCGGTATGCTTTTTCGGCACGGTATCAAAGACGCCGCGCAGGACGCCCTTGACGTACCAATGCCCGTTCGCCAGTTCGATGAGCGTGCTGTACGCCATGATTTCATCGTCCACGATGAGCAGGCGATTCCCTTTGCGTGCGGCTGCGATGTCAACGGTTCCGCTCTCAAGCTCCTCTACGCCGCCAAGGTTGACGATCTCAAAGCCCAAGATGTCTTCGACGTCGCTGAATTCCTCGATGTCGTAGGAGAGCCGTCCCGTCGGCGTCCACTTGCTCATGCTGCTGGTGCTGACAAAGGGCTTGCCCGTTTCTTGACGCCAGACCGTCCATAGATCTGTCTTTTTATCGGGACGCGCGGCAAAGGCTGTGACGTAGGTATCGCGGTCGTTGACGATCTCATAGGGCATTTCGAGATACTTCATGATCTGCACGCCTGCAGGGTATTTGTCCTCGGGCTTCCACTCTGTCGAATCCGAGAAGGAGAAGTCTGTTTTCGCCAGCCCGAACACGTCCTCGATGGTTTCGAGCTGCACGCGCCCTTCGAGGAAGCTGCCGAGATCGACGCTTGTCACGCGCAGGAGCATGTGGCGAATGCCGTACGGCGGCCAGTCGAGAACGACGACGTCGCCGATGCGAACGCCGGATAGTTCACGGTTTCCCTCGATGCTGACCGTTGCCAGCGGATAGCCCTGCGAATGCAGTTCACGCTCCGCCGCCCATTTGGCGTTGCCCGGTGTCGTGAAAAAGGTATAGTCGTATGTCTTTACCGTCTGTACGCCGTGATGGATCTCGATGTTGGCGGGATCTCGTGCCGGAATCGTCCCGGCTTCGTATTGATTGGCGCGGTCGATGAACGACACGGACACGTCCGAGATGGTTTCCGACCAGTCGAGGCGGGAGATGTCCGCTTTGCTGCAGTTCGAGGGATTGAGCCGCAGGCATTCCTCAATCTTGTAATCATCGCGAATCAGGCGGAAGGTGAGTTTTCCCGTCGCCGGATGCGAGAAGCGCACGGCGTTGATATGCTCACAGATCTTGTCAATGAGCGCCTGCGCCTTGCTTTTGGACGTAAGCTGCACGGATAAGCCGATGCCCTCTTTCTTGAGCGTTTCGCCCATTTTGACGAGGGATTCACGGTCAACAACGTCGGGATGCTCCGCAACGCCCCAATCGGTATTAGTGATGAGCGCATAGAGGATTTCCGCCGGATTCGCATCTTCGCCGATCTGCCCTAAGCCTAAGGCGTTCGGGCAGTTCTGCAGCTCAATCCATGTCTCAGGAATCGTCGCGCGCTTGCCGATGTAAGCGGTCGGCACGACGGCGGAGACGTACGGCGCATAGCCGGGCGTAAGGCCGCGAAGCTCCTTCTGCACGCTTTCGCGCCGCATCTCCTTCGCCATCCACGGATGCGGCGTCTGCTCCTCGCCGCCAAGATAGACGGCAAAATCGCCGATGAAGCCGCCGCCTTCATCCACGCCGCCGAAAAGCTCGGGTTTGTCGATGGAAAGCGTATGCACCGCGCCTTTTAGCTCCGACCGCTTCAAGTCCCCTTCCCAGACTTTCTTCTGCCCCATGTAGATGGCGCGAAGCCGCATCTCCTCGCCCGACCATGCGATGAGGAATTGATAGCCGAGGTAATACTTAAATCCCTTCTGCACCGTCGTCTTGAGGTTGCGCCCATTGATGAGCCAATTCAAGAGCCATAGAAAGAGCGAATTGAGCAA
>CAJPRR010000180.1 GCA_905373085.1 uncultured Selenomonas sp.
TGCATTTTGTATTTTTTTGTTTCTTGCTAGACGTGGACATGAAATTCTTGTATAATATAAGGCGGTCAACCTCATTTTTTGAGATTTTGTAACGAATGACCACTCTCAAAAGACATTTTTGTTCGCGGCGCTTTTCTTGCCGGGGACAATCCAGGAGGAAGTTATGGCTCTGATCGTAAAGAAGTTTGGCGGCAGTTCGGTCGCCACTACGGAAAAAATTAAAGCGGTGGCGCGGCGCGTCCTCGACGGCATGAAGCCCGAGGACAAGGTTGTCGTCGTCGTCTCCGCCATGGGGGACACCACCGACGACCTCATCGAGCTGGCGCGAGGCATAGACAAGAATCCATACCATTATGCGCGGGAGATGGACATGCTGTTGACGACGGGCGAGCAGGTTTCCATCGCGCTCTTGGCGATGGCGTTCTGCTCGCTGGGGCACAAGGCGATCTCCTTGACGGGCGCGATGGTCGGCATGGGCACGAACTCCGTGCATACGAAGGGGCGCATCATCGGCATCGAGCCGAAGCGCGTCGAAGAAGCGCTCGCAGACGGCAATATCGTCGTCGTCGCGGGTTTCCAAGGAGCGGACTCGCTCGGTGATCCCGTGACGCTCGGGCGCGGCGGTTCGGACACCTCGGCCGTGGCTCTCGCGGGCGCTCTCGCTGCGGACAGCTGCGAGATCTTCACCGACGTGGACGGCATTTATTCCGCCGATCCGCGCCTCGTCCGAGGCGTACGCAAGATGCAGGAGATCACCTACGACGAGATGCTGGAGATGGCGCGTCTCGGCGCGGGCGTCATGCAGCCGCGCTCCGTGGAGATGGGCAAGCACTTCGGCATACCGATCCATGTACGCTCGACGTTTAGCGAGAAAACCGGCACGATGATCAGGGAGGCTTATACAATGGAAGAGAAGGATTTTGAAATCAGGGGGCTGGCGCACGACGACAAGGTGGCAAAGCTTGCCGTCATGGGCGTGCCGAATCGGCCGGGCGTCGCACATTCCCTCTTTTCTGCGCTCGCTGACGCCAACGTGAGCGTGGACATGATCGTGCAGAGCGTGCGGAACATCGAGCGCAATGTGACGGACATGGTCTTCACCGTCGCCGTCGACGATCTCGAAACGGCACGTGAGATCGTCGAGGACGTCAAGAAGAAGCTTAACGCCGTGTCGGTTCTCGTCGAGGAGAATGTCGCGAAGGTTTCCATCGTCGGCGTCGGCATGCTCGGCAACCCCGGCATCGCGGCGCGCATGTTTGGCGCCCTGCAGAAGGCGGCCGTCAACATCGACATCATCAGCACGTCGGAAATCAGCATTTCCTGCCTGATCACGAAGGACAAGCTCAAGGAAGCGGCGAACGCGATTCACGACGAGTTCTTTCCGCGCGGCTGAGCGGGACTTGATGGAGAAATAAGGGAGCGCCGCTACATTCGGTGATTCCGCAGGAAACAAGGCAAGTGGGAGGCTTCATATAAAATGAGCACGAAGATGGCAGCATCGCATACGGAAAACAAGGTCTTAAACGACGTGATTTTCGCCGCGAACGGCGCGGCGACGGCGGCGGCGAAGGAGCATGGGGCAGAGAAAGTCACGAACGCCACGCTGGGTGCGATCTTCGGCGAGGATGAAAAGCTCGCGTGCATACCGACGGTTGAAAAGGTGCTGCGCGAGCTGCCGATTCCCGAGATCATCGCCTATGCGCCCGTCGCAGGTCTGCCTGCATATCTTGAGAGCGTGAAGGACATCGTCTTTGGCAAGCATCGGCCGGAAGGCTATGTCGAGGCCGTCGCGACGGCGGGCGGCACGGGCGCCGTCCACCACGCGATTGAAAACTACTCGGAGCTCGGCGACGCCGTGCTCACCGCCGATTGGTTCTGGGGTCCTTACAACGCGCTCTGTCAGAACATCGGACGGAGTTTGGAGACGTTCCGGCTTTTCGACGAGGGGCATTCTTTCAATGCCGCCGCTTTCGCGGCGAAGGTGGAGGCGCTTCTCGAAAAACAGGATTCTCTTCTCATCATCCTCAATACGCCTGCGCACAATCCGACGGGCTATACGCTTTCCGATGAGGATTGGGATGCGGTTCTTGCGGCAGTGAAGGCTCACGCGAAGAAGGGCAAGCGCATGAGCATTCTCGTTGACATCGCCTACATCGAGTACAGTGGCACGAAGGACGAGACGCGCGGCTTCATGGAGAAGTTCGCGCATCTTCCCGAGAATGTATTCGTCATGTTCGCTTTCAGTATGTCCAAGGGGTACACGTTCTACGGACAGCGCACGGGAGCAATCGTCGGATTTTCGGCGAGCCGCGCCGTCATCGAGGAGTTTTCTGACATCAACAAGTTTTCGAGCCGTGCGACATGGTCGAACATCAATCGCGGCGCGATGGCGCTCTTGGCGGCGATTCAGCAGGATGCGGCGCTTCTCGCCGCGTACGAGAAGGAGCGCGATGCGCTCTATCAGATCGTGCGCTCGCGCGGTGCGCTCTTCATGAAGGAGGCGAAGGAGTGCGGACTCAAGGCGCTGCCGTACAAGGCGGGCTTCTTCCTCGCCGTGCCTTCGGAAGATCCGCAGGCTGTGGCGGACAAGCTGCATGACGATCTCGTCTTCGCCGTTCCCTTGAAGCGCGGCGTGCGCATCGCCGTCTGCGGCGTCGCCACGAAGAAGATCGAGGGGCTTGCCGCGAAGGTCAAGAAAGCATGGGATTTCGTAGGCAAGTGAGCCTTGTTTGCTGAGGCATGCAAAAAGGAGCTGCGCGGGGGCAGCTCCTTTTTCTTGTGTGCGATTATTTTTCCAGAACCTTCTTCATCGTCGCGACGATATTTTCCTTCGTGAAGCCGAACTTCTTGAAGAGGACGCCGGCGGGGGCGGAAGCGCCGAAGCCGTGCATCGTGACGGTCGCACCGTCGAGTCCCGTGTAGCGCTCCCAGCCGAAGCCGGAGGCCGCTTCGACGGCGACGCGGGCGCGGATGGATTTCGGCAGGACGCTTTCCTTGTATTCAGCGGATTGCTGCTCGAAGACGTCGACGGACGGCAGGGAGACGACGCGCACGGCGATGCCGTCTTTGGCGAGCTCTTCCTGCGCCTCGATGGCGAGCGATACCTCAGAGCCGGTGGCGATGAGGATGCCCTGCGGCGCATCCTTCGCTTCGGAAATGATGTAGCCGCCCTTCAGAGCTTCCGTGGAGCTTCCTGCAAGCTGCGGCAGATTCTGGCGCGTGAGCGCGAGAACGGTCGGCGCATCCTTGCTCGTCACGGCGCTGTACCAAGCGGCGGCCGTTTCCGTCGCGTCGGCAGGGCGGAAGACGTTGACGTTGGGCGTCGAGCGCAGCATGGCAAGCTGCTCGATCGGCTCGTGTGTCGGGCCGTCTTCGCCGACGCCGATGCTGTCGTGCGTGAGCACGTAGACGACGGGCAGCCCCATGAGTGCGGCGAGGCGCAGCATGGGCTTCGTGTAATCGCTGAACACGAAGAAGGTCGCGATGTAGGGCAGGACGCCGCCGTGCAGCGCGAGGCCGTTGGCGATCGCCGCCATGCCGAGTTCGCGCACGCCGAAGTGCAGGTTGCGTCCCGCACGATCCGTGCGGCTGAAATCGCCTGCACCGTCCATCACGGTCTTGTTCGACGGTCCGAGATCTGCGCTGCCGCCGATGAGCTGCGGTACGATTTCCTTGAGGCGCTGGATCATCTTGCCCGACAAGGCGCGCGTCGCGGCGGGCTTGTCCTCGTACGCCCAGAAGTCCTCGCTCTTGAGCAGCGCCGCAGCATCGACGGGCGCGTGGAACGCATCCCAGCGAGACTTCTCCTCGGGATACTTCGCGCAGTAGGCGGCAAAAAGCTCGTTCCACTTCGCCTCAAGAGCCGCGCCCTCAGCGGCGAGCTTCTCGTAATGTTCGTAGACGGCGGCAGGAACGCAGAAGCTCTCGGCAGGATTTTCCCAGTCGAGGTTTTCCTTGAGCGCACGCAGGTTTTCTTCGCCGAGCGGTTCGCCGTGGGCGCTCGCCTTGCCTTCCTTGGCGGGGCAGCCGAAGCCGATCTTCGTCTTGATCTTGATGAAGGACGGCCGCTTCTTGTCCGC
>CAJPRR010000181.1 GCA_905373085.1 uncultured Selenomonas sp.
GTCACATCGTGACCCGCGAGCGCAAGATAGCCGCCGAGCACCCCGCCCGTGCCGCCCGCGCCGAACATCGCAAATTTCATTGTAAATGCCTCCCTCCGTATATATAGGAATCCTCTTTCAAACTCCTTTGATTATATCATAAATCATCCAATAGAAAATCAAGAATATTCACATTGCGGATTCCATTGAAATCCTTGATGTACGACTTGTCCATCGTCAGAAGCGTCTTCTCGTACTGATCGGGAATCGCGGCAAGGGCACGCAGTTCGCGCTCTCGCGTCACTTCTTCCAGCGCCGTGGCAGCCACTTGGAAATACTGCTTGCGATCGGTGCGCTGCGCCACGAAATCCACCTCCATCCGCCCGATCCTGCCGACGCCGACCGTATAACCGCGCCGCAGAAGTTCCAAATAGACGATGTTCTCCAAAATGTGCCCGTAATCGCCGTCGCGAAAGCCCAGCAAAGCGTTGCGGATGCCGTTGTCGACGATATAATATTTCTCCTGCGTCTTCAAATACAGCTTTCCCTTGATATCATAACGCGGCGCACGATAAAAGATGAACGCACTCTCCAATGTGTGCAGATAATTGTCGATGGTATATGCGCTGGCCTTCCTTCCATGGCTCGTCAGATAACCGCTGATGCGACTGCTCGAAACGGGATTGCCGATATTGTCCGCGAGAAAACGAAGCATATGCGAAAGGAGCGCCGGGTCGCGCACAGCACTCCTTTCCACGACGTCTTTCAACAAGACCGTATGATAAATCCCCGACAAAAAGAGTTCGATCGTCTCATCCTGCTGCGGCAGCCCGGGAATCGCAGGCAAGCCGCCGTAGCGCAGGTACTGCGCGAAAGCAGCGTCCCGATCCTTTTCGCCCTCGGGCAGGAAATCCATGTACTCGCGAAAGGACAGCGGCAGCATCTGAATCTCCACATAGCGTCCCGCTAGAAGCGTAGATATTTCCGAAGAGAGCAACTTCGCGTTCGACCCCGTGATGTAAATGTCGGCGACGCCCTCGACAAAAAGCGAATTGATCGCCTTTTCCCAGTGCTCTACCTGCTGCACTTCATCGAGCAGCAAATACACCTGCTTCTGTGTACCGATTTCTTCCTGCACCCGCCGATAAAGCTGCCGATAATCGTGAACGTCATCAAACATCATGGACTCGAAATTCATGCGAATCACTTGCTCTTGACGCACACCATCCTGCAATAGCTGCTCCGCCAGCATGGTGAGCAACGTGGATTTTCCCGCGCGCCTCACGCCTGTGATCACCTTGATGATGGGTTGGCGCACAAACGCGAGCAGTCGATCTAAGTATAGCTTACGAATAATCATGTTTTATCACCTTTTTCCATTATACTGATAAAACTTTTATTGTTCAAGATTTTTTTCAATATACTTTAGAAATATGCACCAATTTTTCTCCTTGCTCATATTTTCCCTCTTCCTGCTCTTGGGAAAATCCAATTCTTATGGTATAATGAAAGACGATTAGATAATGCAGGGAGGCTTTTGTCATGGGAGAGATACCACAGGCCGCTTGGGTCGTCATATCGATCATCGGCTTCTTCGTCGGTCAGTACGTCGTCATGGCGGCGCTGCACCACTTCGGCTATTCCATCCGCGTGCTTTCCTCGGGGAAGATGAAGAACATGTTCGTACTGGGCTTTGCCTTCACGATGCTCGCTGCGTGGCTGCCCGTCGCCGTTCTCTGGATCTTGGGGCCGCGCTTCGTCGAGGCGACGGGCTATCCGCACTCCTTCATCGCCATTACGGCGACGGCGCTGACGATCACGATTCTCTACATCGCGTGCCGCCGCACGGAAGGCATCGTCGAGATGGTGGACGAAGAGGAGCTGGCCGCCTTCAAGGCGCGGGCGGTCGCGCGCGCGAGAGAAGAGAAAATGAAGCACGACGCCATGATCGCCAAGGTCAGGGCATTGCAGCGCTGACGGCGCACTGCAAAAAATACGGCAGGGACTCTTGCCCCTGCCGTATTTTTTTGCCTTAAAGCGCCTTGAATGCCTGTTCCAAATCGTAGAGAATGTCGTCAATATGCTCCGTGCCAATGGAGAGGCGGATCGTGCCGGGCGCGATGCCGCTCTTTTTCAATTCTGCCTCGTTCATCTGGGAGTGCGTCGTGCTTGCCGGATGGATGACGAGCGATTTCACGTCGGCAACATTGGCGAGCAGGCTGAAGATCTTGAGATGGTCGATGAACTTCTGCGCCGCTTTGCCGCCGCCCTTGATTTCGAACGTGAAGATGGCGATGCCGCCCTGCGGGAAGTAGCGCTCGTAGAGCGCATGATCGGGATGCGAGGCGAGCGAGGGATGGTTGACCTTCTCAACCTGTGGATGCCTCGCAAGATAGTCGACGACCTTCAAGGCGTTCTCCACATGGCGCTCGACGCGCAGGGAAAGCGTCTCGACGCCCTGCAGCAGCAGAAAAGCATTGAAGGGCGAAATCGCCGCGCCCGTGTCGCGCAGAAGAAGCGCACGCAAATAGACGGCAAAGGCGGCGGCGCCGACATCCTTCGCGAAGGAAAGTCCATGGTAGCTCGCGTTCGGCTCGACGAGCCACGGAAAGCGTCCCGACGCCGTCCAGTCGAACTTGCCGCTGTCGACGACGATGCCGCCGAGCGTCGTGCCGTGGCCGCCGATGAACTTCGTCGCCGAGTGGACGACGATGTCCGCGCCGTGCTCGATGGGGCGCAGCTGGTACGGCGTAGCAAACGTCGAATCGACGACGAGCGGAATGCCGTGCTTGTGCGCGACGGCGGCGACGGCCTCGATGTCGACGAGATTCGCATTCGGATTGCCGACGGACTCAAGACAGATGGCCTGCGTGTTTTCCCGAATTGCCGCCTCGAAGGCCGACGCGCCGCCCGCCGGATCGACAAACGTCGTTTCTATGCCGAAGTCGGGGAAGGTGTGCGCGAGGAGATTGTACGTGCCGCCGTAGATCGTCGTCTCGGCGACGATGTGCTGCCCCGCATGGACGAGTCCCTGCAGCGTCGCTGTCACGGCCGCCGCGCCCGAGGCGAAAGCGAGCGCCGCTGCGCCGCCTTCGAGCGCCGCCACGCGCTTTTCGAGCACGTCCTGCGTCGGATTCATGAGCCTGCCGTAGACATTGCCCGCCTCCTTCAAGCTGAAGAGGTCGGCCGCATGCTGCGAATTGCAAAACACGTACGACGTCGTCTGATAAATCGGCACGGCGCGCGATCCTGTCGCCGGATCGGCCTCCTCTTGGCCGACATGAAGCTGCAGGGTTTCAAACTTATACTTTCTCTCGTCACTCATCAAAATCGCCTCTTTCCTCGGTCTTGCCCGCAATATAAAAACATACTTAATTCATAGGTTAATCTCATTATAGCACAATATCATACTTTGTCAATAGGTTTTATAATTCTGTGAAAAAGAAAATAACCTTCTAAGATTAGATCATAATTATTTTTTATCGTTTAGGAGGGATTCCATAACCTTGTGCCGAAAAGAGAAGAGCCAAAAAGGGACATAGATCTGCATTTTGGAGAAGCTTTATTGTTGGAATCGCGCTCTGCATTCATTCGCGGAAGGAACATCGCCGCAACAGCAACATCCATGGATGGATCGTGGTTATGGGAGGGGTATATATGTTCAATTTCGCTTCACCGTCGCTGCGCATGAAATTCATCATCCTGATGGTCGGGACTTCGCTCGCCACCGTCGTCTGTATCACCGCGCTGTGGATACAGACGCTGCGCATGGAAGCGCAGACGCAGCTGGAAAACTATCGCACGCAGCTTCAGCAGGATGTCGATGCATCCTTGAAGAATGAGACGCAGATCGTCGTCAGCTTGCTCGAAAAGGTCTACCAACAGCAGCAAGCCGGCCTCTTGAGCGAACCGGAAGCGAAGAAGATTGCCGCCGACCTCGTGCGCGACCTGCGCTATGACGACGGCAAGGGATACTTCTGGATCGATACGGCGGACGGCGTGAACGTCGTCCTCTTAGGGCGCGACGTCGAGGGCAAATCCCGCATCGATCTCGTCGATCCCAACGGCGTCCGCTTCATTCA
>CAJPRR010000182.1 GCA_905373085.1 uncultured Selenomonas sp.
CTGACCGCCGAGGAGATGGGCGCGAAGCTCCTTGATATCCTTGCAAAGAACGGCGTTTTCTCCTCGAAGAGCGAGGGCAGACGCCTCATCTCGCAAGGCGGCGTCACGCTCAACGATGCGCGGGTCACGGATGCTGACTATCGTCTGCAGGAGGAAGATTTCTCCGATGGCACGGCGCTCGTCAAGAAGGGCAAGAAGAAGCATTATCGGCTTGTAAAAGCTTGAAGCGAAGCGATACGTTTTCAAAATAAGGAGTTGCAAGGTTTCATGTCAGGACATTCCAAATGGGCGAACATCAAGAGAAAAAAGGGCGCGAATGATGCGATTCGCGGCAAGATCACGACGAAGATCGGCAGGGAGATCACCATCGCCGTCCGCATGGGCGGCGGCGATCCGACGGGCAATATGCGACTGAAGCTCGCGCTTTCCAAGGCGAAGGCGAACAACATCCCCAAGGACAACATCCAGCGTGCCATACAGAAGGGGCTTGGCGCTGCCGAGGGAAGCAACTATGAGGAACTGACCTACGAAGGCTACGGGCCGGCGGGTTCTGCCATCATGCTCGACATCCTGACGGACAACCGCAACCGCAGCGCAGCCGATGTGCGCCACATCTTCTCGAAGTACGGCGGCAACCTCGGCGAGACGGGCTGTGTCGGCTGGATGTTCAAGCAGAAGGCCGTGTTCATCGTGGAGAAGGAAACCTTCGAGGACGAGGATGAGCTTATGGGCATCGTGCTCGACGCGGGCGCGGAGGATCTCAAGGCGGAGGACGATGTCTTTGAAATCACGGCTGATCCCGCGGATTACAATGCGATCGAAGCGGCGCTCGGTGAGAAAGGTATCGAGACGGCATCGGCGGAGATCACGATGGTTCCCGATACGACTGTCAAGCTTGAGGGCAAAGATGCGGAGAAAATGCAGAACCTCATCGACGCTCTTGAGGAGAACGATGACGTGCAGAATGTCTACAGCAACTATGAGTTTGATGAAGAGTAATTCCGCAGAAGGCGCGGTCGTGCAGTTTTTCTCGGGGAGAAGACATGCTTGCGCTGGGCATTGATCCGGGCACGGCGATCTGCGGTTTTGGCTTCGTTTCCTCGGAGGGAAGCCGCCTCGTGCCGCACGCATACGGCGCTCTGACGACGAGCCCCAAGGCTCGCATGGAAGACAGGCTCCTGAAGCTCTACGACGGACTCGACGCCTTGATCAAGGAGTACAAGCCCGACGTCATGGGCATCGAGCAGCTTTTCTTCAACCGCAATGTCACGACGGCGATCCCCGTCGGGCAGGCGCGCGGCATCGTGCTTCTGGCTGCGGCCAAGAACGGCCTGGAGATCGCGGAGCATACGCCGCTGCAGGTCAAGCAGGCGGTGACAGGCTACGGCAAGGCGCGGAAGGAACAGGTCATCTACATGGTCTCAAAGCTTCTGCACCTCGCGAAGCCGCCGAAGCCCGATGATGTGGCGGATGCGCTTGCCGTCGCCATCTGCACGACGCACTGCATGGCGAGCGCTGCTTGGCGCAATCGCCTGTAGGGAGCGTGGATGAATTTAGCGCGGACTGCGGTTCAACGATTTTTAGGAGATTCTTATGATCGGTTTCCTGCGGGGAAAGGTTGCGCACCTTTCCCTTGATTTTTGCTTTCTTGACGTTGCAGGCGTCGGCTACCGCGTCTTCGTTTCGGGCGCGACGCACGGTCGTCTGCACATGGGCGAAGAGGTGACGCTCTTCACGCATCTCGCCGTGCGCGAGGACGCCATGACGCTCTACGGCTTCTTTTCCGAGGAGGAGTACGAGCTTTTTCAAATGCTCATCTCCGTCACAGGCATTGGCCCGAAGGCGGCGCTCGGCATCTTGTCGAACATCACGCCTGCGAATATTTGCCTCGCCGTAAGGAGCAGGAAGGCGGCCATTTTGACGAAGGCGCCGGGCATCGGCAAGAAGTCGGCGGAACGCATCATCTTGGAACTCAAGGACAAGATGAAGGGATTTATGACAGAGCACGAAGGGATTGTCGAGGAAGGATTGCTCGAAGAGCCTGTCGAAGATACGATGCTTGCCGAGGCGGGCGCCGCGCTCCTCTCCCTCGGCTACACGCAGGCGGAGTTCATGCCGATCTTGCGGCGTGCCAAGGACTGCAAGGACGCTGAGGCGCTGATTCGTTTCGCGTTGAAGGAGTTTGCCCAACATCGCTGAGAAAGGAGGGGCGGCATGGAGGAAATGGAAGGGCGCATCATCGCGCAGGACGAACGGACAGAGGACACGTGGCAGTACAGTCTGCGCCCGCGCAAGCTCGCCGAGTACATCGGGCAGAAGAAGGCGAAGGAAAATCTCAAGGTCTTCGTGCAGGCGGCATTGAATCGTGGTGAGGCGCTCGACCATGTGCTGCTCTATGGGCCGCCCGGCCTCGGCAAGACGACTCTCGCGGGCATCATCGCCAACGAGCTGGGCGTGAACTTCCGCATCACATCGGGGCCTGCCATCGAGCGCTCAGGCGATCTCGCGGCGCTCCTGACGAATCTCGGCGAGCGCGATGTGCTCTTCATTGATGAGATACACAGGCTTTCCAGAAGCGTCGAGGAGGTGCTGTACTCGGCGATGGAGGACTTCGCGCTCGACATCATCATCGGCAAGGGGCCGAGTGCACGCTCCATCCGCCTTGACATCGCGCCCTTCACACTGGTAGGCGCGACGACGAAGGCAGGGGCGCTCGCCGCTCCTCTGCGCGATCGTTTCGGCGTGATCTCGCGCCTGGAGTATTACGAGCCGTCCGAACTCATGCATATCATCGAGCGCGCGGCTGAGATCCTGCAGATTTCCATCGAAAGGAGCGGGGCGGAGAAGATCGCACGCCGTTCGCGCGGCACGCCGCGCGTCGCGAACCGCTTGCTGAAGCGCGTGCGCGACTTCGCGCAGGTAGAAGGAGCAGCGGCGATCACCGCTGCAATCGCCGACGCGGCGCTCGACCGACTGGAAGTTGACCGCATCGGTCTCGACCATACGGATCGCCGCATGCTTTTGACGATGATTCAAAAGTTCGCGGGCGGCCCTGTGGGACTCGAAACTTTGGCAGCCGCCATCAGTGAGGAGAGCGACACGATCGAGGACGTCTACGAACCTTATCTCCTGCAGCTCGGCTTCATCAACCGCACGCCGCGCGGCCGCATCGTAACGCGCGCCGCCTATGAGCATCTCGGCGTGCCCTATGTGGAGGAAGGAAAATGAGCTTGAAACTTTTGCTCCATATATGCTGCGGGCCATGCTCGTGCTATCCTGTCAAGAAACTTCGGCAGGACGGCATTGAGCCTGTCGGCTACTTCTTCAATCCCAATATCCACCCGTACAAGGAGTGGGATATGCGTCTGAAGACAGCGAAGGAATTTGCCGCCAAAGTGAAGCTGGAAATACGGACGGACGAAAACTACATGCTGCGCGACTTCTTGCAGCGTGCGCTTCTTGCTGAGCGTCTGCCCAACGGCCGCTGCCGCATGTGCTATACATGGCGTTTGGGAGAAGCGGCGCACTATGCGAGCGAGAACGGCTTCGAGGCATTTACGAGCACGCTTTTCTACAGTATTCATCAGCAGCATGATCTCATGCGTGAGACAGCGGAGTTCTTTGCTCGCAAATACGACATCGAATTTTATTACGAGGACTTCCGCCCGGGCTGGCAGGAAGGCATCGACATCAGTCACGAGTTGGAACTCTACCGTCAGCCGTACTGCGGCTGCATCTTCAGCGAAGAGGAGCGTTACAGCAAAGCGATCCGCAAGGAAAGGAAGAAGCAGGCAAAGGCGAGGAAACTGGCGCTGCAGATGCAGGAGCAGCAGGAAATCGAGATGGAGAATGTGCAAGCAGCCGAATAAAAAACTTCCGCCAAAAGCCGAAGGGCTTTGGCGGAAGTTTTTTTGCGTCGAGGTCCGTCAGAGGATTATTCATCATCGAGATGAAAGGAGAATTTCTTGCCTGGAATGATGTAGTTGATGAGAAACTGCTCCTC
>CAJPRR010000183.1 GCA_905373085.1 uncultured Selenomonas sp.
GTGCTGTTACGAAACTCCGCCTTTTCGGGCGCGGGCGGATTGAGCGCCGCCTGCAGGAGGCGGTTCAGATTGTCGACTCCGCACGGCGTGCGGTGCATGGGCGACAATACCTGCACCGCTTCCAGAGCGGAAAACCCCTCGCGCGGCAGTTCCTCGCGGCACAGCGCGACGATGCGCCGCGCCGCCGTCTCCTCGTCGGGCATCTCCAAGAACTCGAAATCGCCGCCTGCAGTGAACTGCGGCATGCGCCCGCGATTGATCGCGTGCGCGTTCAGGACGATCGTTCCCTCGCCGCTCTGGCGAAAGACTTCCTTCAAACGCACGCTCGGCACAGCGCCCGAGCGCAGGATGTCCTTGAGGACGGAGCCGGGGCCGACGGCAGGAAGCTGGTCGACATCGCCGACGAGTATGACGCGTGCGCCCTCGGGCACGGCTTCAAGGAAATGCTCCATGAGCACGATGTCCATCATCGACACCTCGTCGAGGATGATGGCGTCGGCGTCCAGAGGATCGTCCGCATCCTTCTCGAATACGGGCGAGCCGTCGGCCTCTATGCCGCCCTGTGCGCCCAGAAGCCGATGCACCGTCTCCGCCTTGCGCCCCGTCGCCTCTGCGAGTCGCTTCGCTGCGCGTCCCGTCGGCGCACCGAGGAGCACGGAGAGCCCCTGGCTCTCAAGAACTGCGATCATGCCGCGAACGACCGTCGTCTTGCCCGTGCCCGGGCCGCCCGTCAGCACGAAGACCGCATGGTCGAGCACGGCGGCGACAGCCTGCTGCTGCTCTGCTGCGAGCGTGATGCCCGCCGCCCGCTCCCAGTCGGCGACGATGGCTGCCGCCTTTTCTGCAGGCAGCACGGCGGCCTTTTGCTGCAGGAAGAAAAGCATCTGCGCCGTGCGCTTCTCCGCGCGGTAGAGCCACGGCGGATAGATGAGCGTCTCCGCGCCGACCTCCTCGAAGGCGAGCCTTTCGGCGGCCAAGGCTTCCTTCAAGACCTCGCGCACCTCCTCCGTCGGCGTGCCGAGGAGCTTCGCCGCACGCTCCGTCAAAGCGGGCGCAGGGATGCAGCAATGCCCCTGCTGAGAGACGGTGAGGAGCGCGTGGCCTAGCCCTGCCTCGATGCGTTCCTTGCTGTCCTCGGCGATTCCTGCGCTCTTGGCAATCGCGTCCGCCGTCAAAAAGCCGATGCCGGCGACGTCGCGTGCCAGACGGTACGGATGCTTCTCCATGACCTCGATGGCAAAGGAGCTGTACGTCTCGAAGATGCGTGCGGCGTACGCGCCCGAAACGCCGTGCATTTCGAGCCACAGCATGATCTCTCTGAGCTCCTCCTTCTCCATGTAGGAAGCGTGGATCTTCGCCGCCGTCTTCTTGCCGACGCCCGCAACCTCGGTGAGGCGCGAGGGCTTCTTCTCGATGATCTCAAGCGTCTCTTTGCCGAACTTCTGCACGAGGCGGTGCGCCATCGCCTCGCCGACGCCCGCAATCGCGCCCGACGCGAGGAAGCGCTCGATGCCCGCGAGACTCGTCGGTGCAGAAACGCGAAGCGTCGCCGCCTTGAACTGCTCGCCGAAGCGCGGGTGCTGCACCCACTCGCCCGAAAGCGCAATCTCCTGCCCCACGAGCGGTGCGGGCGCGTTCGCCGTCACCGTCACGATTCCGCGCCGCCCCGATGGCCGCAGGCGAAAGACCGTGAAGCCCCCCTCGGGCGCGGCAAAGACGACGCTTTGTGCCGTCCCTTCGAGCGTTTCCATGCTGCACCTCCTGTCCCTTGGCGGCTCTTTTCCTTCCTGCGCTTCGCTCCGCGCAAAGGCTCAGTCTCGCCGCGGGCATTTCCCTAGTCGGCGAGCGCTTCCCAACGCGCGTAGCGCTCCTCGATCTCCTGCTCCTTCGCCGCATACAATTCGGCGATTTCCGCGCTCTTTTCGGGATCGCCCTGCACCTCGGGCCGATTCATCTCGAACTCCAATCCCTTGAGTTCCGCCTCCGCCATAGCGATCTCCGCCTCGGCGCGTGCGAGCATCTCGGTGCGCTTGGCATCCGACAGAGAAGCGAGGCGGCGCTGCTCCTGCTCCTTGCGGGCGGCAGCGCTTTCCTCTGCCATCCTAGAAGCATCTGCACCGCTCGCCGCGCCTGCGGCAGCGCCCGCCTGCGTCGGCGACACATCCGACGCCGCACCTGCCGCCCGCCGCATAGCGGAAGCCGCGCTCTTTTTTGCCGCCTTTTTCGCGCCGCCCGCCCTTTCTTCGGCAGTTTCGGCGGCTTCCTTCTCCTCGATTTCCTTCTTCATGCGGTAGTAGCTGTAGTTTCCTTCGTACTCGCGCAAACTTCCCGCCGCAAGCTCCGCCGTCGTGTTCGCGACCTTGTCGAGGAAGTAGCGGTCATGCGAGACGACGACGAACGTGCCGGGAAATGCCATCAGCGCCTCTTCGACCGCTTCGCGCGCAGGAATGTCGAGATGGTTCGTCGGCTCATCGAGCACGAGGAAGTTCGCGCCCGTGAGCATGAGCTTGAGGAACGCCAGACGCGCCTGCTCGCCGCCCGAGAGATCGCCGATGCGGCGAAAGACCTCGTCGCCGTGGAAGAGGAATGCGCCGAGGTACTTGCGCGCCTCGTCCTCTGCGATGCCGAAATCGTAGTTGAGCTCGCCGACCAAAGTATTCTCGGGATTCAGCCCCTCATGCTGCTGCGAGAAGTAGCCGATCTTCACGCGGCTGCCAATCTTCACGCGCCCCATCTGCGCCGCAAGCTCTCCCAGAAGCACGCGCAGGAGCGTCGTCTTGCCCGCGCCGTTCGGGCCGACGATGGCAATGCCGTCGCCCTTGCGGACGAGCAAGGAGAGATGCGAAAACACGGCGCGGCTGCCAAAAGCGAAGGTCACATCCTCCAATTCCGCCACGCGGTCGGCGCACTCAGCGGGCGGATGAAAGGCGAAGTAGCTGAAGCTCGCCTTCTCCGCCGGCAGCACGATGCGTTCCATACGGCGCAGCTGGCTCTCGCGCCCGCGCGCCTGCTTCGCCTTGATGCCCGCGCGGTAGCGGCGGATGTACTCCTCCGTACGCTTGATGTGCTCCTGCTGCTTCTCGTAGGCGGCGAGCAGCGACTTTTGCCGCTCGGCGTGCACCTTCTGAAAGTAGCTGTAATTTCCCGCGTACGCGGTCACCGTGCCGCCCGAAAGATCGAGGATGTGCGTCGCCACGCGGTCGAGGAAGAAGCGGTCGTGCGAGATGATGATGACGCCGCCCGAATACTCTGAGAGGAAGCCTTCGAGCCACTCGATCATCTTGATGTCGAGATGGTTCGTCGGCTCATCGAGAAAAAGGAAATCCGGCTCGCGCAGAAGCGCCTTCGCAAGGCATATTCGCGTCCTCTGCCCGCCCGAGAAGTGATGCACATCCTTCTCGAAGTCCTCCGCCGTGAAGCCCAGGCCGAAGGCGACGCGGCGGATGCGGCTCTCGAACGAATAGCCGCCGAGCCGCTCGAACTCGTCGACGACGCGCCCGTAGAGTGCGAGCTTTTCCTCGCTCGATGCAGCGGCGATCTCCTTTTCCAGCGCACGCTTCTTCTCGCCGAGGTCGATGACGTCGGCAAAGGCACGGCGAAACTCCTCGTAGAGCGTCCCCTCGCCGAATGCCGCCTGCTGCTCGACGTAGCCGATCGCCGCGCCGTCGTCGAGCTGCACGCTTCCGGCATCCGCCTCCTCCTCGCCCAGGAGGCAGCGCATCAAGGTCGTCTTGCCCGCGCCGTTCGCGCCAACAAGACCCGCGCGTTCGCCGCGGCGCACCTCAAAGGTCACATCATGGAAAATCTCTTTCACGCCAAACGATTTGGCAAGCCCGACTACCTTCACCTAAAACTCCCTTTTCTAACGGAATCTCTGATAAATTCAGCCACCCATCTTCGCACATCCGGGAGACTTCATTTTATCAGCGCTTCCTAAAAATCTGCGCTTTATCGCTTCACATAATCCCTGCCGATGTTCACGAGCGCCTCGTCCTTCGCGC
>CAJPRR010000184.1 GCA_905373085.1 uncultured Selenomonas sp.
GCGGGCGATGCGCCTGCAGGCTTCGTCTCCGTACGCGTGCGCTCGTCATCTGCGTCCTGCGCTGCGCTCTTCTTCTCCGTCGAGGCAGCAGGTGAAGCTGAGCGCTCCCTGCCGCCCTTCTTCGTCTCCCTCTCGTCCGCATCCTCGCGGCTCGTCGAACTCTTCGAGGAGTTTTCGCTTCTGCCTGAGCTTTCGCGCTTGGGACGGCCGATGGAGGTGTCGCTTGCAGGCACTTCAGTCGCGCCCGCAGGAATCGAGCTTTCGTACTCGTGGCTCTCGCGCTCCATGGCGGCGCGCATCGAAGCGTTGACGTCGATGTCGAGCGTGTTGGCAACCGTCTGGCGGAGCTTCACGATGTCGGGAATCCAATAGCTGATCTCCGAGATGTAGAGCGGACGTCCGGGCACCATGTCGGTCTTGAGGCCGTTCTTCTGCGCTTCCTTCAGCGTGCCCGCGAACTCAAGCATCTGGCGGAAGGAGAGATCCGTCTCGATGGAATCCATGACTTCCTTGATGACGGAGGGCAGGTGCGTGATGATGGCGGGCGACGTGACTTTTTCCATGACCGCCTTCATGAACTTCTGCTGGCGCTCGATGCGCCCGATGTCGCCCTCTTCGTCGCGGTAGCGCACGTAGGTCACGGCCGTTTTGCCGTCCATGTGCTGCATGCCGGGCTTGAGATCGATGAGGAGGCCGCCGTCGTCGTCCCACGGATCTTCGTAGTACATGCGCTTCTCCACGTTGATGTCGATGCCGCCCAAGGCGTCGATGATGCGCTGGAAGGAGTGCGTGTTGATGATGATGTAGTGGTCGATGCGTACGCCCAAGAGGTCTTCGACCGTTCTTTCGCTGAGTTTGTGTCCGCCGTAGGCGTAAGCGGCGTTGATCTTGTCGTAGCCGTGCCCCTTGATCTTCACGCGCGTGTCGCGCGGCACGGAAAGGAGCGCGGCCTTGTTCTTCTTCGGGTCGATCATCGTGACCATCAAGGTGTCGGAGCGGCCGACATCGTCTTCCCTTTGGTCGACGCCCATGATCATGATGGTCGACTTGTCCTTCGCGGTCAGGAGGTGCGCCTCCTCCGCTTTTGGCTTCTCCTTGTCGAGGAGGCTCGTCGAGGCGAAGAGCGCGCCCGCCGCAGCGGCGGCAAAGAAGAGGAATACGACGGCGACGTAAGGCCAGATGCGCCGCTTCTTTTTCGGCACGGCAGGGGGCGGAGAGTTTTTCTGCAAGATCATACCTTCTTTTCAGCATTGTCATGCACCGCTTTCAAAAGCAGCGGCGCGGGTGAACGAGCGAACCTTCGTCCGCACGATGCTCCTCCTATTATAAAAGGTCTTGTTCCTTTACGCAAATGATATTTTCCCGTTTTCGGGCGGAGAGCTGCATGAAAATCAGGGAAGCCGAGCATGAAGAGGGCGGACGGATCGCCGGCTTTCGGCTGCTTGGGCGGTTCATGCCTCCCGCCGCTCCGGAGATCGAAGGGAAGCGGCATTTTTGGTTATTATTTCCTTCCAAATTATTTCTTTCCTATTGTAAAATCGCGCACTTTATATTATCATAAAAGTGTAACGATTCCAGACTGCTATACGGGGATAGCTTCTGGTTATGGAACGGGTGCTCCATGCCGTTCTCGCAAACAGTAATGGAGGTGTTAGTAAATGAGTACGGAAACGAAAAGCCAAAGCGACAAGATTCACGAGGCCGAGCTGGCGTTCGACCGAAAGAGGCGTACCTTCGGCATGATCTGCGGGCCGATCTGCGCCATTCTCGTCATGATCACGCCGATTCCCGACCTGCCGCTGCCGGCGCACAAACTCTTGGCGATCATGACGCTGATCGCGCTTTGGTGGATCACGGAGCCGATCCCGATTCCTGTGACGTCGCTCCTCGGTCCAACGCTCGCCGTCATCTGCGGCGTCGTGGGAGCGAAGGACGCCTATGCGGCGTTCGCAAATCCCATGATCTTCCTCTTCATGGGCGGCTTCATCATCGCCAAGGGCATGATGATGCACGGACTTGACCGAAAGTTCGCCTTTGCGCTTCTGTCGATGTCCTGGGTCGGATCGAACCCCAGGCGCATCTTCCTCGCCGTCGGCCTTGCCTGCGCACTGTGCTCGGGCTGGGTCAGCAACACGGCGACGGCGGCGATGATGTTCCCGATCGCTCTCGGACTTCTGGAAGCGATCAAGGAGATGTTCGCCGCGAACGGCAAGAAGATCGAGCTGCACGAGTACAAGTACGCTACGGGCCTCATGCTCATGACGGCGTATTCGTGCTCCATCGGCGGCGTCCTGACCCCGATCGGCACGCCTCCGAACATCATCATGCTCGGCTTCCTCGACCAGATGGCCGGCATCCACATCTCCTTCTTTGAATGGATGATCTGGGGCGGCGCCGCCATGGTCGTCTATTTCATCATTGCTTATCTGATCCTCGTCAACATGTTCCCCGCCGACGTCAAGCGCATCGACGGCGCAGAGGCTTTCATCGCCGAGAAGCGCCGTGCGCTCGGCGGCTGGACGCGCGCACAGAAGAACACGCTCGTGGGCTTCTGCGTCGCCGTCATTCTCTGGGTCACGCCCGGCATCCTGAACATCGTCTTGGGTCCGGATTCGCCGATCCTCAAGATGTACGGCAAGCTCTTCCCCGAGGCGATCGCCGCGATGGCGGGCGCTCTCCTGCTCTTCTTCCTGCCCGTCAACTGGAAGGAGCGCGAGTTCACGCTGAACTGGAAGGACGCCGCCGCAGGCATCGAGTGGGGCACGCTGATCCTCTTCGGCGGCGGCCTCGCGATGGGCGGCATGATGTACAAGACGGGTCTTTCGACGTGGGTTGGCGACTGCATCGTCGGCTGGATGGGCGGCGAGCCGTCGCTCTTCATGATGGTCGCGATCTTCTCCGTCATGGCGCTTCTCCTGTCGGAACTTTCGTCGCACACGGCGGCGACAAACATGATCGGTCCCTTGGGCGTCACGGCCGCCATGGCGGCGGGCTTCAGCCCGATTCCCGTCGCGGTCGGCATCGCGCTCTCCTCGTCGCTCGGCTTCATGCTGCCAGTGTCGACGCCGCCGAACGCCATCGTCTACGCGTCGGGCTATGTGCCCATCACGAAGATGATCAAGACGGGCGTCTACATCGACTTCATCGGCATCTTCTGCGTGACGATCCCGATCGTGCTCTACCTCGTCGAGTTCATCGTCGGCGCACGCTGAAGACGGGATTTTGCCGCTTGCAGCAAAGCCTGTGGTTGGACATAAGTTCAGCCTGATG
Source organism: uncultured Selenomonas sp. (assembly GCA_905373085.1). Classification (GTDB taxonomy): domain Bacteria; phylum Bacillota; class Negativicutes; order Selenomonadales; family Selenomonadaceae; genus Selenomonas. The sequence continues at coordinate 3,271 of CAJPRR010000184.1, forward strand.
TAATGCAAAAAAAGAGCCGCTGCACGAGTCCGAAAGACTTCCTGCAGCGGCGCTTTCCTTTGAATTGGGAGGCAATATGGCAAAAGAAATCGAGCGCAAGTTCCTCGTCCATAGGGAACTTTGGCAACCGAAGACAGAAGGCGTCGAAATCGCGCAGGGCTACCTCGCAGCGGATAAGAAGCGTGCTGTGCGCGTGCGCCTTGCGGGAAACTGCGCCTATCTGAGCGTCAAGGGGCCGACGAAGGGCGTCGAACGACTGGAATTCGAGTACGAGATCCCAACGGCGGACGCACGCGCCATGCTCGCCCTCTGCGAGCGTCCATGGATCGAAAAGCGCCGCTATCGGGAACGATGCGGTGCGCATACATGGGAAATCGACTGCTTTAGGGGCGAGAACGAAGGCCTCGTCGTCGCCGAGATCGAGCTTTCCGCAGCGGACGAGGCCTTCGAGCGTCCGCTCTGGCTCGGCGAGGAGGTCTCGGGCGACAGTCGCTACCTGAACGCAAGCCTCATGCGACTGCCGTTCTTGCGCTGGCGGAATTGAGGATGTGTCAATCCTCGTAGCGCGACAGTGGGAATGAAGATGTTCGACTTGCGCAGTGGCATGGAATCATGCTATACTATGAGTGGCAAACGTGAGAATACTCAAAGCACACGAAGCACCCCCCAAGCTGACTCCTTGGGGGGTGCTTCTATTCCCATGTCGCAGGCAGG
>CAJPRR010000185.1 GCA_905373085.1 uncultured Selenomonas sp.
GCGCCGTTCGGCCCGATGAGGCCGATGAGTTCGCCCTTTTCGATGACCATGTTGAAGTTTGACACGGCGCGCAGGCCGCCGAAGACTTGCGCGAGGCCGTCCGCTTTCAGTAATTCAGCCATTCGCCTGACCTCCTTTGCCGAAGATGCGCTTCAACGGGCCGAATGCCGTGAGTTCCACATAGCCGAAGATTCCCTTGGGGCGGTAGAGCATGAAGAGGATCAGGGCGACGGCGAAGATGATCATGCGAAATTCCGGCCAGTCTGCGAGCGCCGCCTGCAGGATCGTGACGAAGAATGCGCCGACGACAGAGCCGGTCAGAGAGCCCATGCCGCCCAAGACGACCATGATGAGGAAGAAAAAGGACTGCATGAACGTGAACGACGTCGGATTCAGATATGTCAGCGTATGCGCGAAGAGGCCGCCGCCGAGCCCTGCGAATCCTGCGCCGATGGCGAACGCCATGACCTTGTAGCGCGTCGTCGGAATGCCCATGGCCTCGGCGGCGATCTCGTCCTCGCGGATCGCGATGCAGGCGCGGCCGTGCGTGGAGTTCACGAAGTTCTTAATGAAGAACAGGGTGAAGAACACAGCGAAGAAAACCCAGGCGAAGTTCGTGTCGCGCGCGATGCCCTTGAAGCCCGCCGCACCGCCGACGTAGTCGATGTTGATGAGCACGACGCGGATGATTTCGCCGAGGCCCAAGGTGGCAATGGCGAGGTAGTCGCCGCGAAGGCGCAGCGTCGGCAGACCGATGAGCACGCCGAGGAAAGCTGCAGCGATGGCGCCTGCGAGGAGCGCGAGGGGAAACGGCACATGAAAGTTCGTCGTCAGGATGGCGGCGGCATAGGCGCCGACCGCCATGAATCCTGCATGGCCGAGCGAGAATTGTCCTGTATAGCCGTTGATGAGGTTGAGGCTCGCCGTCAGGATGATGTTGATGCCGAGGAACAGGAGGTTCAGCTGCCAGAAGGAGCCGATGACGCGCCCCGTGATCAGTCCCTGCAGAACGGCAAAGAGGATGAGCCCGAAGAGGAAGAAGATGAGATCCTGCTTGCGTAAATTCATGCCGCACCTACACTTTCTCGCGGGTGTTTTTGCCGAAAAGCCCCGCAGGTTTGAAGAGGAGGACGAGGATCAAGATGGCGAAGGCCGCCGCATCGCGGAACGTCGAGGAAACGAAGCCCGAGACGAATGCCTCGACGATGCCGAGGATGAGCCCGCCTGCGACGGCGCCCGGCAGGATGCCGATACCGCCGAGCACGGCGGCGACGAACGCCTTGATGCCGGGCATGATGCCCATCAAGGGGTCGATCGAGTTGTAGTAGACGCCGACGAGCACTCCCGCGACAGCCGCAAGCGACGAGCCGATCCAGAACGTGAAGGAGATCACGCGGTCGGCATTGATGCCCATGAGCTGCGCCGTTTCAGTATCATAGGACGCGGCGCGCATCGCCTTGCCGATCTTCGTGTACTGCACGATGTAGGTCAGGACGATCATGAGGAAGCATGTGATGCCCAAGATGAGCATCTGCTGTCCGTTGATGACGAGAGAGCCGACGCTGAAGGCCACGTCCTGAAAGAGCGGCGGGAAGGTGCGCGGCGTCGGCGAGACGAAGTACATCATCGCGTACTCCAAGAAGAGCGAGACGCCGATCGCCGAGATCAGCGCTGAGATGCGCGGCGCATGGCGCAGCGGCTTGTACGCGAGCTTCTCGATGACGATGCCCAAGAGTCCCGTGATGATCATCGCGAGGATGAGCGCGGGCACGATGGGAAGCCCGAGGTTCGTCACGGCGAAGAAGCCGAGATATGCGCCGACCATGTAGATGTCGCCGTGCGCGAAGTTGATGAGCTTGATGATGCCATAGACCATGGTATAGCCGAGCGCGATCAAGGCGTAGATGCTGCCGAGCGATACGCCGTTGATGAGCTGCTGGGCGATTTGCTCCGAAAGCTCCATGATTTCTCCTTTCTTTTGTGAAACGAAATTTTCTCCAAGTATAGAAAAGACCGCATTTCTGCGGCCTTTTCCCTTGCCTGGAAGCGGAATCAGTTCCCCTCCGGCGCAATCTTCGCCTTGAGTTCCTTTTCGCCGTTCTTCATCTCAAGGATGACCGCCGTCTTGATCGGGTTGTGGTTCTTATCCATGGAGATGGTTCCCGTACCGACCTTGAGATCCTTCGTCGCCTCAAGCGCCTCGCGAATCTTTTCCGTATCGCCGCTGCCCGCACGCTTCAGCGCATCGACGAGCATTTTGCCCGCATCGTAGCCGAGAGCCGCGAAGACGTTCGGTGCACGGTTGAACTTCTTCTTGTACGCTTCGATGAAGCCCTGCACCTCGGCGTCCTTCTCCGAGTAATGCGTGCTGAAGAAGGTGTTGTTCAGCGCGTCCGCGCCAGCGATGTCGACGACCTTCGTGTCGTCCCAGCCGTCCGTGCCGAGGATCGCAGAATTGATGCCCATCTCACGCGCCTGCTTGACGATCTTGCCGACTTCTTCGTAGTAAGCGGGCACGAACATGACGTCAGCGTTCGCCGTCTTGAGCTTCGTGAGCGTCGCCTTGAAGTCCTGATCCTTCTGCAGGAAGGCTTCTTCCATGACGACCTTGCCGCCCGCCGCCTCGAACTTCTCTCTGAACACCTTCGCGAGGCTCTTCGAATAGTCCGAGCTGTTGTCGACGTAGATGACTGCCGTCTTCGCCTTGAGATCTTTCGCGGCGAAGGTCGCCATCACTTCGCCCTGCTGCGGGTCGATGAAGCAACTGCGGAAGACGTAGGGCTTGACCTTGCCGTTCTCCACTGTCGCCTCGGGACTCGTCGCGCACGGTGCGATGATCGGCACCTTCGCGTCCGTCGCCGTCTGCGTCTCGGCGAGCACGAGACCTGTCGTCGCAGGGCCGACGATGATCTTGACATCGTCGTCGGAGATGAGCTTCGTCGCCGCATTGATCGACTCCGCCGCTTCCGATTTGTCGTCGACGGAAACAAGCTCGATCTTCTTGCCATTGATGCCGCCGGCCTCATTCGCTTCCTCGATCGCAAGCTGCAGGCCCTCGATCGTGGCGTTGCCATAGTTCGCGACGTTGCCCGTAAGCTCGAAGTTCGCGCCGACCTTGATCGTATCGCCCGACTCCTTCGAGCCGCAGCCCGCAAAGACGCTGCCCAAGAGCGCCGTTCCGAGAACAGCGCAGGCGAGCCGCAGACACTTCTTGCTGAAAATCATGAAAATCCCCTCCGATTTCCTTAGAAAATGTGCATAGCACGATGACTTTTCCTATTATATACGATGTTACATAGTTAGTCAAGAATAGATTCGTGAGGAATGGGCGTTTGTTTTTTATATAAAATTTGTGACCTGTCATTTGTGACAGGTCACAAATGATCGTGCATCTAGTATAATATATCGTATGAAGCGAGCGAAGGAAGTTCTGCTCGAAGCCTTTTGGAAAACAAGGAGGAGATGAGAAAAATGAAAAATGTGTTCCGGCTCTTTTTCGCCTGTGCTTTGGCGTTCGCAGGCAGCGTCCTTGCGGGCGGCGTAGCGAGCGCGCATACGATGCCTGAATCCGAGGCGATGCTGATCTATCCGCGTGCGCAGGGAAGCATGGATATCACGGTCGAGTTCCAATGCGGCATGCCGCTCGAAAGAGTTGCGGCTGTCCTGGGCAGAGACTTCGAGCTGCAGGATGACTGCTATGAGTTCCGCATCGTGCGCTATACGTATGGCGACATCTCATTCGGTGCGGCTGTCGGCAGGAACGATTCGCGGCCGACAGGCGAGATCCCAGTCAGAAGAATTGAGTGCAGAAGCCCGTACTTCTATACGCCGTCAGGATTTTGCGTCGGCGACGACTATGCGGACGTCGTGGCGATGTACGGCGAGGGCGAAGTGTCGGAATATGCCCCGGGCGAGCGCATCTATACGCTTCCGTCCTACCGGAGCGTGAGTTTCACCGTCGATGATGCGG
>CAJPRR010000186.1 GCA_905373085.1 uncultured Selenomonas sp.
TGACGATCGCGCTCGCGGGCATCGCGTCCTTCATCGGTGCGGGCGGCCTCGGCATTGCCATCTATCGCGGCATCACGACGAACAATGCGGCGCTCGCCTTCGACGGCTCCCTCCTCATCGCCTGTCTGGCGCTCCTGGCTGATACCGTTCTCGCTCGCCTCGAAAAGCGTGTCTTTCTCCGCCGAAGCGATACGAGGGGGCGGAGGAGACGTTCGTGGCGGCATCTTGCGGCGATTTCTCTCGCGCTCGTCGCGGCGGGCGGCGCGTATGCGTTCTTCCAGAGCACGAAGGCCGCCGTCATCCGCATCGCGACGAAGCCGATGACGGAGCAGCTGATTCTCGGAGAAATGCTCAAACTCGTCATCGAGCAGGACAGCAGCTTGAAGGTCGCCCTGACACCGGGCGTCGGCGGCGGCACGTCGAACATCATGCCCGCGATGGAGAACGGCGATTTCGACATCTATCCCGAGTATACGGGCACGGGCTGGCTGCAGGTCTTGAAACGCACGGACGCCTACGACGAATCGCGCTTTGCCGAGCTGCAGGAAGAGTATCGCAATCGTTATCACATGGAGTGGCTCGGCATGACGGGCTTCAACGATACCTTCGGCATCGCCGTGCGGCGAGATCTCGCCGAGCGGTATCAGCTCAGGACGTATTCCGACCTCGCACGCGTCGCAGACAAGATGAATTTTGGCGCCGAGTACGATTTCTTCGAGCGAGAGGATGGCTTCCCTGCGATGTGCCGCGCCTATGGCATGAACTTCGCATCGACGGTCGATATCGACATCGGTCTCAAGTATCAGGCGCTAGACGAAGGCAAGCTCGATTCGATGATCGTCTTCACGACGGACGGGCGGCTTTCCAAGGTCAATGGAATCGTGCTTGAAGACGACAAGAAATTTTTTACGTCCTACGAATGCGGCATGGTCGTGCGCGAAGAGGCCCTCTCGGCACATCCCGAGCTTCGCGCCTTGCTCGCGCATTTCGACGGACTGATTTCGGAAGCGGAGATGGCAGAGATGAACGACGCGGTCGAGTCGGGCGGAGAGGAGCCGCGCGCGGTTGCACGCCGCTTCTTGGAAGAAAAGGGGGTGCTCCGATGAGCGTGGTCATCACGTTTCGCGATGTAAGCAAATCGTATGGAGGGGCGGAGGCCGTCCGCGACTTGAGTCTTTCCATCGAGACGGGCGAATTCATCACGGTGCTCGGCGCGTCGGGCGGCGGCAAGACGACATTTCTCAAGCTGATCAACGGACTCGTCGAGCCGACTTCGGGCGAGATCACGGTGCTCGGCGAAAGCCTCAAGACGGCGGATCTCGTGCAGCTGCGCCGCAAGATCGGCTATGCGATTCAGGGCAGCGTGCTCTTCCCGCATCTGACAGTCGAGGAAAACATCGCCTATGTGCCGAACCTCTGGAACAAGAGCGACAAGGCGCGCACGAAGAAGGCCGTGGCGAAGTGGATGGCGATCGTCGGCCTTGCCGGAGAGCTTGGCGAACGCTACCCCGCAGAGCTTTCGGGCGGGCAGCAGCAGCGCGTCGGCATCGCGCGCGCCTTGGCGGCGTCGCCCGAGCTTCTGCTGATGGACGAGCCTTTCGGCGCGGTCGACGCCCTGCTGCGCCGCCAGCTGCAGGACGAGATCCACGCCATTCATGCGCGCGGCGGTCTCACGATCGTCTTCGTCACGCACGATGTCGAAGAAGCCCTGCGCCTCGGCACGCGCGTCCTTATTTTGAAGGATGGCTGCATCGAGCAGTTCGCCGCTCCCGAGGAGATCGAGGAGAGTCCTGCGACGGATTTCGTGCGGCAGCTTGTGGAAAAAGCGTAGGAGAGAATCAACGGGGTGTATTTATGAGGGCGCTATGTACAGATTGAATGCAGAAGATTTCTCATTGGAATTGACGCCGCGAGTCCCACAGGAAGATTTTCCCTATCCTGAGGCAAACAGTCTGCGGGTGCAGGTATCGAGCCGAGGCTTCTCGGCAGACTCCTTCATGGATGTCGACGATCTTCAGTTTGCCGCGTTTGCCGTACAGCTGAATGAATTGTACGAGACACTGAAAGGTTCGGTGCGATTGGAAGAGCCGTACAGCACGCATTGTTTCCTTGAATTCATAGCTGCGGCAGGCGGTCATATCCATGTGAAAGGCAACCTTCACAACAAGATGGGGATAGGTCATGCGCATGAGCTGACATTTGAAAACGAATTCGACCAGACATATTTGCGGACTTTTGCAAAGGCTCTGTTTGCTGACTATGGGAGATATGCGGAGGAAATCCCGAATTTGCTAAAGGGATGAAGCGAAGTGCCCGTCGTTCGATTTTTTAATGGACGTTGAAAATGAAATGGGCGTCGACGCAGAAGTTGATGAGTTTCTAGATATTTTATAGACAATGATGAAATCAAGGGAAGCGGAAAGGAGACAGTCTTATGTATGGTGCAATCTTAGGCGATATGATCGGTTCACCGTATGAATTCGACCGCGGCGGCAAGACGAAGGATTTTCCTCTGTTCAGTCAAGGCTCGCGCTTTACGGATGATACGGTGATGACGATCGCCGTGGCGGACGCCTTGTTGGAAGTGGGAGAAGAGGCGGACGAAGCGGCGGTTTGTGCGGCGGTCGTTCGCGCGATGCAGCGCTGGGGCAGGAGGTATCCGCGCGTCGGCTACGGCGGACTCTTCCGTCGCTGGCTGGCAAGTGACGAGCCTGAGCCGTACGGCAGTTTCGGCAATGGTTCGGCGATGCGCGTCGCCGCTGCGGGCTGGCTCTACGATACGCTCGCGAGAACGCGCGAGGTCGCAAGGCAGACGGCGGTCGTTACGCACAACCATGCGGAGGGAATCAAGGGCGCGGAGGCGACGGCGAGCGCTATATTCCTCGCGCGTGGGGGAAAGTCGAAGGAAGAGATCAAGGATTATATCGTGCGGGAATTCGGCTACGATTTGTCACGCACGCTCGATGAGATTCGCCCCTTTTACTCGATGGACGCTACGTGCCAAGGATCCGTGCCCGAGGCGATTATTTCATTCCTCGAAAGCGCAGACTTAGAGGACGCCGTGCGAAATGCCGTGTCCCTCGGCGGTGATACGGACACGGTCGCCTGCATCGCGGGCAGCATTGCCGAAGCTTTCTACGGCGTGCCCGAAGCGCTGAAAGCGGAATGCCGCCGCCGTCTGCCGCAGGAGATGCTCGCGGTGCTCGATGCGTTTGACGAGGCGCGGCAGAGGTGAGCGCGTTGGATGGGGATGAAGAAGGTAGGGTTTCAGCAGACTGAAATCGATTTTTGAAAGGGAGAGTGAACCTCATGCGTAAGTTTTTTTCTGCAATCGCTGTGTTCGCATTGTTTTCGACGATGAGCGCGGCGTCCGCTTCCGTGCCCGATGAGGAAGTGTCGCTCGGCGGCATCCCTTATGGGGCGTCGGTGGATTATGTGCGCGGCATATACGGCGCACCGTCGAAGGTGTCGACGACGAGTCAGCATCCTCTTTGGCGGGGCTGGGTCGACACATATCATTATGGAACGAGCGTGGATGTCATTTTTTGCAATGACGCAATGGTGCACGCGGACTGCAAGGGAAATAACGGCTGGGCCACACCTGCGGGCATCACGGTCGGCATGACGAAGGAAACGGTGCTGCGCATCTATGGCGAGCCGGACAGTCAAGGGAAAGGGAGCTTCTTTTATCAGAGCGAATCCAATGGCAATCTTGGCATCAAGTTTCTGTTCAACGGGGCAGGAAAGATCACGAGCATCCATGTAGGCGCTTTCGATTGAAATCCTTGGGAGTGCAGTCGAAGAAAAGCCCTCGACGGCTTCTGGTCGAGGGCTTTTCCATGTGAATTTTGCTGGCGTGTGTTCCATGATATTTTTTCGTGCGGTACGAAAAAATATTTTGGCCTTTCGCTGTTTACTGTGGGTAACGCTTGAAAAGCGGAATTCACTTCGGTAA
>CAJPRR010000187.1 GCA_905373085.1 uncultured Selenomonas sp.
TCTCAAGGCGCTGAAGGTGCGCACGCTCGTGCAGCAGGATTTCACCGACGCCTTCAAAAAAGTCGATGTCATCATGGCGCCGACGGCGCCGACGCCGGCCTTCAAAATCGGCGAGATGGTTTCCGACCCGCTGAAGATGTATCTGCAGGATATTTGCACCGTGCCTTTGAACCTTGCAGGTCTGCCGGGAATTTCCGTGCCCTGCGGCTACTCGGCGAAGGGCATGCCCATCGGCCTGCAGATCATCGGCAAGGCGCTGGCGGAGGAAACGATTCTGCGCGCCGCCTACGCTTATGAGCAGGCGCATTCCTTCCATGAGGACAGGGCGGAGATCGGAGGGACGAAGGCATGAATTACGAAGCAGTCATCGGTCTTGAGATTCACAGCGAGCTCAAGACGAACACGAAGATTTTCTGCGGCTGCGCCACGAAGTTCGGCGCCGAGCAGAATACGCATGTCTGCCCCGTTTGCTTGGGGCTGCCCGGCGTCCTGCCTGTGCTCAACAAGCGCGTTGTCGAGTTTGCCATCAAAGCGGGTCTTGCGCTCAACTGCACGATCAACAAGTACAGCAAATTCGACCGAAAGAACTACTATTATCCCGATCTGCCGAAGAACTTCCAGACTTCGCAGTACGATCTGCCGATCGCTGAGCACGGCTACGTCGATATTGAGACGGAGAACGGCACGAAGCGCATCCGCATCCTGCGCATCCACATGGAAGAGGACGCGGGCAAGCTCGTCCACTCGGGCGCGACGATCACGGACTCTCTGACATCGAACGTCGATTACAACCGCACGGGCGTGCCGCTCATCGAGATCGTTTCCGAGCCGGACATGTCGACGCCCGCTGAAGCGCGCGCCTACATGGAGAAGATCAAGTCGATCCTCGAATACATCGACGTTTCCAACTGCCGTATGGAAGAGGGAAATCTGCGCGCCGACCTCAATATCTCGCTTCGTCCCGCAGGAGAGAAGACGCTTGGCACGAAGGCGGAGATGAAGAACATCAACTCCTTCAAGGCGGTTGAGGACGCTCTTTCCTACGAGATTGAGCGCCAGGAGGAAATCCTCGAAGACGGCGGTCATATCGTGCAGGAAACGCGCACATGGGATCCCGAGCGTGGCGTCACGAAGTCCATGCGCTCGAAGGAGGAGGCGCATGATTACCGCTACATGCCGGAACCGGATCTCGTGCCCATCGTGACCACGGAAGAGGAAATCGAGGCGTACCGCAAGGGTCTGCCCGAGCTGCCCGATGCACGCCGCGAACGCTACATGAAGGAGTTCGGCCTGTCGGCTTACGATGCGGGTATCATCACGGCGTCGCGGGCGATGGCGGAATATTTCGAAGCCTGCTTGGCGGGCGGCGCCGACGCGAAGAGCGCGGCGAACTGGATTATGGGCGACCTCGCGAAGAACCTCAATGCCGAGGGCAAGACGATTGAGGAATCGCCGGTCGAAGCCTCGCGCCTCGCGCAGATGCTCGCGCTCATCGAAAAGGGCACGATCTCGTCGAAGATTGCCAAGAAGGTTTTTGCCGAGATGTGGATGTCGAGCGATGCGCCCGAGAAGATCGTCGAGGACAAGGGACTCGTGCAGATCACGGACACGAAGGCGATCGAGGCGATCGTCGACGCCGTCATCGCCGCCAATCCGAAGCCTGTCGCCGACTACAAGGGCGGCAACAAGAAGGCGCTCGGCGCTCTCGTCGGCCAGGTCATGAAGCAGTCGAAGGGCAAGGCGAATCCGCAGATGGTCAACCAGCTGCTCGCGGACAAGCTGAGCTGATAAAGTGTTTAAAGGGGCAGTGCATGAGTCGGATCTGACTCATGCACTGCCCCTTCTTTTTACAGCAAGTCGTTTCGGATGAGTTTTGTGACTGCTTCCACATGTGAGGTTTGCGGGAACATGTCTACCGGCTGTATCTCCCTTGCCGAATATCCGAGTTTTGCCAAAATCGCGAGATCTCTCGCCAGCGTTGCGGGATTGCACGACACATAGACGATGCGGTCGGGGCGCATGGCGGCGAAGGTTTTCAAAACGGTTTCCGTACAGCCGGCGCGCGGCGGATCGACGACGATGACATGGGGACGAATGTTTTCGTGGCAGAGGCGCGGCATGAGCTCTGCGGCGTCGCCGACGAGGAAGGCGGCATTCTTTATGTGATTGTCGCGTGCGTTCTTCTTCGCGTCCTCGATCGCCGGCTTGACGATCTCAATGCCATAGACGCGATGCGCTTTCTGTGCTAGGAAGAGCGTGATGGTTCCCGTACCGCAGTAGGCGTCGATGACGGTCTCTTTGCCGCTGAGGTCGGCGTATTCAAGCGCCTTTTCGTAGAGGACGGCGGCTTGCTCCGTATTGACTTGAAAAAAAGATCGCGCCGAGATGGAAAAGCGCAGTCTGCCGATGCGGTCGGGAATCGTCGGCTTTCCCCAGAGGAGTTTCGTTTCGCGCCCCAATATGACATTGTTGCGGTACGTCTGGATATTCTGCTGCACGCTCTTGAGATTTGGCACGCGCTCTCTGAGAAGGCGCGTGATTTCTTTTGCTTTGGGCAGATCCTTCGTCGCCGTGACGAGGACGACCATGGCCGCGCCGTTTTCTCCGATGCGGCCGACGATGTGGCGCAGGACGCCCGTGTGGCGATCTTCATCGTAGACGGGAATGTGCAGGCGCTCGACAATCTCGCGCATGACGTTGACGATGGTGTTGTTGCCGTCCTTTTGAATCCGACAGTCCCGCGTGTCGATGATGTCATGCGAGCCTTTGGCAAAGCAGCCGATGACGGTCTTTCCGCGCTTTTTGCCTACGGGAAACTGCATCTTGTTGCGGTAGAGCCACGGCTCTTTCGCACCTAAAACGGGCAGCACCTCGATGTTGGAAAGTCCTCCGATGCGCTCGACTGCATCGACGACCTGCTGACGTTTCCAATGCAGCTGCCCTTCGTAGGAGAGGTGCTGCAGCTGACAGCCGCCGCATGAGTCGTAAATCGGACAAGGAGGCTCGACGCGTTCGGGGCTTTTCTCCAAGACCTCTACAAGTTTTCCGCGTGCATACGTTTTCTTGACCTCGTCGATGCGTGCGAGCACGCGCTCGCTGGGCAGGGCGTCAGGCACGAAGACGGTGAAGTCTGCTGCGCGTCCCACGCCCTCGCCGCTCGTGCCGAGCGTTTGGATGGTGATTTCGTATTTTTTTCCCTGCTGCACGGGGATTTCTTTTTTCATCGCTTCTCGTTCCTTCGATTTCGTCGAATATTCACGTCTCAAACGCTGCATGCCTCAATGTCCACTTTCTCCAAGAGTTCCGACGGTTTTTTGAGCAATACCTTGGCGCCGCTTTCTATAAGCTCCTGCTCGGGACGGAAACCCCAGAGAACGCCGATGGGCAGGAATCCCGCGCGTACGGCGGTTTCCATATCGACCGAGGTGTCGCCCAAGTAAGCGACCTCCTCGGGCTTTGCTCCCAGAGCTGCGGCAATCTCCAGAGGAACACTCGGATCGGGCTTCTTCGGATGACCGATTCGGCCGCCGATCACCTCGTCGAAGGTGTTCTGTCCGAAGAGCGTCTTCACGATGGTCTGTGCCGCGTCGTTATGCTTGTTCGTGCAGACTGCCAATGGTATGCGGCGTTTCTTCAGCTCTGCAAGAAGTTCTTGCACGCCTTGATAGGGGTGTGTCTTTCGGAGCAGATGTTCCTTGTAGATCGCCTTGTATTTCGCGAGGGCTTCTTCGACAAATTCGGCAGAGGCCGCCTGCTCTTTCGGCAACGTACGCTCTATGAGCTTCATGGAGCCATTGCCGACGAAATAACGGTACTTTTCGACCTCGTGCGTGGGAAAGCCGCAGCTTTCCAGCATGAGGTTCACGCTGTCCGCCAAGTCCTCCAAGGAGTCGATGAGCGTGCCGTCGAGGTCGAAAATCACAGCTTTATATTGCATGGGAA
>CAJPRR010000188.1 GCA_905373085.1 uncultured Selenomonas sp.
ACGCCGCTTAATTCTTCCAGCTGTTTCTGCGTGAGACCTTGTTCTTGGCGAGCTTGAATCAACTCAGTGATGAGGGAGACGCGCAGATTGCTTTCCGCGATTTCGTCGGTCGAAAAAAGTTCCTTGCGCACGTCCTGCCAGTTTTTTCCGATTGCAGAATTATTTTTCATGATGAACGCCCCTTTCTTTCAAGTCAGCGATTTCTTTTCTCGCTTTTTCTATTTCACGCAGTGGTGTTTTTTGCGTTTTCTTCATGAAGTGATGGAGTAAAACGAAGCTGCCTTCGTGCCAAGTGACGAAGAAAATTCTGTCACGCAGAGGGCGCAGTTTCCAGAAGTCATCTTCGATGTGTTTTACATAAGGCAGACCTAAATGTGTCCCCATCTTGCTCAATGCTTCGATATAATCTTGAATCTTGTTTGCCTTGATGCGGCTGTCTTTGCCGGATTTCATGGAGAGTTGCCGCAGATATTCGAGAACAGGCTCTTTTCCGTCTTTGTTACGATAAAAATAAATCGGGTGCATAATGCATCCTTCCTTTATTGTGCCTTAAAATTTATTGGATGGCAAGGTGAAATAAGAAATTCTTTCAAAAATAGGGGGGCTTGGACTGCCCGCCCTATTTCCGATTTCGTTTCTTTTTTATTTTCCTGCGTCCGTGAAGTCGTAGAGCTTCTCCGCCTTGTGAAAATGGGTGTGCAGCAGTTCGTGCGCCTTGCCTTCCAAGGGTGCGCCGAGGAATTCTTTGTAGATGCGCACGACTTCGGGATTTTCATGCGATTTTCTCACGGGGAGGTTCTTGTCGATTTCGTAGAGAGCCTTCATGCGCTCGGCACGGCGCGCGTTCGTCGTATTGAGCGGCTGTCCGCCGCCGCCTTGGCAGCCGCCGGGGCAGGCCATGACTTCGATGAAGTCGTAGGGACTTTTGCCGGCTTTGAGTTCGTCCATGATGTGCTTGGCATTCTTGAGCGTGTGCGCGACGGCGACGCGCACCTTGCGCTCGCCGAGGTCGACGGTCGCCTCTTTGATGCCGTCCATGCCGCGCACGGCGAGAAAGTCGATGGAGGGGAGCGTCTTGCCCGTCGCCTTTTCGTAGACGGTGCGCAGCGCGGCTTCCATGACGCCGCCCGTCGTGCCGAAGATCGCGCCCGCGCCCGAGCATGTGCCGAGCGGGCTGTCGAAGTCCTCCTCGGGCAGATCGTGGAAGGTGATGCCGACGTAGTGGATGAGCTTGGCAAGCTCGCGCGTCGTGATGACGATGTCGACGTCCTGATGGCCGTCCCTGCCCATCTCGGGACGCGCGGCCTCGAACTTCTTCGCCGTGCACGGCATGACGGAAACGGTCACGATGTCCTCGACGGGGATGCCCGACTGCTTCGGATAGTAGGTCTTGGCGACAGCGCCGAAGATCTGCATGGGCGACTTTGCCGTCGAGAGGTGGGGCAAGAGGTCGCTGTAGTGTTTTTCGACGTAGTTGACCCAGCCGGGGCTGCACGAGGTCATCATGGGAAGCGTGCCGCCGTGTTCCAAGCGGTGCAAAAATTCATGCCCTTCTTCCATGATCGTGAGGTCGGCGCCGAAGTTCGTGTCGAAGACGCGGTCAAAGCCGAGGCGCTTCAAGGCGGCGACCATCTGTCCCGTGACGATGGCGCCGGGCGGCAGATGGAATTCGTCGCCCAAGGAGACGCGCACGGCGGGCGCGACCTGCACGATGACGTGCTTTTTCGGATCTTGCAGGGCGTCGAGGACGCGCTGCGTATCGTCTTTTTCCGTGATCGCTCCCGTCGGACAGACGAGGCTGCACTGGCCGCAGAGGATGCAGTCGGTCGCTTCCAACGGGCTGTCGTAGGCGGTCGTGACGACAATCTTGTCGCTTCGGCCGGCGAAATTCAGGGCTTCGATGCCCTGCACGTCCTTGCAGGCGCGGATGCAGCGGCCGCATTTGATGCACTTCGTCGGGTCGCGAGCGATGCTCGGGTTGTTCGCCGCGTCCTCCTTGTTTTCGACGACGATGGGCAGTCCTGTATGGCCGATGTTGAAGCGGCTGCAAAGCTCCTGCAGGTCACAGCGGTGGTTGCGCGGACAGTTCAGGCAGTCCTGGTTGTGGTTGGCGAGGATGAGCTGAAGGATGGCGATCTGCGTGTCGCGCACGATCTGCGTGTCCGTATGGACTTCCATGCCTTCCCAGACCTCGGTCGCGCACGCCGCCATGAGGCGGCGGCTGCCCGTGACCTCGATGGAGCAGATGCGGCAGCGAGCCTTGACGCGCTGATCGGGGTGGTAGCAGAGATGCGGGATGTTGATGTGCACCTTGCGTGCGGCGTCGATGATCTTCGTGCCCTTGGGGACTTCGACGGGAATGTTGTTGATTTTCAGGTGTACGAGTTCTCTTTCTTCTGCCATCAGTGTACGCCTCCGATCCGGAATGTTTCAGGGAAGAGCTTGAAGGCGGCGGAAAGGGCGTTTTCGGCGCTTTCGCCGAGGCCGCAGAGGGCGGACATGGGCATGATGCGCGCGATCATCTTCATGTTTTCGAGATCCTTTTCCGTCGCTGTTCCTTGCGCGAACTTTTCCAAGATGAGCTTGATGTGGAGGACGCCCTCGCGGCACGGCGTACACTGGCCGCAGCTCTCGTGCGAGAAGAACGCCTGCGTCATGCGCAGAAAGTCGAGGACGCTCGTGCGCTCGTCGACGACGAGGATCGCGCCCGAGCCTACGGTCACGCCGGCCGCCTTGAGGTCGTCGTAGGTGTAGGGGACGTCGAGGATGGATTCGTCGGCGATCTTGCCCGACGCGCCGCCGAACTGGATGAGGCGGATGCGGCGGCCGCCTTGGATGCCGCCCGCAAGGTCATAAATGATTTCGCGCACGGTCGTACCGAAGGGGATTTCAAAAACGGCAGGATGCTTGACGTTGCCGCCGACGGAGACGAGCTTCGTGCCGAGGGATTCGCCCGAGCCGTAGCTGATGTATTCCTTCTTGTCGTCGAGGAGGAGATGCGGCACGATGGAAAGGCTCTCGACGTTGTTGACGCACGTCGGCAGCGCGAAGAGGCCGCTCTGCTTGATGAAGGGCGGCTTCATGCGCGGCCGGCCCGCCTTGCCTTCGATGGAGCGGATGAGAGCCGTGCCCTCGCCGCAGACGTAAGCGCCCGCGCCTGAGCGGAGGTGGATGTGAAAGTCGAAGCCTTCCTTGCCGAGGATGTTCTTGCCGAGGAAGCCGCAGCGCTCCGCTTCTTCGATGGCGTTCTTGAGGCGCGAGCGAAGGTGCGCGTATTCTTCGCGCAGGTAGATGTAGCCGTCCTGTGCGCGGATGCTCCAGGCGCCGATCGTCATGGCCTCGATGAGGTTGAAGGGGTCGTTCGTGATCAGTTCGCGATCCTTGAAGGTGCACGGCTCGCCCTCGTCGGCGTTGCAGATGATGACCTTGTGCTCGCCCTTGACGGCGCGCGCCTGCGACCACTTGCGCCCCATGGGGTAGGCGGCGCCGCCGCGCCCCTTGATCCGGGCTTCGGAGAGCAGGGAGGCGATGTCTTCGCCGTCCATTGTCACGGCTTTTTTGAGGGCGTTGAAGCCGCCAATCGCCAGGTACGATTCGATGGACATGGGATCGTAGCGGTGGAAGTTCTTTGTCATGAAAGAAACCTTGCTCATATAGTCTCCTTTCGTGTGGATGTCGTTTTGTTTCCGGTCCTTTTTGTGCACCTCGTAGAGAGGCGGCGCGTCTGCAAGGGGTGGAGCGCTCTTGCAGTGCAGGTTCGGTGAAGATGTGCAACGCTTACTGCAGCGTGTGCAAAAGTTCCTCGATCTTCTCGCGGCTGTCAAGATGCCCGTAGACTTCGCCGTTGACGCGCACGGCGGGCGCGATGTCACAAGCGCCGAAGCACGGCGTCTTTTCGAGCGTGAAGCGTCCGTCGTAGGTGACTTCGCCGA
>CAJPRR010000189.1 GCA_905373085.1 uncultured Selenomonas sp.
TTGCTTCCATTTGGGCGATGGATTCTCGCAGCCGCTCCATATTGGCTTCGCTGTAGAAGGGGTCGGCGGATACTTCAAAAGGAATGCGCTGCTCTCGCGTGACTTTTGCAGCAAACATCGTGAAAGCGGATGCCATTGTCAGACCCATCGCATGGCATGTTTGCTCCATCTGCTCTTTCAAGACTGCATCCATAGAAAAATTTACAACTGCCTGTGCCATAGGATTCGCTCCTTCCTTTCTGTACATCTATCATATCATGTTTGCAGCTTAAGAAACAACAAGAAATTTTCGATGAAATAAAGAAGAACAGGGGGAGATGGTTTTCTCGGCACAGGGAAGGGATGAGAAAATGAGTATGAGGATCGGAACTGTCGTGCGCGGGCGCGAGACGAGCGCTTCTTTTGTATCTGCGCCCTCCTCTGCCATGGCATTGAAAGGCAGGGAGAAGGAGAAGACGCATCTCGGCAGCGCGGCTGAGGTATTGATCAGCAGGAAGGCGCGGCTTCTGCAGCTCGGGGAAAAGGACGCGAAGGAGATTCTGCGCAACGAAAAGGAGCATGATGATCTGACGGCTCATGGCAGACTTGTCAGCGTCAATAAAACGCGGCAGGGCGTCAAGATGGAGAAGGAGCGCATTCTTGAAATCAAGGAATCGCTCAAGGACGACACGTTGACGGATGATGAAAGGTCAGCGCTCAAAGAGGAGAAGGAAAAGCTCTTGGCACATATTGTCGCGACCTCGCATGATGATAAAATTTCCATGATTTACGATTTGAAGAAGAATCTCGAAGTGAAGATTGCAAAAGCGCATGAGGAGGTTGCAAGTGATCGCTTGCGTGCGCCTCTCTCGAAGGTTGATGAGGATGATGGCGATTGGTTCACGGGGGATATAGCAAAATGGAATCGGCTCATAGAGAAACTGCGTGAACAGGGATTTGATGCGGAAAGCCGCCGCATAGAAGATTCCTTGGGGATTCGAAGCCAAGAGCAGCGGGAATTTGAGGAATTGGATGACAGTCGCTCCAAGCTTGACCTATGGCTCAAGAGCACGCAGCGACTGTCAGAGGATCTGGAGTGGATGCTGCTGAACTTCAGCGCGGGCGCTCGCCAAGAAGAGGCGGCGGAAGCTGTCGAAAAGATGAAGGAAGAACAGAAGAAGCTCGAAGAGATCGCAAAGATGAGAGAAGGCCTGCTGCCTCTGCCGCCCGAGAAGGCGCAGTTGGAGGAAAACGCCGATGATGCTGCGAAAAAAAGCAAGCGCAAGGGCGGAACTGCAAACGCTGACCTTACGGCTTCGCCTGCTGCAAGCGCAGCCGTCCGTGAATCGATCTCCCATTATGCAGCGAATCATTGACCTGTAAAGAGAACGGTCGCCGGAAGCTTTCGATGTGCTTCCGGCGACCGTTCTTTCAGTTGTGAGAGCAGTTGTCTTCTTCCAGAAATCGCCATCTCAGATTGTTGGCTATTATATGATGATCTGCAAAATCATGTGCCGTAGTATCAAGGTTTTTGAAATCGAATGCACTGCAGCCTGTCCATTCAATCAAACGTTCGGATTTTCTTACTGATTGTCCATTCACGAAAGATAGCGTTGCATCCGTTAAATCACAGGGGAAATGATCGTTCCCGACGATTAAACGGGCTTGCCTTACACCGATAAATCGAAGCTCCAGACTTCTCAGCGCCATTTGGGACTGAAAACGGAGTGTCATCGTGTGACCATCTATATTGGAATAGTGTATCGTGCCTTCATGATCGATGCTGGTTTCGCTTCGATACGATGCGGCTACGATGCAAGCATCATGGAAGCCGTAATATAGACGGAGCAAATCTTCAATATCATTTTCTGTTTCAATGGTTTTCCAAGAGCTCATTTCCTTATATCTCGCTCTTTCCCACGGCATCGAACGTGTCCGTGATGCTCTTTGCAGGCTCTTTATCCAAGAGGCTCACGACATAGATGGCGCAGAGGGCAAGGACGAAGCCCGGGATGATCTCGTAGAGGCCGAAGAGGGCGAACTGCTTCCATACGAGGACGGTGACGCCGCCCGTGACGATGCCCGCAAGGATGCCGTTCCTCGTGGCGCGGCGCCAGAAGAGCGAGGCGAGCAATGCGGGGCCGAAGGCGGCGCCGAAGCCTGCCCATGCGTAGGCGACCATGTCGAGGATGAGGCTCTCGGGATTCATGGCAAGCGTCAGGGAAAGCGCGGCAATCGCGAGGACGGAGAGGCGGCTGACCCAGACGAGTTCGCTTTGGCTTGCGTTCTTATGAAACAGCGAGCGGTAGAAATCTTGCGCGAAGGCCGAAGCTGCGACGAGGAGCTGCGCCGACGCCGTGCTCATGATGGCGGCGAGGACGGCGGAGAGGATGAGTCCCGCGACGAAGGGGTTGAAGATCGAATCCGTCATCACGAGGAAGACCGTTTCCGTCGCCGTGCCGAAGAGCGGCTTGGCAAGGTAGGCGTGTCCGACCATGCCGACGAGAACAGCGGCGGCAAGCGAGATGGCGACCCACGTCATGGCGATGTGCATGGCGCGTCCAAGCTCAGCGGAAGAGCGGATCGCCATGAAGCGCACGAGGATGTGCGGCTGGCCGAAGTAGCCGAGTCCCCAGCCCATGAGCGAGATGAACTCGATGAGGCCGAGCGTCGAGCCGTCGGGCTTCTGGAAAGGATTGAAGAACGAAGGCGCCATCGTGTAGATGGCGGCGAGCGTCACAGACGGACCGCCGAGCAGATAGGAGGCGGCGGCGGGCACGAGCAGGATGGCGAAGAACATCATGACGCCCTGGATGAAGTCCGTCCAGCAGACGGCGAGGAAGCCGCCCGCGAGCGTGTAGAAGACGACGACGAAAGCGCCGAGGAACAGCGCCTGCGTGTAGGGAAGCGCGAAAATAGTCTCAAAGAGCTTGCCGCCTGCGACGAAGCCCGACGACGTGTAGATGATGAAGAAGATCAGAATGAAGACGGCGGGGATGATGCGCAGGAGGTTCGACTTGTCCTCGTAGCGATTCTGCAGAAAATCGGGCAGCGTCAGCGAATTGTTGGCAAGCTCCGTATATTTTCGAAGACGTGCGGCAACGAACTTCCAGTTCGCATAGGTGCCGAGCGCAAGCCCCAGGGCGATCCAGCCCGCATTGAGTCCTGCGATGTAGGCGAAGCCCGGCAGCCCCATGAGCATCCAGCCGCTCATGTCGGAAGCCTCGGCGCTCAAGGACGTGACCCACGCGCCGAGCTTGCGGTTGCCGAGGATGTAGTCCGCCATGGAGCGCGTGCGCCGATAGTAGTAGACGCCGATGAGCATCATGAGGCCGATGTAGACGATGAATGCGATGACGATCGCCATGTTGTTTGTCAAGATAAGTCCTCCTAAAGGAAGTACGGATGAATTCTACGGATATACTTTCTTATTATAATGAAAAAGGGGGAATTTGTCACGAAACACTTGAATTTTAAGGGTTTTGGGCAGTCGGAATCGCATTTGTCTACAATTTGTCTACAAAATCACTTGCCTACAATCTCGCCAAAGATGCGAGCCGTCTCCTGCTGCATCTCTTTTGTATCGTGGGCATAGAGGTTCTGCGTGATCGTTGCGTCCTTGTGCCCGAGGCGGGCGGCTACGTCAACGGGCTTCGCTCCTGCCTCGATAAGCTGTGTCGCGTGCGTGTGGCGAAAGCTGTGCGCATTGAGTCCGTGCGTTCGCAGCATCTTTTTGAAAGAATCGCCGAGAATCGGCGCGCCGTTCTCTTTGATGCACAGGAGCATCCGTCGCTCAAGGGTGGGCGCGGGCGGCAACTTCTTTGGCAGTACGACGACGGCGCGATCGTGCGCCGTGTCTTCGTATGTGATTTGATAGGCTTCGCCCAAGCGCATTTCGTCTTTGGCCTGCGCCGCTTTCAAAGCTCGCAGGTAGACGAGAAGGGCGG
>CAJPRR010000190.1 GCA_905373085.1 uncultured Selenomonas sp.
GCTCCCTCACCGTACATGGCGCTCATGGAAAGCCCGATCTGCGGCGATATGTTGAGGATGTTGCCAATGTTCTCCGTGTAGACGAGCCCCGGCAGATGGAGCATGACCGACGCACGAAGCCCCGTGCCGAGATCCGTCGGACAGCTCGTCAGATAGCCGAGCTTCTCGTCGAAGGCGAAGTCCAGCTTCGCCTCGAAGACGTCGTCAACGCGCGACGCCCTGTCGTACGGCGCCTTGAGATCGAATCCCTCCGCCATCGCCTGGATGCGCAGATGATTCTCCCCGTTGACCAGGATGCTCATGGAGCGATCGTTGCTGATATAGGCGCTGCGATGGGCAGGATTCTTGAGCAGCTGACGGCTGACGAGGCGCTTCTCCCAAAGCACGTTCTGCTCAAGCGCCGTGCTCTTCGCGAGTTCAACGCGGTCGAACGGCTCTTCGAGCGCCTCCTCCACGTCGCCGAGCACGGCGGCAATGCTTCCTTCCGTCTCAGCGAGCCGGACGAGATCCGCGCGGTTGGGGAAGGGAACTTCGTGCAGATTTCGCGAGAGGCAGACGCGGCTCGCCAAGACGACGTCGCTGTCCGTGCCGTCCGCTGCGAGCCATGCGAGATGAGAGCCTGTAAAGAGTTCCGACTTCGCCATCACGCCTCGCCCCCTTCATCTTCTTTCCTGCCCTCTACCGAGGAAGGCGCTAAAGCGTCTTCCTGCGCCTTTTCCCTTTCCTGCGCGGCAAGCTGCACGGCGAGCGCACGGATCTCGTCGCGATACTTGGCCGCCTTCTCGTACTCTTCCTTCGCCACGGCACGCTCCTGCCTTGCGCGAAGGAGGTCGATGCGCTGTTTGAGCGCAAGTGTGCCGCCCGCCCGCTTCGGTATCTTGCCGCGATGATTCCCCGCGCCGTGGATGCGCAGCAGGAGCGGCGTCAGTTCCTCGCGGAACGTATCGTAGCAGACGCTGCAGCCGATCTTTCCCTGCTGGGCGAAGTCGCGATAGCTCATACCGCAGTTCGGGCATGTGAAGGACGCTTCCTCTTCCGTCGGCTTCTCCTCCTGCTCGCTCTCTTGCTCTTCTGCGTTCGCCGACGGATCGGGCATGCGCTGGATCACGCCCCGTATAAAATCGTTGATTGAGTAGTCCTCGCCGCTCATGCCCGCCATCGTCTTGCTATAACGCGCCGCGCAATCGCGGCAGAGGTGCATCTCCGTCGTGCCGTCGTTCTTCAGCACGACGAAATGCACGCGCGCCTCATTCTTCTTGCAGTCATCACAAAGCATCCGTTTCCCCCCTCACGAGAATTTTTCCAAAGTCAGCAGCAAGGATCGGATGAACTTCAGGCGCTCCTTCGGCTCAAGCTTCTCGTACGCCGTCGTCACCGACTGCATGACAAGCGCCGCTTCGCGCGTCGAAATCATGCCGTGCTGCACGAGATAGCGCACCATCGACTGCACGAGTTCCGGCTCCGACTCCTCCGTCAATTTTTTGAGCATGTCCTGATAGACAAGATTCTGCAGCGGCACCTGCACGATGCGGATGAAGCCGCCCAGGCCGCGCCGCGACTCGACCGTGAAGCCCTTCTCCTGCGTGAAGCGCGTGTTGAGCACATACGAAATCTG
Source organism: uncultured Selenomonas sp. (assembly GCA_905373085.1). Taxonomy (GTDB): domain Bacteria; phylum Bacillota; class Negativicutes; order Selenomonadales; family Selenomonadaceae; genus Selenomonas. Next base: position 1,616 of record CAJPRR010000190.1, read on the forward strand.
CGACGGCGCACACGAAATCTTATCGGCGATCTCCGTTCGCCGAAGCTCCACCTTGCCATCCTGCTGCGCCGCCAACTGCCGCAGGATATATTCCTCAATCAAATCAGCGATATTGCTGCTCATAGTATCACCCTGCCTCAATACGGATAGAAAGAACTGCCGCCCCGCCTGCATTGCCGAGAGAAGCTACCGGATATGCACGGCGGCAGACGGTATTTGAGGAAGCACTGATAAATTCAGCCACCCATCTTCGCATATCTGGGCAACCTCATTTTATCAGCGATTCCTTGACAATTTGATTTTTCTTCATTATATTTGTCTTTTTGACCTTTGTCAATGAGAAATCAAGTAAACGGAATTGCCCTACGGTTTCCAATCCCTTCAACTCTACAAAGGAAGCACTGATAAATTCAGCCACCCATCTTCGCACATCTGCACTGTCCTCTCGTCGTCGACAAATCCTCGACGTAGCGCTGCTACGCCTGCGGTTTGTCTCCTCGAGAGATACAGCGCATCTATGCAAATCTGGGCGACCTCATTTTATCAGCGCTTCCTAAAAAAACGTGCTATAATAGTATATGATTAGGTATGTTTGTTTATCTTTGTTTTTTTCGCCAACAAGATGGAATATCCAAAAATCTATCCGTGAAAGAGTGCTTTCCCGTGCATGTTATATTTTACGAAACAGAAAACGGAACTGCCCCTGCAAAAGATTGGAGGAATCCCGTATGATAATTTGGCAGGAAGTTCGTAAAGAACTATTGAGCGACCCCGAAGTGCAGCACGAATACGATATTTTGAAACAGAACGAGGAGGCAAAACAACGGAGGCTTAACCGTGTTGAAAAAACTCACAGCAAACCTTCTTCCGCGCCATCACACTCTTCTCAGCCAACTTACGCTTGATGAAGCTTAGATTCTCAGTACATATATCGGGAAAACCTAACTCCATCCAATAAAAACAAGGGCAGCTCAACGAAGCCGAAATGACTTCGCCGGGCTGCCCCTTCTTCATGCCTTATGCGAACGAATTGCGAGCGCCAAACGCCGCTCTGCCGTCAAATCTCGATCTTGCCTGCGTTCGCGAGCGTTTCGCGCGCCTCCTTGACGATCCCTTCGATGATCGCCTTGACCGGCTCGATCTTCTTCAGAGGCAGGAGGCTCTGTCCTGCCTGCATCATGCCGTTCTCAACATCGCCGTCAACGGCGGCGAGTTTGTTCGTGCCCGTCGCGCGCTCGATGAGCTCTTCCTTCGTCGCCTTGCCCGAGAACTCAAGCGCGACGAAATCCTGCGAGAACTTGTTCTTGATGCCGCGCACCGCGCCGCCGATCGAGAGTCCTGTGACGATCGTATCCGTATCGACTGCTTCGAGGAGCTTCTCCTTCATCTTCGGATGCACATTGCACTCCTCGGCAACGAGGAAGCGCGTGCCCATCTGCACGCCCGCCGCACCCATCAGAAGGGCCGCCGCCATGCCGCGCCCGTCGGCGATGCCGCCTGCCATGACGACGGGAATCCCGACTTCGGGGATGACCTGCGTCATCAGAGCCATCGTCGTCAAGACGCCGATGTGGCCGCCCGCCTCCATGCCCTCGACGACGATGGCATCGGCGCCCGCCGCTTCGATGCGCTTCGCGAGCTTCACGTTCGGCACGACGGGGACGGTCTTGACCCCTGCACTCTTGAACTTTTCCAGGAAGGGCACAGGATTGCCCGCACCGAGCGTCACAAAAGCCGGCTTCTCGCGGCAGATGACCTCGACGATCTCATCCTTGTTCGGCGCCATGAGCATGACATTGACGCCAAAGGGCTTGTCGGTCAGCTCACGCGTCTTCTTGATCTCCTGCTCCACCCACTCGGTCGAGCGTCCGCCCGCCGCAATGACGCCGGCGCTGCCTGCATTCGACACCGCCGAAACAAGATCTGCATCCGCGATCCAAGCCATCGCGCCCTGAATGATCGGGTACTTGATTCCTAAGACTTCCGTGATGCTCTTTGCCATAATCATTTCCTCCATTCAATACATTTCTCCCTGTTATTATATGTGGATTTCCCACATGCGTCAAACAAAAAAGCCTCCCCAAAGGGAGGCGCGAATCCAACTGGAGCTGATGATAGGGCTTGAACCTACGACCTGCTCATTACGAATGAGCTGCTCTACCAACTGAGCTACATCAGCATGCCGACACACAACATCTGCGTGACTGACGAAATTTATTATACGGCTTCGTGCATAAGTTGTCAATACCCTTTTTGATATTTTTAACCGTTCACGGACAGGGTTAATTGCAATGACAAAGCAGATACG
>CAJPRR010000191.1 GCA_905373085.1 uncultured Selenomonas sp.
GTCGGGACGCGCCTCCGCCGCCGCCCAAGGAGCGCATCGAGGCGAGCCTTCGCTCGGAGGCGCGTCCCGACTATCCGCCCGATCTCATCGAGGAAGATGTCGAGGGCAGCGTCACGATCAAGATTTTCGTCGCTTCCGATGGCTCGATCGAAGATGTCGCCGTCATCTCGTCCTCGGGCTACGCCGAGATGGACAGTGCGGCGGTAGCGGCAGGCTACCGCTTCACGTTCAATCCCGGCGACGGCGGTGCGCGCGGCGTCTGGACGAAGACGTTTCATTTCCGTTTGAACTGAATTTATGGAAGAAGGATATATTTTGCAAAGCGAGAAAAAGAAGATGCTCACACTCGCCATCGCGGCTGCATTTATGGCGACGTCCGCCCCCGCTTGGGCGGCGCAAATGCCGCAGCAGACGAGTGAGGCAGCAAAGGAAGAGTCTTCTGCTGCGCCTGTCGCAGCGGCAGAAGACGATCATGCGCTCGAAGATACCGTCGTGACGGCGACGCGCCGCGAAAAGCGCGACATCGACGTGCCGGCGGCGACCATGGTCATCACAGGCGAGGCCATCAAGGAGAGCGGCGCCGCGGATGCGGCGGACGCGCTCGCCAAGGTCAACGGCTTTGCCTACAAATCCTTCGGCCCTTCGGGCGCCTCGATGGGAACGATGAACAACGAGCTGAATGTGCGCGGCTTCAAGAGCGGCACGCTCGTGCTCATGAACGGCAATCCTATCTCATGGCGCGGCAAGTACAACCTCGACCAGATCCCTGCCGATCAAATCGAGCGCATCGAAGTCGTCAAAGGCTCGGGATCCGTCCTTTACGGCAGCGAGGCGATGAGCGGCATCGTGAACATCATCACGAAAAAGGGAGCGAGCAACGCAGCGCATGTCGGCTTCGGCAACTACGGACAGCGCCAATACGGCGTGAGCGCAGGAGACGAGCGCTTCGGCGTCTACTACAACTACGATAAATGGGGGCATCTGAACGGCCTTGCCGAGACGGATGTCATATCTGCGAGATTCAAAGGCTCGACGCGCACCGATTTGCGCGACGTGGAGAAGACGAGCGCGGGATTGACGTACCACATCAACCCGCAGATGGATTTCCTCTTCGGCTACTACAAGACGAAGGCGACGTACCTGCGTTTCGTCGACCGCGTGGATCGAACATCCTCGGGCGTGCGCCTCGGCGATCCGTTCCATGCGCGTACCTACACGACGGAGCAGTACGTGAACCAGCTCAACTACCACGATCGCGCATGGAAGGGAAGCCTCTACTTCAATACGGGAACGGTGGAAGCAAAAGGGCCGACGCCGATCTCGCGCACGGGTGCGAAGACGCCCGGTGATTGGTACGACACGCGTGAGCGCAATACGACGTACGGCATCGATCTGCAGCGCACATGGAAACTCAGTCCGAAGGCGACCGCCGTGCTCGGCTTCAGCTTGGAGCATGAGGTCTATGATGCTCTGCCTGCTCGCTCGACGGCGAATCCCACGAGCTACATGCGCAATAACTGGGGCGTGTTCGGCCAATGGGAGCAGAAGTTCACGGAGCGCGATACGGGCGTCTTTGGCGTGCGCGAGACATGGACGACGGCGGCGATGCGCGATGAGAACTATCATAATTTCAGCGCCTCGGGTCAGTGGCTGCACAAGTTCGACCACGAAAACAGCCTCTATCTTTCCGTCAGCCAGTCCTTCATCATGCCGAAATTCGCGCAGATGTACGGCGCGAGCAGCCGCCTCGTGCCTGCGCCGAATCTGAAGCCGCAGACGGGCGTTACCTACGAGATTGGCTGGAAGGCGAAGCACGCAGGGCATACGTGGAAGGCGGCGCTCTTTCACATGGACGTCAGGGACAACATCACGGCGACATGGAAACCGCGAGAGGACAGATACCAATACAAGAACGAAGATTTTCGCAACACGGGACTGGAACTTTCGTGCGAGACGCAAGGAAAGCACGGCTTTTCGTGGAACTGGGGCGTCACATGGCAGAACCCCGAGACGAAGGGCAGCAAGGGCGCGGACTGGCAGCGCACCTTCGGCAAGCTGCAGCTTACGGGCGGCGTCCTCTACAAAAAGGGCAAGTGGAGCTCGTCGCTTACAGGCTCCTACCTCGCAGGCCGCGTGCAGTCGCCTTCGAGCGAGCCGTCCTACGCGTGCAAGCCGTACTTTCTCACGAGCTGGAGCACGGCGTACCATCCAGACGAAAGAAGCGAGATACGCCTGACCGTGGAAAACGTGCTCGACCGCGCGGATGTGACCTCGCATACGGGCGCGAACTACCGCGTTGCACCGACGAATTACATGCTGAGCTGCAACTATACATTTTGAGGATGGTTTCTGAGTTTCTCATTGACAGAGTGACAGGAAAAGGTGCAGCAGAAAAACCGTTGAGGAGGTGAGGCGCAGGCACAGAAAAAACGTGGATTGGCTGTTTTCACTGTTTTTGTAGGAGAAGGAGTGTATTTTCATGAAGTTGAAAAAGATTGCCGCAAGTTTGCTGTTGGGCGCGACGCTCGCCGCTGGAAGTGCCGTATGCGGCGCGGAAGGGCTTGATTGGATCACGCCGCAGGATATGTCGCTTGGCGGCGTGGAGCCGGGAATGTCGCTCGACTATGTGGAGAGCATTTACGGACCGATGAAAGATGTGCAGTCGCATTACGTCGATCATCTCTTCGGCTATGGCGACACCGTGAAGATCGTGCCCTCGGCGGACGGCATGAGCGTGAAGTCCGTCCTCGTCAAGGGAAACAACGGCTGGGCGACGCCCGCAGGCGTGACCGTCGGCATGGACGCCTCGATCCTGCAAAAGATTTACGGCACGGGTGCAGTCGACTCGATGAAGCATAAGAAACACCGTATGCCGGGCTACGACTACTACACGTATTGGCAGACGGACAATCCGCTTCACTATCTGACCTTCGGCGTCAAGAATGGCAAGATCGCCTTCATCAAGGTCGGTTTGATGCAGAAATAAGATATGGAGATTCGCGTAGAAAATCTGGAGAAATCGCTTGATGGTCGCAAGATCATCGAGCGCATCAATCTTGCGGTAAAAGACAAAGAAACCGTTGGCATCATCGGGCCGAACGGCAGCGGCAAGAGCACGCTCTTGAAGTGTATCTACCGCGTGCTGGAGCCGGAGATTGGCAAGGTGTTCTTGGGCGGTGATGAACTGCGCGATCTCTCCGTGCGCGAATCGGCGATGCGTCAGGCCGTGCTCGCGCAGCATCACAGCACGGGCTTCGACTTCACGGTGCTCGAAGTGGTGCTTATGGGCAGAAGCCCCTACAAGGGCATATTGGAGCGATACAACGAGGAAGATTTTGCGCTCGCGCATAAGTATCTCGCATTCACGGGCATGGAGAGGTTCGCCAAGAACTCGTTTGCGACGCTTTCAGGCGGCGAGCAGCAGCGCGTGATGCTCGCACGTGCGCTCACGCAGTCGACGCCGTGCCTCATCCTCGATGAGCCGACGAATCATTTGGACATCCGCTATCAGCTGCAGGTCATGGAAAACGTGCGGCAGATGAACCTCACGGTCATCGCCGCCATCCACGACCTCAATATTGCCGCCGCCTACTGTGATCGTTTGATCGCCATGCGGCGTGGTCACATCATTCGCGAGGGAACGCCGAGGGAGTTGCTGACGGAAGAGTTTATCTATGAGCTTTACGAGGTTCATGCACGTGTCGTAGAGCTTGATGACGGTACGGTCGTGATTTCATATCGCTTGTAGAGGAATCGCTGAGTTTATCAGTGCTTCCTCAGGGGAGGAGGGATCCATCATGATGGAAAAAGAGTGGCTGCTGAACAATCCGCATCTGATGGCGGAAAAGATGAGTCCGATCGAGGAGCGCATCCCTGCGGCTCGCGCGGAGGTG
>CAJPRR010000192.1 GCA_905373085.1 uncultured Selenomonas sp.
CAGCTCGACGTCGTGGAGAAGCTGCTCGCCGACGTGCGTGCAAACGGCGTCGGCAGACGCTACCTGATCCAGCACAGCGCGGGCAGCGGCAAGTCCAACTCCATCGCCTGGCTCGCCCACCAGCTGATCGCACTCGAAAGGGACGGTCGTCCTCTCATCAATTCCGTGCTCGTCGTCACCGACCGCCGCATCCTCGACAAGCAGATCCGCAACACCATACGGCAATTCATGCAGGTCCGAAACACGGTCGTGTGGGCGGCGCATTCCGACACTCTGCGCGAGGCCATCGAGGCGGGCAGGCGCATCATCGTCACGACGGTCGAAAAATTCCCGTACATCGTCACGACGCTTGGCGAAGCGCACAAGGACAGACGCTTCGCCATCATCATCGACGAGGCTCATTCGGGGCAGAGCGGACGAAACGCCGCGCAGATGAACCTCGCGCTCTCAAGCGCCGTCGTGGACGCAGAGGATGCGGAGGACAAGATCAACGCCTTGATGGAAGGCAGGAAGCTCCTCAAGAACGCCAGCTATTTCGCCTTCACGGCGACGCCGAAGAACAAGACGCTCGAAATGTTCGGCGAGAGGATGTTCGACCGTTCGGGCAAGCCCGTAACGAGCGACGACGGCACGCAGAAGCGGAAGCCGTTCCACGTCTACACCATGAAGCAGGCGATCGAGGAAGGCTTCATCCTCGACGTCCTCAAGAACTACACCCCCATCGACACGTTCTACCGCATCATGAAGACGGTCGAGGAAGACCCGATGTTCGACCGAAAGCGTGCGAAGAGGAAGCTTCGCGCCTTCGTCGAGGGAGATTCCTACACCATCGCGCAGAAGGCCGCCATGATGGTCGAGCATTTCCACGAGCAGGTGCTCGCACGAAGAAAGATCGGCGGCAAGGCACGCGCCATGATCGTGACCGCAGGCATCCCGCGCTGCATCAAATATTATCATGCCATACAAAAATGCCTCGTCGAGCGCCGCAGTCCCTATCGGGCGATCATCGCATTCTCGGGCGAGCACGGGGCGGATGGCGAAGGCGTGACGTCCGCCACCCTCAACCATTTCCCCGACGCGAAGATTCCTGCCGAGTTCCGAAAAGAGCCGTACCGCTTCCTCATCGTCGCCGACATGTTCCAGACGGGTTTCGACGAGCCGCTGCTCCACACGATGTACGTCGACAAGCCCCTCGCGGGCGTCGCCGCCGTGCAGACGCTCTCGCGGCTCAACCGCGCCTGCCCGGGCAAGACCGACGTCTTCGTGCTGGACTTCGCCAACGATACGGAGGTGATCGAGAAGGCGTTCTCCACCTTCTACCGCACGACGATCCTCTCGGGCGAGACAGACCCAAACAAGCTCCACGACCTCATCGCCGTCATGGAAAGGTATGATGTCTACACGGAGGAGGACGTCGAGCATACAGTCACGCTTTTCCTGAACGGCGCGGAGCGCGACCGCCTCGATCCGCCGCTTGACACGTGTGCGGCGGTCTACAGGGAACTGCCGACGGACGATCAGATCGCCTTCAAGTCGGCGGCAAAATCCTTCGTGCGAACCTACGGCTTTCTCGGCGCGATCCTCCCCTACGGCAATGCGGCATGGGAGAAGCTCTCGATCTTCCTGAACCTCCTCATCGGCAAACTGCCGTCGCCGCACGACGATGACCTCTCGGCGGGCATCCTCGATGCTGTTGACCTCAGGAGCTACCGCAACGAAGCGCGGGAAACGCTCGCCATCCAGCTGGCGGACGAGGAGGCGGAGATTCCGCCCGTGCCGACGGGCGAGGCGGGCAGCCTCAGCGAGCCGGATCTCGACCTGCTCTCGCGCATCGTGGCGGACTTCAACGACATGTTCGGCAACATTCAGTGGAAAGATCCCGACAACGTGCAGCGGCAGATCGCCGGCCTTCCCGAAAAAGTGGCAAAGGACGAGACGTATCAAAACGCCATGCGCAATTCCGACGCCGCGAATGCACGTCTCGAAAGCGACCGCGCCCTGCAGCAAATTATCGTGGACGCCATGAGCGATCAGCTGGAGCTTTTCGGACAGTTCGAGGACAACTCGTCCTTCCGGCGCTGGCTCTCCGACCTCGTCTTCCGGCAGACGTATCTGCCGCCGGGCGCAGTGCGCGAGATGACGCCGCCCTTTGCTGCAAACGGAACGGTGTACGACGACGCCGCTCGGCGGGAAAAGATCCTGGCGGCGGAAGAGCGTCCGCTGTATTGAGAGGAACGAACCGGCGCATCCGGTCAAATCCGGAGCCTTCATTTTTCCGTGCTTCCTAATACAAAACGGAGCGCATACAAGATTTTCGTATGCGCTCCGTTTGCTGTGATTTCAGCAGTCCCGCTTCCGGCCCGGGAAGTTTTCAAAACATCTCATTCGTGCCTGAACACCGTCGTGCGCAGGAAGAGGAACAAAAACAATGCGGCCATGGCGATGCCGACGGGATACGTGATGCTCGTCGAGAGGCCGAAGCCTTCCTTCGCCTGCAGGATGTACGTCATGGTGACCGCCGACATGAATGTCGCGGGAATCATGCCGATGATGTAATAAAACTTGCCGCGGAACGTGCGGTAGAGGTAGACGGAACCCGTCCACAGAACGATCATGGCGAGCGTCTGATTCGTCCACGAGAAGTAGCGCCAGATAATCGAGAAGTCCATCTGCGTGAGGATGGCGCCGATGCCGAGAAGCGGCACGGCGATCACGAGGCGCTTTGCCGTCGTCTTCTGCTCGACGCCGAACCAGTCGGCAAGCGTCAGACGAGCCGAGCGAAACGCCGTATCGCCCGAGGTGATCGGACAGGCGACGACGCCGAGGAGCGCGAGCGCCGCACCGACAGGGCCAAGGAAGCCGACGCAGATATCGTAGACCACGCCGCCCGGACCTGCCGAGGCGAGGACAGCGCCGAGACCGCCCGTGCTCTCATAGAAGGTCACGCCCGCTGCCGCCCAGACGAGCGCGATAAAGCCCTCGGAAACCATCGCACCGTAAAAGACGGGGCGCGCGAGCCGCTCATCCTTCAAGCAGCGCGCCATCAGAGGCGACTGTGTGGCATGAAAGCCCGAGACAGCGCCGCAGGCGACCGTGATGAACATCAGCGGCCAGATCGGCAGATCCTTCGGATGCAGGTTCGCCATCACCATCTCCGGCATGACATGGCCGCCGACGCCCGCGAACATGGCGCCCATGATGCCGAACGCCATGACGATAAGACAGATGCCGAAGAGCGGATAAAAACGCGCGATCAGCGTGTCAATCGGCAGAAGCGTCGCGAGGAAATAATAGCACAAGATGATGATGAGCCAGATCTTGATCGCGCCGAGAGAGCCGAGCGCAAAAAGCTTGCCGTCGATCAAAAGGGCAGGTCCCGTCGCAAAGACCGTGCCGACGAGGACAAGCAGGACGACGGAAAAAATACGCATGATGAAGAGCATCGTCTTGCCCATGTGATTGCCGACAACCTCCGAAATGCTCTTGCCGTCCTCACGCAGCGAGATCATGCCCGACATGTAGTCGTGCACGCCGCCGGCAAAGATCGTGCCAAGAACGATCCAGAAGTAGACGCAAGGCCCCCAAAGAGCGCCCTGCAATGCGCCGAAGATCGGGCCGAGACCGGCGATGTTCAAAAGCTGGATCATAAATACCTTCCACGTCGGCAGCGGGATGTAGTCCACGCCGTCGTCATGCACCACTGCCGGCGTCGGCTTGTCCGTCGGTGAAAAAATCACGTCGACGAGCTTGCCGTAGATGAGGTAGCCCAGAATCAAAGCGAGCAGCGCCACCAAAAATGTAACCATGACAAATCACTCTCCTTCTGTCCGTCAGCCTGACGATGCGCCGTGCCGTCAGCGAGAAGTGCCGCTCCTCCAATCATA
>CAJPRR010000193.1 GCA_905373085.1 uncultured Selenomonas sp.
TAGCCGTCGTCGTGCCGTCGCCCGCGATGTCGTTCGTCTTCGTCGCGACTTCCTTGACGAGCTGTGCGCCCATGTTCTCGAACGGATCTTCAAGCTCGATGTCCTTCGCGATCGTCACGCCGTCGTTCGTGATCGTCGGTGCGCCGAACTTCTTGTCGAGAACGACGTTGCGGCCCTTAGGGCCAAGCGTGACCTTTACGGCATTCGCCAAAGCGTCGACGCCCTTGCCGAGTGCGCGACGCGCCTCTTCATTGAACAAAACCTGCTTTGCCATAGTAGTAAAACCTCCCAATATATACGGATGGATCGACTCTGCGCTCTCTCAGGCGAAGCCTCAGAGAACTGCGAGGATGTCGCTCTCGCGGATGATCAGGTAGTTCTGCTCGTCAACCTTGACCTCAGAACCCGAGTACTTCGAGAAGATGACCTTGTCGCCCGTCTTGACTTCCATCTGTGCGCGCGTGCCGTTGTCGAGCATCTTGCCCGTGCCGACTGCGACGACTTCGCCTTCCTGAGGCTTTTCCTTCGCCGTGTCCGGCAGCACGATGCCGCTCGCCGTCTTCATATCGCCTTCCGAAACCTTGATGACAACTCTGTCGCCCAATGGCTTGATCATGTTTATCTTCCTCCCAAATAGAAGTTTCTGTTAGCACTCGCATTGCTTGAGTGCTAATCACAGTTCTTATATTACTCAGTTTTCGACAAATAGTCAAGGACTTTTTTTGATTTTTTGACCTTTTGAAGAAAAATCTGCTGGAAACGGCCAAGAAGTCATGCCCACGGGCGCAGACCGATTGGCGAACTTTCCTTAATGGCGGCACACAATGTCCATGAAGCGGACGTTTGTACGCGTATTCCGCACTGAAAAGAGCTGGCCTTATTCATTCCATCATCAAAATGCCGTCAGGCTTCCAAACTGTTTTCATCGAGCAGGAAATCATAGACGCTCATCAGCAGCACGCCCTTTTCATTATAGTGCGGCGCAGGCGTATTCTTCGTGATGATCATGCGCTTGAAAAAATCGCCCGTCAGCATCAGCGAGCGCTGCTCCTGCTCCATCTTTGCGGCATCGGGCAACGCGTAGGCGGATTGGATATAGTACCGCTTCGATCCCTTGTTGCAGACGAAATCAATCTCAAGCTGTCTGCGAATGCTGCCGCCCTTTTCATTCCTGTCGTTCTGCACGATGACGCCGACATCCACATTGAAGCCGCGAACCTTCAGTTCATTGAAGATGATATTCTCCATGCTGTGCGTCTCTTCCAACTGTCGGAAATTCAGCCGGGCATTTCTCAGTCCCATGTCCGTAAAGTAATATTTCAAAGGAGTGCCCATATATTTCTTTCCTTTCACATCATAGCGCATGGCGCTGTCGATCAGGAAAGAATCACAGAGATAATCAATATATCGCTTGATCGTGCTGTTGCTGATGCTCTTTTTTTTGACAGATTTGAAAGTCGCCGACAGCTTTTCCGGATTCGTCAGCGAGCCGATGGCAGAGGAAAGGATGTTCAAAATATCTTCCAGTTCCGCCTTGTTGCGAATGTTGTGCCTGCCGATAATATCGGAAATATACGTTTCTTCAAAGAGCGATTTCAAAAAAGCGATTTTCTGCTCCGCCGTCGTAAAATTCAGCACGAGCGGCAAACCGCCGTAGAACATATATTCATTCCAGCCATCCTGCTTCGTACCGTTATAGACTGACATGAACTCTGCAAAGTTCAACGGATACATACGAATCTCGTCGCCGCGCCCACGGAACTCCGTGATCACATCCTTCGACAGAAAACGCGCATTGCTGCCCGTCACATAGACGTCCACATTCTTCATGCGAATGAGACTGTTCAAGACAGCCTCAAACTCGCCTAAAAGCTGCACTTCGTCGAGAAGCACATAATACATGCCGTCGCCCATGATCCGTTCCTGCAAATGCGGGTACAGCACATCGGGATCACAGAGCCGCTTGTTTTCAAAAGCGTCAAATGCGATCTCGATGATATGCGCCTCATCAATTCCCTCAGAAAGCAGATGTTCCTTGAAGAGACTGAAAAGAAGGTACGATTTCCCGCACCGCCGCAAACCCGTCACGACTTTGATCAAACCATTATGCTTCTTGCTGATCAGCGCATTAAGGTAGCGATCTCGTTTTATTTCCATACGCCATGCCTCCTATTGAAGATTTCTGCGGCATTACGCAAAAATCTTCAACAGCATGATGCATCGTCTATTCCTGGCGTGATTCCTCACCCCAGCACCAGTCCCACAGGGCAATGGTCGCTGCCGAAGATCTCGTTGTGGATCGTCGCCTCCTTGATCTTCGGCGCGAGGCGGTCGGAAACGAGGAAGTAGTCGATGCGCCAGCCTGCGTTCGTCTCACGCGCCTTTCGAAGATACGACCACCATGTATAGACGCCCGTCTTGTCGGGATAGAGTGCGCGGAACGTGTCGGTGAAGCCCGCTTGGAGAAGCTCCGTCATCTTCTCGCGCTCCTCGTCGGTGAAGCCTGCATTCCTGCGGTTCGTCTTGGGATTCTTGAGGTCGATTTCCGTATGCGCCACATTGAGGTCGCCGCAGACGACGACGGGCTTCTTCGCGTCAAGCGCCAAAAGATAGTCGCGGAACGCCTCTTCCCACGTCATGCGATAGGCGAGCCGCTCAAGGCCGCGCTGCGAATTTGGCGTGTAGACCGTCACGAAGTGGAGATCGTCGAACTCCAGCGCGATGACGCGCCCCTCGTGATCGTGCTCTTCGATGCCGAGGCCGCAGCTGACGGAAAGCGGCTCGATGCGGCTGAAGACCGCCGTGCCCGAGTAGCCCTTCTTCTCCGCGCTGTTCCAATACTGCTTGTAGCCCGTAAGCTCCAAGATCGCCTGCCCCGGCTGCATCTTCGTCTCCTGCACGCCGAAGACGTCGGCGTCGAGCGCCTTGAACGACTGCATGAAGCCCTTGCCGAGACAAGCGCGCAGACCATTGACATTCCATGATACGAAACGCATGACAGTTCCCCCCTCAGCCCTGCACGGGATCGCCGACGAAGTAGAGATAGAGGACGACGATGACGCCGAGCACGATGCGATACCAGCCAAATGCCTTGAAATCGTTGTTCTTGATGTAGCGCAGCAGGAACTTGATCGAAAGGATCGACACGACGAACGCCGTCGCCATGCCCACGACGAGAATCAAGATCTCGCTGCCCGTGTAATGCCAGCCGAACTTGACCATCTTCAGGAGGCTCGCGCCGAACATGACGGGAATGGCGAGAAAGAACGTGAATTCCGCCGCCACATAGCGCGACGTGCCGAAGAGGATGCCGCCCAGGATCGTCGCGCCCGAGCGCGACGTGCCCGGCACGAGCGACAGCACCTGAAAGAGGCCGATGATGAACGCCGTCTTGTAGTCGAGCCGCTCGATCTCGCGCACGCGCGGCGTGCGCCGCTTGTTGTACGTCTCGACGACGAGGAACATGACGCCGTAGAAGATCAAGGTCGCCGCTACGACGGGCGCCGTCATGAAGTGCTCTTCCATGAACTTGTTGAACAAGAGGCCGATGACCGCCGCCGGCACGCAGGCAAGGATGACCTTGTACCAAAGCTGCCACGTAGCGCGCTTCTCCCAGCTTGACTTCCAGCTCGAAAACGGGTTGAGCTTCTCGAAATTCAGCACGACGACGGCAAGGATGGCGCCAAGCTGTATGACGACGAGGAACATGTCCATAAAGGACTTCGAGACATCGAGCTTGATGAACTCATCGACAAGAATCATATGCCCCGTGCTGCTGATCGGCAGCCACTCCGTCAGCCCTTCAACAATGCCCAGGACAACCGTTTTCAAAAGCTCCATAATACTTAAATCCACACAGA
>CAJPRR010000194.1 GCA_905373085.1 uncultured Selenomonas sp.
TTGTAGTTGGCGACGTAGCCGAAGAGCAGCCCTTGGGTGAAGACGGGCATGATCAGAGCGAGGCGCATGCGCGGATCTTTCAAAATGGCCAGGAGTTCCTTGTGCCCGAGGTAGTAGAGATGTGTAAAGAAGATGCGAATGCGCTGCATGTTCATTCTCCTGCCTTCTTTCGCGTCAGATGAAAGGCGGCGCCGACGAAGAGTGCGGCAAAGCCCGCAAGCACGGCTGTGTTTTTGATGATGAGCGGCCAATAATTTCCCGTGAGCAGCAGGGACTTCAACATCTGCAGGAAGTAGGGCATGGGCAGAAAACGGCTGATGATGCGGATGCCGAGCGGCGCCGTATGCAGATCGTAGAGGAAGCCCGACAGCATGATCGTGGGCAGGTAACTTAGAAGAAGCGCCATCTGGCATGCGAGAAATTGATTCTTCGTCATGGCGGAAATCACGAGTCCGAGACCGAGCGCCATGACGAGGTAAAGCATCGTCGTGCCGAGAATCAAGATGAGGGAGCCGCGCATGGGAAGCTCGTAGAGCAGGCGTCCGGTGATGAGGCACAGAATCATGCCCGTCATGGCGACGAGGAAGTAGGGAATCATCTTGGCGAGGATGAGTTCGAGGCGCTGTACGGGCGTGACGAAGAGCGATTCGAACGTGCCGCGCTCCCATTCGCGCGCCATGACGACGGAGGTGAGGAAGACGCCGACGATGGTCAGGACGAGCATCAAGAGGCCTGGAACGAAAAACCATGTGCTCGTGTTGGCGTCGTTGAACCAGACGCGGCTGACGATTTCGGCGCGCCCGACGTTTTGTTTCGCCAAGGCGCTTTCTGCCGCTTTTTTCAGCACGACCGACTCGAAGTAGCCCTGCGCCGAGGCGGCAGTCGTCGCCTCGATGCCGTTCAGCAGCAGCTCGATTCTGGCCGTGCCGCGAGGAAGATTGCGGCTGAAATCCGTGGGGATGATGAGGACGGCGTCGACTTCGCCGCGCCGCATCATCGCTTCCGCTTCCTGTTTCGAGTGAACATAGGCAGGGGCGAAATAGTCGCTGCCGTCGAGAAAACGGACGGCGGCGCGCGCCGTGGGCGAGCTGTCTTCCAGGGCGACGGCGGTGCGCACGTTTTTCACGTCGAGCGACAGGCCGTAGCCGATGATGAGGATGAGGACGAGCGGCAGGACGACGCCGAGCAGGATGCTGCCGCGGTCGCGTTTCATTTGCTGAAATTCCTTGCGCGTGAGGGCGAAGAGCCGCCGAAGAAAAGCAGGGAGATTCATCTTATTGCCTCCTCCCGTCTGCGCGCTTCTTCCACGATGCGGATGAAGACATCGTTCATGTCGGCCGCAGGCATCTTCATGCGAGCACGGATCTCGGCGGGGCTGCCGAGGACGAGCATCGTGCCGTGATCTTGGATGAGGATGCGCGTGCAGTATTCGGCTTCCTCCATGAAGTGCGTCGTGATGATGACCGTCGTGCCCCTCTTTGAAAGCGCGTCGATCTTCGGCCAGAAGAGGCGGCGCGCACGCGGGTCGATGCCGCTCGTCGGCTCGTCGAGAAAGAGGAGCGGCGGCTCGTGCAGGAGCGCCGCCGCCATGGCGAGCCGCTGCTTGTAGCCGCCGGGAAGATCGCCTGCGCGGTCGTTCTTGCGCTCTTTCAGATCGAATTCGGCGAGGGCGGCTTCGATGCGTGCGGCAAGAGCCTTGGGACGAAGCCCGTAAATGCCGCCGAAGAAGCGCAGGTTTTCGAGTGCCGTGAGGTTCTGATAGAGGGAGAACTTCTGCGCGACGTAGCCGATCTGTGCGCGAGCTTCCGTACGTGCGCGCGCGAGGTCGACGCCCGCCACGCGCAGCTTGCCCGATGTCGCGGGCAAGAGTCCGCAAAGCATGCGAAAGGTCGTGGTCTTGCCTGCGCCGTTCGGTCCGAGGAGGCCGAAGACTTCTCCTTTATACACTTGGAATGAGGTGTTGTTGACGGCTGTGAAGTCGCCGAATTTTTTTACGAGGTCGCGCACCTCGATGATGGCGGGGCGCTTTTCTCCCGAAGCGGCGTCTTCCAACTGCGCCTGTGCCTCGCTTGCAGGCGATGTGCCGAATATGCTGTGCAGGGGGCGGCGCACCTCGTCGGGAGTCCCGGCGGCGAGGATGCGCCCGCGATCGAGGAGGATGACCTTTTGACAAAGAGCCGCTTCCGACATGTAGGCGGTCGCGCAGAGAACGGAAAGGCCGGCTTCTCTCGCCTGCTCTTGGAGGATTTCCCACAGTTCGCGCCTCGACAGGGGGTCGACGCCGGCGGTCGGCTCGTCGAGCAGCAGGAGGTCGGGCGAGCGCACGAGGGTGCAGAGGAGTCCGAGCTTCTGCTTCATGCCGCCCGAAAGATTGCCCGCGAGCCGACCGGTGAACGGGGCGAGCCCCGTCATGTGCAGGAGGCGCGGGAAGCGCGTCTGCCTCTCCTCTTGCGCTATGCCGTGCAGATCGGCGTAGAGCTGCATGTTTTCCTCGACGGTCAGATCTTCGTAGAGACCGAACTTCTGCGGCATGTAGCTGAGGCGGCTCTGCACCTTCTGCGGCTCTTTCGCGACATCGTGCCCGAGGACGAGGAGGGTTCCCGCCGTCTTGTCGAGCAGCCCCGCGATGAGCCGCAGCAGTGTCGTCTTGCCTGCGCCGTCCGGGCCGACGAGCGCCGTAAGCTCGCCTGCGGACACCGAGAAGTCAAGACCTCTGAGCGCCGTGACGGTGCGGGCGTCCTTCGGCGTGAAGGTCTTGACGAGTGCCGTGGCCTCCACGGCGGGCGTGTTTTTCCCACTCATAGGTCTATCCGCGCATTCACGGGCATGCCGAGGCGCAGGCGGTTGTCGGGATCGTCGACTGAGATGCGCACTTCGTAGACGAGGGATGTCCGAAGATCCTCGGTCTCGACCGTCTTGGGCGTGAACTCCGCCGTTGATGCAATGAAGCCGACCGTCCCGGTGAGCGGCTTGTCGGCTTCACTCGTCGTCGTGATGAACGCCTTTTGTCCTTCGTGGATGCGGCTGAGATCGGCTTCCGATACATAGACGCGCACCTGCTTGCGCTCGATGAGGGAGAGCTTGAAGACAGGCATGGCGGGCGAAGCCATGTCGCCGACTTCGAGGAGGCGCGAGCGGATGACGCCCGCCGACGGCGCACGAAGCTCGTACTGCGTGAGCAGGCAGGCGAGGCGCTCCTCTTCCGCGCGGAGTGCGGCAAGCGTCGCTTCCGCCTGTTGGATGTCCTCGCCTCGTGCGCCTGTACGCGCTTCTTCGAGTGCGGCTTCGGCGGCTCTCGTCTTCGCTTCGGCGGACTCGGCTGCGGCGCGCGCGTTGTCAAGCTCCTGCAGGCTGATGCCCTCGCTCGTCTCGTAGATTTCCAACATGCGTGCGTAGATGCCCCTCGCGTTGGCGGAAGCGGCCGCTGCGGCGCGCACGTTTTCCTGCGCTTGGAGGATCTCTTCACTGCGCGTGCCGTTTTTCAGCTTCTCCAAGACGGCCTCCTGCGCCTTGGTCTGCGCCTTTGCTTTTTGCAGGTTCAGTACAAGTTCCGCCGAGTCGAGCCGTGCGAGAAGCTGGCCTTCTTCGACGGAGTCGCCTTCGTCCACAAGGATTTCGGAGATGCGTTCGCTTGGACGGAAGGCGAGCGTGACCTCGCGGATGTCGACGTTGCCTGAGAGCCTGAGGTGCGCTGCACGCTCGTGCTGCACGGCGGATTCGTGCGCATGATAGAGGTACGCGCTGCTCCCCGCTGCGAGCAGCACGAGAGAGAAGAGCAGGAGTTTTGTTCGCGTCTTCATGGAAAATGGCCTCCTTCGCTTGCAGGATCTATGC
>CAJPRR010000195.1 GCA_905373085.1 uncultured Selenomonas sp.
TCCATATCAATACGAGCATAAAAACAGGCAAGAAATTCATAGGGATCATCTATGGGATTCTTATGCCATCCGTATATCCAGTAGAGATGCGCAAAATTTATTACCGCTTCCGGCCCTGTACATTTTGCACGCAGATAATCACATGCCGCACGATATACATCGCTCCAACCATGCTGCCTCACGAGCTCTTCGGCATCATCTTCAATCTTATACTGCTCCTCTTCCGACAGCTCTTCGTCCCAGTATCGGTGGAAAAAACGCTCGATTTTCCCGTCCAATTCATGACGATGCAAGATCCGGCCTTCTCTTTTCATATAGGCGTTTCCTTTCACTTCTCAAGCAAAGGCGGGACAGCGACCATGACGATGTTCTTTGTCAGCACTTCCTTGTTGATATAATCTCTGAAATTTTGTGAAATATGTCTGCCGAAAGCTTTCCACATTCGTCCGTCATCCGAAATGCTTTCGAGAATCGTCACATCAACCACATTCCGAACCTCCTCATCACCATTTTCCCAAAGATGCTCAATCAAACCGCAATATTTCTGAAACGCTTTACTCTCTGCCTGAGACTCGAATTCATGCCGCATCGGCGTATTGATCGTTTCCATCGCAAAAACATGCGCGAGCACTTCCCCATATTCCTTGCGATGCTCCGCACGGTACTGCTCATGCTGCAAAAATGCGGCAGCAATGCAGTCCGCCATTTCCTGTATGTTCATGCTTCCCATACTTCCTTCAGCCTTCCCATCTTCGGACGCCTTACCGCGCAACACCTGCAAGTTCCACCGTGCCGCGGCAGGAAATAAGCACTTCACCTTCGAGCCAGAGCCGTGTGCCGCGCTCGACGAAGAGCGTGCCGCCCGGCTGCTCGACGGCGATGCGCGTGCCCTCCGCCGCGTCTCCCAAAGCGAGCGCGAGCGCCAAGCTGCCCGAGCCGCAGGCACGCTCAAAGACGCGGCTTTTGGCACGCGGCACGGCGACGTAAGGACGGATGCGAAAGCGCTCGCGTCCCACGCGCTCGAACGGCACGACGCCGTAAGCGTCGGCATGCACCTCACGCATCAAATAAGCGAGCAGCGCGTCATATTCCTCCGCCGAAAGGTCTGCAGCTTCGACGACGAGATGACAGATGCCCGGCAGCGCGACGCACGTCGCCGCACCCGCGCGGGAAAGCCCTCCACGTGAACGCCCCGCAAGGGAACGCCGCCTCATCTCATGCGCCTGCGGCATCTCGACCCGCGCCAACCAGCGACCCGCGCCCAGATACCGCGCCTCCGAGCGAAGCGGCGCCGCCGCGCCCGAACACTCGACGAAAAACGGCGGCACGGCACCTTCAGCTGCCGCCAGAGCCGCCGCCGAAAGCGTCGCATTGCCGCAGAACTCGCCACCCGACATCTCGATGCGAAGAAGTGCCTTCTCGGAATGCGGCGCGACGAGAAAGCCTGCCTGCTCTGCCGCCAGATGATCGTAGTCCATCGCCTCAGAGAGGAGCGCGGCGCGTACCTCCCGCGCGGCCTCCCCACGCAAGAACACCGTCGTATTGCCCAGCGGACTCAGCTTGATGAAATCCAAGTTCATAAACGATATCTCCTAGGAGAAATGCGCCTTTTGCTTGCGTTTTCACAACGCAGGCAAAAAGCGCACAACACTATCGACAACGAATTCACAAAAGCTGATGCATCTTTCCCAAGCTCTCAATCTTATCCAACGGCCACTGCGAGACTTCAGAAATATCCTGTAATGACCATTTTTTCTTCTTCAACATGTTGAGCACGATTTCTGTCACGCCCTTTTCCATGCCCCTTTCCATGCCTTTTTCCATGCCGATCTCTTGTGCTTCCTGAAGCTGGACACGCTTTGCCAATTCAGGATCCCACTTGAAGCTCACCATGTCAAAAACCTCCTCCATCTCACGCTCAAGAAAATATTCTGCCAAAAAATCTTGCTCGATACAGTAGCGGATCGCCTGCTTGACAGCACTCTCGAGACTCACTCCTGCCGCCGTCTTTCGGCGTACCTGCGCCACGAACGCACTGTACCCTTTCAGCGTACGACTCCTCTCAAGAATCCTGCTGCCAGGAATCTCATTGATATTATATGCCTTGATACAAAGCTCCAACGAGGAGCACTCTCCCTCGAAAGCTTCCGACAGACGCATTTCCCATTCATCCGGCGCCGGGTCAAGACCATTGTAGAATACATAGAACGACGGCGCTGGCAAATGAATGCGTCGCGTTCGGTACGGCGCATCTTTCGGCACTTGCTTCCGATAGAGCTTCGCCATATACCAAAACATACGCAAGGGCATATTCTCGTTCAAAGTACTCTGGTGCTCCATCAAAACAATCTGCCGCTTACCCGCCAAGAAACTCACATCATTCTTCTCGTCATTGAAGAATGTTCCCTGCAGCGTCATGAGCCGTATTTCCTGCAAGGAAACATCTCGCCCAAAAAGCCCGCGATATACATCCTGCAAATAATCTTTGCGACGGAATATATCGCAAAAAAGCGAATCCTTGTACGTCCTCTTCACCCGCGCCATACAGCTCTCTCCATGTCAAAAATATCCTTTCTCTATTCTATATTTTATCACGAGATCTGTACTCGCTCAATAAAAAAACACGAAATACAGCAAAGCTGTGCACAAGCCCCAAGCTCGCGCACAGCCTCCAAAACACCTAAAACATTACAGCTTCGTGATGTCCTTGCCGAACCACTTCTCCGAGATCTTCGCCATCGTACCGTCGGCGCGCATCTCGTCGATGACCTTCTGCATCTTCTCCTTGAGCGCCGTATCATCCTTGCGGTAGGCGACGCCGAACTGCGTCACGGGGCCGACGTGACCGTCGAGCGCGGCGATCTTGTCGGGGTGTTTCGACATATAGTAGCGGCCGATGATCTCGTCGCAGACGATCGCATCGACGCGGCCGTTTTCAAGATCCATGAACGCCGACAGATAGTCCGCGTACTTCTTTACGTCCTTGTAGCCCGTCGCGTCCTTGTGACCGTCCACATAGTCCTCCGCCGTGCCCGAAGCGCTCTGCGTCGCGACGATCTTGCCCTTGAGATCGTCTTCCTTCGCGATCGAAGCGTCGTCCGCACGCTTGAAGATCACCTGCTGATCGTTCATGTACGGCTCGGAAAAGAGCAGGTTCTTCTTGCGCTCCTCGGTGATTTCCAGACCATTCCACAGCGCGTCGATACGGCCGCTCTGGATCTCGGCTTCCTTGCTCGCCCAGTCGATGCCCTTGAACTCGACCTCCGTGCCGAGGCGCTTCGCCGCCTCCTTCGCAAGCTCCACGTCGAAGCCCGTGATCTCGTTCTTCTCGTCGAGGAAGCCCATCGGCGGGAAGTTGTCGTCCAGACCGATGACAATTTTCTTCGGCGCATCGTTTGCCGCCTTCTGTCCGCCGCAGCCCGCCATAAAGCCTGCCGCGAGCATGAGGGACAAACAGACGAATAAAATTTTCTTCAAAACAAAGCACTCCTTTTCTTCATTAAAGTATTATCATAGTGATATTATACATGGACAGCGAGGATTTGCCAAGGGGGAATCTCGTCATAATTTTCGGCTCTTTGATGCACCAAAACGCCGCGAAGGAGCACATTTTCCTGCTCCTTCGCGGCGTTTTACGGAATCCTGCCTGGAAAAGCACGGACAAATCCAGTGCTTTCTTACATATTCTTCGTCAATTTCTCAATGTCGCCCGATACTTCCTTCGCCTGCACCACAGACGTATGGATTTCCTTCATCCCCTCCCCTTGCCTTTCAATCAAGAGATTGATCGTCTTGATCTTCTCCTCGATGTTGACCGA
>CAJPRR010000196.1 GCA_905373085.1 uncultured Selenomonas sp.
CGGCGTGCATCCTTTCCGCGCGCGTTGAACGCCTGCGTGTTGATGATCATGACGTGAAGATCTGCGCTCTGCGCGAAATGGTCGATCTCGGCGAGGTTCTTGGAATCGTAGACGAAGAACCGCGCCTTCTTGCCGTAATGCTCCATAAAATGCTCCTGCATGACGGCGAAACTCTTCTTCACTCCCTCGCGAATTGCAATGCTCGGCACGACCACAATGAACTTCGTCCAGCCATATTGCTTGTTCAGTTCGAACATGGTCTTGATATACACATAGGTCTTTCCTGTGCCCGTTTCCATCTCCACATCGAGAGAACAGCGGCCAAGCCCGCCCGTCACGACACTTTGGCTCAGATGGATATTGTTTCGGCTCTGCACGCGGTTGATGTTCGTGAGCATCTGCCCCGCGTCAAGCTCCACGAGAGCATTGGCGAAGCCCATGGTAAAATCATCGCCCGCTTCACCATCAAAAAGGCTCGTCTGCGCTGCCTGCGGCACATCGCGCCGATAGGAAAGGGGCGAAGCAACCCCCTGTCCGGCAAAGACCCCCGTCACGCTCTCCACAGCCTCCGTCTGATACGGCTGTATGGTGAACTTGAATTTCATATCGGTCCTTCTTTCCCCTCGTTTCGTCTCTCCGTCTGTTGAATTGTGTGCTCATCGTGCGCACAATCTCGTTTTCATCGGCAGAATCCAATTCTGCGCACGCTGTCTGCACAATCTGCGGATAGGCTTTGTAGAAGCGAAGAGCCTCCCATAAATTGCGCTTGCTGAAGCCACGTCCGTACTTTGCGTTCAGGTGCTTGGCGAGTTTGACGATGACCTCCGCCCCGTATGCAGCGCGGTCTTCGCCTTGCAATTCCTCCTCAAAAATCCGCTTGCCGAGAAGCCAGTTTCTGAGTATCAGAATGCGATCCACAGCACGAAAAGCCGTCTTTTGCGTAACTTCTATGATTTTCTCTGCATCAAAAAAGATGTTATCGGTCTGCTCGTACAAAATCATGTCATCCATTACAGCACCTTTCTCACCGTCTGCGGGCTGTGCGTCTCGAAGATCTGCTCGAAGTTCGCCATCAGCGCATCCGTCGCCATGCCGCTGTCGCGGAACACGGCGTAGAAAGGCTTTTCTTTGGCAATAGCCGTGACAACCTCTTCTGTCACATCCTTGTCAAAACAAGCGATCAAGCAGCCGTCCTCCACCGTGAACACCGTTTTCCCTGCGATATTCTTTTCTTCGATCTTGGAGGAAAGGAGAATGCCGAGGTCGAGCATGACCTGAAAGAGCAAATCCTCCGGCGTGCGATCCTCTTTGATGTTATCGGCAAGGAGTGTGATTTCCTCCTGCTTGAGATCCTGCGGGCGATAGTAGACGTCCTTCATATTGGAAGAATCGACCTTGAACACGCGGAAGCCGTAGTCAATGTCGGCATTCGTTTCCTCTTTGATTTTCTTGGCAGCGCGGCGGATACGCTCTTCGCCAATGTCACAGATCGTATCATAGCCCGCCTTCCTCGCTTCGCTTTTCTCAGCAGTGACTTCGGGCAGCTGCACCATAATGAATTTGCGGTTGCCGCCATCTTCGGCATTTAGCTGCATGACGGCGTGGGCTGTTGTGGCAGAGCCGGAGAAGAAGTCGAGGACAAGGGCGTCTTTAGATGAAATATTTATACATCTTGACACTAACTCTACTGGCTTTGGATTATTAAATACACCTGTTGCTTTGAATATAGATTGAACATCTTTACTTGCTGATGTATTTTCCGGCAAATCATTCCATAGCGTATCAACACGTTTTCCTTCGCTATCGCGCTCATTCCAATACGCTTTCTCCGATAACGATTTATTATCTAAGCAAAGTCTGCCATCGTTTTCCAGTGCCTTTAATTTCTCATATTTCATACGCCACCCTTTAGGAGGGCACGCCCATACCTTCCCATTATTATCAACATAATCGTAGCTTGTTTCAGGACCTGGTGCTGCAGGTTTTTGTAGCGGATATAACCGATATCTTCCTCTTCCATCGTTATCATCCTTGGAATACATCGCCTGAGTAGATTTTGAAAGCGGTTTGTAAACATCGTTCAATACACATTGATTGGATTTAGCATATAAAACAATATATTCCGTATTGACTGTAAACTTGTCCTTTTCTGTTTTACCACTTGAATTTCTCTGCCAAATAAATGTATTTATGAAATTACTTGACCCAAAAATCTCATCACAAATCTTCTTCAAATTCTCCTGCTCATTATCATCAATCGAAATAAAAATAATCCCGTCATCAGCAAGCAAATCTCTCGCCAACCGCAGACGCGGGTAGATCATATTGAGCCAATCTGTATGGAATCGCCCGTTCGATTCGTTATTTTTGCGCAGATCAAAAAGGCGGTTGCCGCCCGCATCGACAGCCCCGCTGTCCTCCTCAAATTCCCTGCCGCTGACTGTAAAATCATCATCATACACAAAAGCGTCTCCGCCCGTGTTGTAGGGCGGATCGATATAGATCATTTTCACCTTGCCGAGATACGTTTCCTGCAACAGTTTCAGCGCATCAAGGTTGTCTCCCTCGATATAGATATTTTCCGTGTCGATGCTCCCCGCCGTGCCGTCACGTCCTGCCGACTTCTCCCGCGAGAGACGCAGCGTCTTGGCGATGGGTTGATTCGCGAGTACGACGGACTTTTTCTTGTCCGGCCAGTTGAACTGGTAGCGTTCCTTCGCGCCTTCCACCACTTCAGCAGAAATTTCCTGCCTGAGCACATCTGCATCAATGGCACGAACGATCTCGCCGTTTTCTCCTGCCGTTTCCGTCACGGCATTCGGAAACAGGGCGGCGAGCTTTTGGAAGTTTTCCTCCGTCAAATCCCGCGTGTGCATTTCAAGCTTATCCACGTTACAAGTCCTCCCATTCCTTTTTATATTGAAAATCTCCATACCTTTGCCCCTTCTTTTCTTCCGTATACGTAATCATACGATAAAACTCCCATTCTGCTTTGCATTATGATAATCGCATTTTTGACATTGTGGCAATGAGCGCTCTGCATTTTTCCCGCCCATCTCGCACGATTCCATTATACGGGGAAACCTTTTGCCAAACAAGTTACTATGAAATTTATTAGCAACTCATAAATCAACCCATATCTTTTATGGTGTGCAGCTCCCGACGTGAAGATTTACTGCGTTGCCTAGGTTGAAGCAGTAACAATAAAAAGAGAGAGAATCCCCTGCCTTCAGCATACAGCCCAAACAGTGAATTCTCTCTTTCATTTGCCGTGTCTGCACGACTCCGACCGTACTAGACAACTACCCTCCTCGTCCTATAGCCGATATGCATGCTGCACTCAGTTGGGTACGGGGGTCGGCATCGTGAAAATGAAGTGGTAGACGTCGACGCCGGGAACACGCATGCTGCCAAGATCGCGCACGGCGCCCCTGGATTTCCAAGCGTTGTAGATGACCTTGTTCGGCGTGTACACTTCCGCACCGCTGCTCAGCTGGGCAGCGATTTCATCGGCAGCAGCCGAACCCGAACGTGTGCACCAATATTCGATGTAGCTGCTGCCGTCCTTCACATAGACGGAGGAGCGCGCCCGATCGGTGCATTTCGTCTTCATGACGGTCTCGCTGATCGAATTGCGCTCCACAGAGGCGAAGCAGAGGCTCGACGAGAGCGCCAACATCGCCAACGTCACGGAAAGCGCTTTCTTCAGTTTCATGATGTTTTTCCTCCTTTATAAAACGCAAAACCTCCTCCATGTGCCGAATCCACTCGACACCGGATTCCTGTATTCATTGTATCATACAG
>CAJPRR010000197.1 GCA_905373085.1 uncultured Selenomonas sp.
TGCGATGACAGGCACATCGACGGCATCAACGACCTGCGGCACAAGCGCCATCGTCGTGATCTCGCCGACGTGACCGCCCGACTCCGTGCCTTCGGCAATGAGAGCGTCGACGCCCGTCCTGACGAGGCGCTTGGCGAGCGCGACGGAAGCGACGACAGGGATGACCTTGCTGCCGATCTCCTTGAGCGCCGGGATGTACTCGCCGGGGTTGCCCGCTCCCGTCGTGACGACGGGCACGCGCTCGTCGACGACGACCTGCATGACCTCCTTGACGAAAGGCGACATGAGCATGATGTTGACGCCGAACGGCCTCTCGGTCCAGCCCTTGCACTTTTGGATCTCCGCACGCAGGACGTCGGGCGGCATGTGTCCGGCGCCGATGATGCCGAGTCCCCCGGCGTTCGAAACGGCGGAAGCAAGCTCCGCCGTGCCGATCCAAGCCATGCCCCCCTGGAAGATTGGATACTTTATCCGCAGCATCTGACAAATATGATTTTCTTCAAACATCCCTGATCCTCCTATATACCCATCTCACGACCGAGCGGCTTCTGCAGCAGAGTCTTCCCCAGCCGCCGCAGGACATTTCCTGCTGTCGTCCAACGCCTCCTCGCGTGCCAGATTCTCCTTGATATGCGCGAGGACGTCGCTGTCCACGTAGTCCTTGGCGACGCGTATGGCGCTCGCGATGGACTTCGCGTTGGACGAGCCGTGCGCGATGAGGCAGCAGCCGCGCACGCCGAGAAGGGGCGCGCCGCCGTACTCCGACACGTCGATTGTCTTGCCGAGCTTCTTCAGCGCCGGCAGCAAGAGGAACGCGCCGAGCCTCGCGAGAATCCCGCCGTTCTTCACGGCGTCCTTCGCAAGGCGCACGAGCGTCTTCGCCAAGCCCTCTGCAAATTTTAACACAACATTGCCGACAAATCCATCACAAACGACGACATCGAAATTCCCCTTGGGGATGTCGCGCCCTTCCGCATTGCCGCAGAAGTTCACCGTCGTCATGGCCTTCAAGAGCGGGTACGTCGCCTGCGCCTGCTCGTTGCCCTTCGTTTCCTCCTCGCCGATGTTCAACAGGCCGACGCGCGGCTTCTTTATGCCGAAGACGTGCTCAGCGTAGAGTGCGCCCATGATGGCGCCCTGCACGAGATGCTTGGGCTTGCTGTCGACGTTCGCCCCCGAATCGAGAAGGAGCGTCACGCCCTTGGGCGTCGGCATCGGCGTCGCGATCGTCGGGCGATCGGCGCCCGCAATGCGTCCGAGGATGAACTGCGCCGCCGCTGCCGCGCCGCCCGTCGAGCCGGCGGAAAGCACGGCGTCGCAGGCGCCTTCCTTGACGAGCCGCGTCGCGACGACGACGGAAGAATCCTTCTTCCGTCGCACGGCAGTGACGGGGTGTTCGCCCATCCCTATGACCTCGCTCGCGTGCAGCACGGAAATGCCCAAGCTCTGCCAGCCTTTCTCTTTGGCAAGAACCTGCATGATCTCCTTCTCATCCCCGACGAGAACGATCTCGCAGCCATACTTCTTCGCAGCCCGAACCGCGCCGAAGACGATCTCCTTCGGCGCATAATCCCCGCCCATGGCGTCCACTGCAATCTTCATGGACGATCTTTCCTCCTCAAGCACATGCCTCATTCTAGTATCTTCGCTGTCTTTGCGATAATTCCTTTTAGGGATATAAAATAAAAGAATGAGCAGGACATAATCGCTTACATCCTGCTCACCCCAAATTTCTTACTCGTCCGCAGCAACGACTTCTCTGCCATCGTAGTAACCGCACTCGGGGCAAACACGATGGGGCATCTTCGGCTCATGACATTGCGGGCACGAAACGAAGCCGGGCGCCGTGAGCTTCCAATTCGCACGGCGCGAATCACGGCGAGCCTTCGACATCTTGCGCTTAGGTACTGCCATTCGGGAAACACCTCCTTAATATATGGATCAAATCTCTTGCTTCTTCAAAAGCTGCTCCAAAACCGCGAGCCTCGGATCGGGCGCTGCGCGATCACAGCCGCACTCGCCTTCGTTAAGGTTCGCACCGCATTTCGGGCAAAGCCCAAGGCAATCCGGCCGACAAACATTGCAGATCGGCTGAGCAGCAAGAAGCGTATCCCGAATCAGCGGCGAAATGTCCATCTTGTCGTCAACGACAGAAAGACCGCTTTCGTCGTCCGTTCGTCGGACTTCTTCATCAAACGCATAGCTCTCCTCGGAGGAGAAATGCTCCAAGCATCGATCGCAGACGGCTTCTCTTTCGCAACGCACGCAGCCCGTGAGCCGGTAGTCATCGCCCGTGCGGAAGACTTCGCCCGTGACCTCGACAGATCCTTCTATGCGGCAATCCCCCGGCACGGCGTCAAGC
Organism: uncultured Selenomonas sp.; assembly: GCA_905373085.1. Classification (GTDB taxonomy): domain Bacteria; phylum Bacillota; class Negativicutes; order Selenomonadales; family Selenomonadaceae; genus Selenomonas. The sequence continues at coordinate 2,363 of CAJPRR010000197.1, forward strand.
TCTTCTGCCGTCGTGACAAACGAAAAAGAAACGCCCCTGCCCATCGCGGCGTTTGCATCAGCAATACAAACCATCATCATTCTGCATCGACCTCAACGTATTATAGCAAGGCGCATTTTATTTGTCAAGAAAATGCAGGGAGTCGCCGGCCTTTCCCTCAGGCGGCGTCCCCCCGCTGCTCATTCTTCCTCGATCTCGCGGCTCGTCAGCAGATACTCGACCTTGACGTCCGTGCGCAGGCTGAGATCCATGAACTCGCCGTCCATCGTCTGCACAACGGGAAGCGCTGCGAGGCGCGATTCGTCGATGTAGATGATCTTGCCCGCCTCGCCGTTTGAAAGCTTGACCCAGCTGCCGTTCAAGTCATGGCAGACGCGGCGAATGAAGCGAAAGCCGTAGTCCGTATCGAGCTGCCCCTTCATGATGTCGTCCGCCATGATGTTGAACACGTCGAAAGGCGAGCGCTTCTTCGCGTAGGCGCGGTCCGACGCCATCGCATCGTACATGTCCATGATGGCGAGGATGTGCGCGAATTCGCCGATCTCTTCCTTGACGAGGCCGCGGGGATAGCCCGAGCCGTCGTTTCTCTCATGATATTGCAGCACGGCCTCGGCGATCCCCTCGTCCTCGCCCAAGCCGCCCGCCATGATGAGTTCGTGTCCGAGCTGTGGTTGGCGCTGCATGATTTTCCGTTCATCGGGAGTCAGGACGCCTTGCTTTTCGATCATCGCCTGCTCGATGTGCACATTGCCGATATTGATGAGGAAGCCCGCCGTGATCAGGCGCAGCTGATCCTTCTGCGGCATCTTGAGCCACTTGCCCATGAGTCCTGCCAGGATAGCGACATGGAGGCTGTGATGGAGCATATACTCGCCGCTGACCGCCATGTTGTGGATATGCGCGACGGCCTTCGCGCCCGAGCAGAGAGGCAGGATGTTCTGCGCGAGGGTTTGCGCCGAACCCTTGTCGACAGAATCGTGCGCCTTCGTGACCTCGAACAAAGATTTGAGTTCGATGAAACAAGCTGCATATTCCTTGACATACCCTTCGTCAAGAATCGGCTCCTTCAAGGGAACGGCCTTCCTCGCCTCCCCCTGCGCTTCCAGCGCAGCCTTAGGTGCGGAGGCGACAGCCTCTTCCTCTCCGCCTTCCAGAATTTCCACGGAAGCAATCTTCTCCTCAGACAAAGAGTCGATCATCTGCTGATTGAGCGCCGTACCCTCTCCCAGAAGAACAGACATATCTTCCTTGTGCACCGCCTGTCCAATGACCATGCCTTCCTTGAGTTGGTCGACCGCATACTTCTTCAGCATTCCGCCTGCACCCCTTTGCTTGAAAACCACTTCTTGAATCCATAGCCTCGCAGTCCCGATTATAACATAAAAAAATTTTTAACGCTACAAATCCTTCAATAGCTTGTGAGGGGAACTTCCTC
>CAJPRR010000198.1 GCA_905373085.1 uncultured Selenomonas sp.
ACGCTGACGCTCACCGTATCGAAGACGGCGGGCGTCATCTGGCTCGCGACGAAGCGTTGCCAGATCAGAGTGTAGAGGCGAAGCTGCTCGCGGGTCAGATATTTTTCCACAAGCTCGGGCGCGTTCTCTACACTCGTCGGCCGAATTGCCTCGTGCGCATCCTGTGCCTTCTTGCCCGCCGCATAAATATTGGGCTTTTCAGGCAGGTAATCCGCGCCGAACGACGCCTCGACATAGCCGCGCACCTCGTCGAGCGCGAGGTCGGAAAGACGCGTCGAATCCGTGCGCATGTAGGTGATGAGGCCGACGGGGCCGCGCCGGCCAAGTTCGACGCCCTCGTAGAGCTGCTGGGCGATCATCATCGTGCGGCGCGACGTAAAGCCGAGCTTCCTCGACGCGTCCTGCTGCATGCTGCTCGTCGTAAAGGGCGCGACGGGATTGCGCCTGCGCTCGCGCTTCTTGACCTCCTTGACCGAAAAGCTCTGCTTCGCCATATCCTTGACGAGAGCTGACGTTTCTTCTTTCGAGTGCAGCGCGAGTTTCTTGCCGTCAACGGTCGCAAGTTCAGCGGCAAACTGCACGCCGCGCTCCTTCTTGAGCTTCATGCCGACCGTCCAGTATTCCTCGGGCACGAACGCCTGAATCTCCTTCTCGCGATCGCATATAAGCTTGACCGTCACCGACTGCACGCGGCCGGCGGAAAGCCCCTTCTTGATCTTGCGCCAGAGGAGCGGACTGAGCTTGTAGCCGACGATGCGATCGAGCATACGCCGCGCCTGCTGCGCATCCACGCGATCGATATTGATCGGATACGGCTCCTTGACCGCCGCCTGTATGGCAGGCTTCGTGATCTCGTTGAAGACGATGCGGCAGTTCTCATCCGGGTTGATTCCCAGAATGTGCGCGAGATGCCAAGCGATCGCCTCTCCTTCACGGTCGGGATCGCTTGCAAGATAGACCTTGGATGCATGCTTCGCATCCTTCTTCAGCGCCTTGATGAGGTCGCCCTTGCCGCGGATATTGATGTACTTCGGCGCAAAGTCGTTCTCGACGTCGATGCCGAACTGGCTCTTCGGAAGATCGCGCAGATGCCCCATGGACGCTCGCACCATGTACTTCTTGCCAAGGTACTTCTCGATCGTCTTCGCCTTCGCCGGCGACTCGACGACGACCAAGGTCTTCGGCGCTTCCTTCTTCGCGGTTTTCGCAGCAGTCTTCTTTACGGCAGTCTTTTTTGCAGCGGGCTTCTTGGTCGCGGACTTTTTCGCTGCTGGCTTCTTCACGGCGGTCTTCTTTCCAGCAGTCTTCTCCTCCGCCGACGTCTTCGCAGCAGATTCCTTCGCAGCAGATGTCTCCGCAGCGGACTTCTTGACCACAGACGTTTTTGCCGCAGTCTTCTTCACCGCAGACTTTTTCGCTGCCGGCCTTTTCGCAGCGGCTGTCTTCGCCGCGCCCTTTCCAGCGACTGCTTTTCCCTCATTTTTTTCCGCTTGCTCCACGGCTTCCCTATTTTTCTTTTGCGGCGTCTTCTTCTGCGCTGTCGGCAAGATCGCCCCTCCTCAAATACTCAGATATTCAAACACTCTTCCCCTTGGCGCTGCGGATATACGTGCGCATGGGCGTCTCCTCGACAAGCCCCTTGACGCGCAGCCCCAGCAGGAGGAACGCGACGTTTGCGGCCTTGCCCTGCAGGCGGCAGATCAGCTCATCCAAGGAAAGCGCCGACTCGCGCGAAAGGAGCGCATAGACGGCGGCTTCCTCCTCGGTCAATTCCTGCGAGGGCGGCGTGTCCGTCCGCGCTGCGCCGCCCTCGTACTCGGCGGCGACGTCGGCGGCCGAGACGACAAGCCGCGCCCCCTGCTGGATCAGACGATGGCAGCCGCGGCTCGTCGCCGAATAGATGCTGCCGGGCACAGCAAAGACGTCGCGCCCCTCGCCCAAGGCGAACTCCGCCGTGATCAAGGAGCCGCTCCGCTCCGCCGCCTCGACGACGATCGTGCCGTGCGCGATGCCGCTGATGATGCGGTTCCTCGCGGGGAAAAAGGCCGCGAGCGGCGCCGTACCCGGCGCATACTCGGAAATGACCGCGCCCTTCTCGGCGATCTCCGCCAGAAGCCGCGCGTTCTCGCGCGGATAGGCGACATCGACGCCGCAGCCGAGCACAGCGACCGTCGCGCCCGCCTTCAATGCGCCCTTGTGCGAAGCCGTGTCGATGCCGCGCGCCGCACCGCTCACGACAACAAAGCCGCGCTCGGCAAGACCGAGCGCGATGTCCTCCGCCGCCCCCTTGCCATAGGCGCTCGCACGACGTGCGCCGACCATGGCGACGGCAGGGCGCTTCAAGCAGTTGAGCGAACCGCGGCAGAAGAGCGTCTGCGGCGGATTGTAGATTTCCTTCAACAGAGCGGGATACGCCTCATCTGACGGGACGAAGAGCGAAATGCCGCCCTTTTCGCACGCAGCCGCAATCTCCTCGGGCAGAGCCTCGTTCCTGCGGCAGAAATCATACAGCTCCGCCGCACGCTCAGGGGAGAGGTGCGCCGCACGAAGCGCTTCGACACGCGCCTGCCACGCGTCCTGCGCCGTCCCCAAGATGCGCACCAGGGAGGCCGCCACGCGGCTGCCCACGCCCGGCGCACGGCAAAGAGCCGCGAGAAAGAATCGCTCCATGAAGCCCCTCCTCTCCGTCTTTTTGCACCTTTATGCGCCATGCGAATCCTGCGATACGCCTCATCTACGCCCTGCGCGTGACCTCGACTTCGATGCAGTCCAGCGGCCCGTGGATGAGCACGGCATGCTTGCGGACGCGCGTCGTGACCTCGACGATATGCGGGAACTTCTGCAAAATGCGGTCGCCCGTCTTCGCTGCCAGCGTCATCAAGAGATTGACCTTCGTCTCCTCCACGGTGTCCTGAATCAGCGGATAGACCGCCGCGCCGTCGATCGCGCCGTCCTCGATCTGATCCGTATCGCAGGCCTTGTCGTCGCGCGTCACCATCTCAACGTCGACACTGAGCTTCGCGCCCTGCTCCTTCTCGTATTCATAAACGCCCTGAAAGCCATAAAACACCATGTTCATCATTCTGATCTTTGCCATGAAAATCCACTCCTTCTTCTAAATCTCCAAAAGCGCCAGGATATCGTGCGCCAAGACGTCAAGCCCCCACGGCTGCTGCAGGAGCACAGCGGCGGCCGCGCGATACTGCGCGAGCGTCGCAAAGAGCAGCACGTCCGTGCGCTCCTCGCTGAGATCGACGGCATGACACGATACGGCGGCGTCCGCCCCCTTCGAGAGGAACGTCTGCTTGACGACGTTCGCCGCCTTCGTCGGCAGGTCGTGCACGCGGATCACGCAGAAGACGGCCTTGTCGCGCATGATCTTGACGCCCGCTTCCGTGCAGCCGATCTCGCGCATCGCCACCGCCGCCGTCTCCCTGCCCCAAGGCTCCATGCGCTCCAACGCAAACCCTTTCCGCTCCACGAAATCCCCCCTTGCGCTTCATTTCTTCTCATTGTATCATAAAGAGAAAGGAAACGGTACGGAAAATTTGCAAATCAAAGACAAACGAGGTGAAATCCATGAGCGACGTCTTCCTGCTCCTCCTCATCTTCCTCATGCTCGCCTATACATTTTGGGACGAACTTTTCACACGATAATTCAAAAACGCAACATATAAAACGGACGGACATTCGCTCCACCGCGTATATCCGTCCGTTTTGTCTTTTTATCTCGCTACGCCTGAATCGCCGCATAACGCTCGCTTGCCAGCACCTTTTCCATATATTCG
>CAJPRR010000199.1 GCA_905373085.1 uncultured Selenomonas sp.
CGACGCTGGAAGTCTTGCGCCAGCCGTTGGAGGACGGCGCTGTGACCGTGGCACGGGTCAATGCGACGCTGACATTTCCATCCAGTATCATTTTGGTCGTGGCAATGAATCCTTGTCCGTGCGGCTATTTTGGCGATAAGGAGAAGAGCTGCGACTGCACGCCGAATGAGATCAAACGCTATACGCGGAAGATTTCGGGGCCGCTGCTCGACCGCATCGACATTCATGTCCATGTGCCGCGCGTCAAGTACGAGGATATGACATCTGTGGCGAAGGCGGAACCTTCGGCTGTGATTCGAGAGCGCGTCCTGGCTGCGCGAGAGATTCAGATGGAGCGGTTGCGTGAATGGGGCATATTCTGCAACGCGCAGATGAGTCATGCGATTTTGAAAAAGACGTGCCATCTTGAGCCAGAGGCGCAGAATCTCTTGGCGCAGGCATTTCAGGTCATGAACTTATCAGCACGCTCGTATGACCGCATCATCAAGGTCGCTCGCACTATTGCCGATCTCGACGGGGCGGCGACGATTGAGGCGAAGCATGTGGGAGAAGCCATACAGCTCAGGGACGATGTGGGACTGAATGTGGAATGATGAGGAAGCAATATTGATGGAGGAATGTTTATGGCATCGACGAAAGAGTATCTGGAGTTCGTATTGGAACAGCTATCCGGTTTGGAAGATATTTCCTATCGTGCTATGATGGGCGAGTACATCCTATATTATAAGAAAAAAATCTTCGGAGGAATTTACGATGATCGATTCCTTGTGAAGCCGGTCAAGGCAGCTGTTGTGCATATGCCGGATGCGGCGCATGAACTGCCTTATGAGGGGGCGAAGGAAATGCTGTTGGTGGATCGCTTGGATGATAAAGACTTTTTGAGCGAATTGGTGCGTGCGATGTATGAGGACCTGCCCGCGCCGAGAGAGAAAAAGAAATGAAATATTGCCCTATCTGTAAAATAGTGATATAGTGATAGCGAAAGATTCGATGATTACTGTATTCTGGGAGGAAATCGATGTTTAATTTCAAGAACAAGGACTCGGAGTTTTTCGACTTGTTCCTCGAAAGCGCCCAGTATTTCCATAAATGCGCTGTGATGATGGATGAGGTCATGCAGGACTACAGCAAGGCAGAGGCGAAAATGCGCGAGATCATCGATCTTGAGCATGAGGCCGATGCCGTCAATGACAGGATTATTGACAAGCTTAACCAGACATTCATCACGCCGATCGATCGTGAGGATATCTACGCGCTCGCCAATGGCCTTGACGATGGCGTCGATTTCCTGCAGGGCACCCTGCAGCGTGTCGTCATGTATCATATCGCTGGTGTTCGCGACAGCGCGATTGCCCTCACGAAGCTCCTCATCGAATGTACGGAGGAGATGATGAAGGCGTTCAAGCTTTTGAAACATGTGAAGAAGAACCAGAATGAGATCTTAAAGTGTACGCACCGCATCAGCAGCTTGGAGAGCGAAGGGGATCGCGTCTATCGCAACGAGGTCGCCAATCTCTTTGAGAATCTCAAGGATCCCATCGAACTCATCAAATGGAAGGATCTTCTGGAGTATTTGGAGGATACACTCGATCATTGCGAGAATGTCGCGGACATGGTGCGCGGCGTGGTGATGAAGTATGCATGAGCTGCAGTTTCTCATCCTGACGGTCATCGTGCTCGCCTTGCTGTTCGACTTTATCAACGGTTTTCATGATACGGCGAATGCCATTGCCACGTCCGTTTCGACACGCGCCATCAAGCCTGCGTATGCCATCGTCATGGCGGCCGCTTTGAACTTCCTCGGTGCGATTTACAGCACGGGAGTCGCGAAAACAATCGGCGGCGACATCGTTGCGAGTGCAGAGATGGTCGATGAGCACATCATCATTGCGGCGCTCATGGGGTCGATCGTCTGGAATCTTTTCACTTGGTACGTGGCGATGCCGAGCAGTTCTTCCCATGCGCTGGTCGGCGGCATTATCGGCGCCGTGCTCGTTTCTACGGGGAGTACGGGACTGAACTTCGTAGGCATCGGCAAGATTGTCTTGTCACTGATCACGTCGCCGCTCTTGGCGATTCTTTCGGGCTTCATTGTCATGACCGTGCTCTTCTTGTTGTTCGGCCGCTTCGCGCCGTCGGCGCTCAATGGGCGCTTCAAGAAGATGCAGATTCTCTCGGCGGCTGCCATGGCTTTTTCTCATGGCTCGAACGATGCGCAGAAATCGATGGGCATCATCACTCTGGCACTGCTTTCGGGCGGCTATCTCTCGAGTTTCGATGTGCCGGACTATGTGAAATTTTTGTGCGCGGCGGCGATGGCATGCGGCACGGCACTCGGCGGCTGGCGCATCATTCGCACGATCGGCAGCAAGATCTTCAAGCTTGAGCCAATCAGCGGCTTCGCTGCCGATCTCAATTCCTCCATCGTCATTTTCTCGGCAACGCTTCTGCATCTGCCCGTCAGCACGACGCACGTCGTTTCCGGCTCCATCATGGGCGTCGGCACGGCGAAACGCATTCGCGCCGTTCGTTGGGGCGTCGCGCAGCAGATGCTTGCGGCATGGGTGCTGACGATTCCGTGCACGGCTGTCATGGGAGCGTTAGCATATCAGATCGTTCTTTGGGTTTTCTAGGAAATTGCTGCTCATGGATTCTTATGTTATTGTCAATGGCTGGAAATGGACGCTTTCGGCGTGCTTTTCAGCCGTTTCTTTTTATGGGTTATCGTTTGCCTGTACAGGATGGTAGGAGGAAGAGACATGCGCTGGGAGAAGGGAAAAGGGCGGGAGATTCCTGCCGAAATGACGTTATTGGAGCTTGCGCAGGAGGTGCAGAAAGAAGGGGAGCCGCTAATTGTGGCAGCGCGCGTGGACAATGTGCTGCGCGATCTGCAGACACCTGTCGGAGATTTTCATACGATCGAGCTCGTCGATACGAGAAGCGAGTTTGGACGGCGCATCTATTGCCGTTCCGCACTGTTTTTGCTCATCATGGCAGTGCAGGAGCTTTATCCAGAGGCGGAGGTCGTCGTGCAGTTCGCGGCGCACAGGGGGCTTTATTGTGCGCTGCATTCGCCGTTCGATGTGACGGAGAGCGCTGTGCGTGAGTTGGAGGAACGCATGCACGAGATTGTCGCCGAGAATCGCCCGATCGTCAAGAAGCGTCTGCAACGAGAGAAAGTCGTGCAGCTCTTCAAGAAGTCGGAGCAGATCGAAAAGGCGAATCTCGTCATGTCTCTTGAGACGGAGAAGGCAAGCCTTTATTACTGCGGTGAGTTCTATGACTATCTGTTCGGCCCGATGGTGCCCGCGACAGGCGTCTTGGACAAGTTTGCTCTCGATGCTATGCCGGGAGGCGTGCTGCTGCGCACGCCAGAGCCGAGCACGCCTGAGAGCGTGCCCGCGTTCAAGGCGCAACCAAAGTTCGGCAGCATCCTCATGGAGGCGGAGCGTTGGGCGAGTGTCCTGCATTGTGATTATGTATCTGATCTCAATCGCTACATCCGTCGCGGCGAGGTGGCAGACATCATCCATGTATCGGAGGCTTTGCACGAAAAGAAGATTGCCGAGATTGCCGATCATATCGCCTCAAATATCAGGGAACTGCGTCTTGTCCTGATTGCGGGACCGTCGTCTTCGGGAAAAACCTCGTTCGCCCAGCGTCTGCGCATTCAGCTTCGTGTCAATGGCATAGAGCCGGTTTCCATCTCGCTTGACGACTACTTCCGCAACTGGGAGGATACGCCGC
>CAJPRR010000200.1 GCA_905373085.1 uncultured Selenomonas sp.
TCCGGTCGATGTCGTACTTCGCACAGGCGGCGTCGATCATGCCTGTGGCGGGCTTTCGGCAGCTGCAGTTTTTTGTGTACTCGGGAATCTTGCCGTCAATATGGTGCGGGCAATAGAAGATGGCGTCCAAGTGTGCGCCCTCTTTTTTCAATTCCTCGTTCATCCAGTCATGCAGGCGGCGGACATCTGCTTCGGGATAGTAACCGCGCGCCACGCCCGATTGGTTCGTGACGACGATGGTGAGGATGCCACATTCGTTGAGACGGCGGATGGCGGCGGGAGCATCGGGCGTCCAGATGAAATCCTCAGGACGATGCAGGTAATGAATATCGACGTTCAGCGTGCCGTCACGATCGAAGAATACAGCGGGGACGCCCTTATTCTTCATAGCGGAAGTAGCCTCCGTCCTCAAGGAAGTCGACGTATTCCTTGACAGCGGCGCGGAAGTCGTGGAAGCCTCCGTCGTAGCCAGCCTTCAGGAGCTGCTTCGGATCGGCTTCGGTGAAGCTCTGATACTTGCCCTTGAGCACTTCGGGAAAATCTCGGTAGCCGATATATCCCTTGCCCAAGGCAGCGATGACGGCATCGGCGGCTTCGTTGTAGGTGTGTGCCTTGCCCGTGCCGCAGTTGTAGATGCCGGACGGCCCTTTGTTTTCCCAGAACCAGAAGTTGACCTTGACGACATCCTTGACGTAGATGAAGTCGCGGCGCTGCTCGCCGTCGTCGAAGCCGTCCGTGCCGCGGAAAAGACGCGCTTCGCCCGTTTCCTTGAGCTGGCGGTAGAGTTGGTAGAAGATTGACGCCATCTTGCCCTTGTGCTGCTCCTGCGGACCAAAGACGTTGAAGTAGCGCAGACCGACGATCGGGCTGCGGCTCTCGCGCATGACCTGACGCACATAGCGGTCGAAGGCGAGCTTGCTGTAAGCATAAGGATTCAGCGCGTCCTCCGCCGCGTCGTTCTCGGTGAAGCCGTGGCGGCCTGCACCGTACGTCGAGGCGGACGAGGCGTAGAGGAACGGCACGCGGTGCAGCAGGCAGAAGTGCAGCAGCGTCTTCGAGTATTCGTAGTTGACCTTCATCATGTAGTTGACGTCGTACTCCATCGTATCGGAGCAAGCGCCTTCGTGAAAGACGGCGTCGATGTCACTGCCGCCGAATTCGTCATCTTCGATGCTCTCTAAAAAGTCGTCCTTGTGACGGTAGTCGATGAAGTGAAGTCCGCGCAGGTTCTTGTAGTTCTCCCCATCCTTGAGGTCATCGACGATGAGGATGTCGTTCCTGCCCTTGCGATTGAGTTCCTTGACGATATTGCTGCCGATGAACCCGGCGCCGCCTGTGACGATGATCATGAAGATCCCCTCTCTCTTTTCATGTAAGGCGCGTACGGAACGCGTCTGCCAAACTCATGCTTCTTCGCGCGGCAGTTTCCGCAATTCTTCCTTCAACTCCTCGCGGCTCACGGCGTAGGTGCCGAGCTTTCTTACGACAACGCTCGCCGCCAAGTTGGCGAGGAAGGCGGCGTCCCTGCCCTTGAGTCCGCCCGCAAGGCCTGCCGCGAGGACGGCGATAACCGTATCGCCCGCGCCCGATACATCGAAAACTTCCTGCGCGCGCGTCGGGATATGCACCTCCTCGCCCTCGCGCACGAGTGTCACGCCGTTTTCCGAGCGCGTCGCGAGCACATTCTTGATTCGGTACTTGCGCATAATGTAGTGGGCGGCCTTGAGCGCCTCAGCATCTGTATTCTTGATGGGGTCGATGAGAATCTCGTTGATTTCCTTGACATTCGGCGTGATGTAGTCAGCGCCGCGGTACTTCGTCCAGTTCGCGCCCTTGGGATCGATGATGACGGGGACGCCATGCGCGTGCGCCGCTTCGATGATCGCCGTCGTCGTAATCTCGCTGCACGTCCCCTTCGCATAGTCGGAAACAATGATGGCGTCGATGCTCTCAGCGAGCTTGCAGCGCACGAATGCGAGGAATTTGTCGATGTAAATCTTCTCAAGCGGCTCGGTGCTCTCGAAGTCGAGCCGCATCATTTGCTGATGTCCGCCGATGATGCGCATCTTCGTCGTCGTCGGGCGGTTCGTCGGCACGAGTCCCGCATGGTCGATGCCGTTTTCCACAAGCTTTTCCTTCAAAGAACGGCAATGGTAGTCCTCGCCAACAAAACCTGCGAGAAGCGTGTCGCAGCCGAGAAGCGCGAGGTTGTGCGCGACATTCGCCGCACCGCCGAGCGTCTCCTTCTGACGCATGATATGGTTGATTGGCACGGGCGCTTCGGGCGAGATGCGCGTGACTTCGCCGTAGTAATATTTATCGAGCATAACGTCGCCTGTGACGAGAATCTTGCAGCGCGAAAGACGCTCCTCGACGAGTGTGAGCATTTTTTCGATGTCCATAGAAAGCTCCCTTCCAACGAGATAACTTCTCTTATAATTTTACAACCTTGCAGCGATATTGTCCATCATGCGAGGGGATGTTGCCGACTTTATTTTCATACTCATGCAGAAGCTCCTCCGCATAGCGCAGCACTTCCTTGACAGGGATGTTCTTCATGCACGCCATATTTTCTGCCCCCTCTCTCGGACATTCGTGTTTGCCGCACGGATGGCAGGCTTCGGGCGTCTTCAAAAGCACGTCCTTCACATCGTAAGGATAAAATCCCGGCACGGGGCTTGCGCCAAACATCGTGACGATGGGCACGTTCATCGCGACGCCGACGTGCATGGGGCCGGAATCCGTCGTAATGAAGAGCGCACACTTTTTGAGGAGCGCTGCAAGTTCTGCGAGCGTGACGCGCCCCGTGAAGGTCTGCAGCATCGCATGATCGCCATGGCGCATCTTGGCACGGCAGGCGCGGACGAGTTCTTCATCCATCGGGCCTCCGAAGAAGGCGACTCCATAACCCCTTTCCAGAAAATAATCAGCGGTTTGCGCAAAATAATCGTCAATCCAGCGCTTCGTCTTCCAACTCGCGCCGATGTTCAGGGCGATGACCTTCGCTCCCGCGGGAAAGGCGTCCTGCCAGAGCTTTGCAGCGCTTTCCTCCGTGCCTTCGGGCAGCCACATCTCCAAGCCGCCATCGTCGATGCGCTCGATGCCGACGGCTTCTTCCAGCACGTCAAAATGGGAATGAATCTGGTGCTTGACCGCCTTCTTGTTTTCCATGACCTTGTCGAAGAAGGCGGAAAAGAATGGCTTTGCGTAGCCGACGATGCGCCCTGCACCCGAGAAGGCCGCGAGCGCCGAAGCGCGTTCGTTGCGGTGCAGGTTGATGACGAGGTCGAAATGCTCGCGGCGAACGCGGCGGATAAAGCGCAAAAAAGCGAGCGGATGATTATCCGCTCCCTTCTTGTCGAGCAAAAGGCAGCCGTCGATATGCTTGTTGCAGACGACGAGGTCGGCGAGCTTCTTGTCTGCGAGAAGCGTGATGCGCGCCTTCGGGAAGTTCGTCCGAAGCGTCCGGAGGACGGGCGTCACGAGCATGAGGTCACCGATGTGCATGAGGTTGATGACGAGGATGTTGTCGTAGTTTTTCTGCTGCATAGAACGCTTCCTTATGATGACTGGCGGCAGGCAAGAGATTTCCTTTCGTCTGCCATTACTGTTTTCACCGTGCCAGAACCTCCCGAATCTTCGCCTTGACTTCCTCGACGGAGAGGATTGCGAGGCAGTCGAGTCCCTTGGGGCATCTCCTCTTCCAGCACGCCTTGCAGGTGCGCGGAATCTCCATGGCGTTTTGC
>CAJPRR010000201.1 GCA_905373085.1 uncultured Selenomonas sp.
CACCAAGGCGGCGGTATCTACGACAGGGCTTGTATTCGGCATAGTGGCGACCGTCGTGAAGCCGCCTGCAGCCGCCGCCTTCGAGCCGGACAGAAAATCCTCTTTCGCTTCCTGCCCCGGCTCACGCAGATGCGTGTGCATATCAATGAGGCCGGGAACGAGAACCTTGTCGCTGACATCGACGATTTCGGCCTCTTCATCCACCACATTCTTGTCAACCTTTTGAACAATGCCGTCCTCGACGAGAATATCCAGTTTTTCATCTACGCCATTCTTCGGATCTACGACGCGACCGCCCTTAAAGATCTGCTTCATTCTGCTTTCCTCCCATCAATGCCAGAGCCAGGAGCGCCATGCGAACTGCCACGCCGTTCTGCACCTGCTCCTGTATGGCGGAATGGCTGCTGTAAGCTACACGCGGTGATATTTCCAGTCCCTTGTTCATCGGACCCGGATGAAGTACAAGCACATCCTCCTTAGCAAGCTTCAGCCTTTCCTCATTCAAACCAAAGATGCGTGCGTACTCGCGCATGGAAGGAAAAAGACCTGCTTTCTGCCTTTCAAGCTGAATGCGCAGCACATTGATGACATCCGCATCGCGGATGGCGTCTTCTATACACTCATGCACAAAGATTCCCGGTTCTTCTTTGAGAAAACGCGGCAGCAGTGTCTTCGGTCCGGCCAGATGAACCTCCATCCCCATTTTGCGCATGCCCCATAGATCGGAGCGCGCCACGCGGCTGTGCGAAATATCGCCGATGATGGCGACCTTCAGCCCTCGCAAGGTATTCTTGTACTGCAAGATGGTGAACAAATCCAACAAGCCCTGTGACGGATGTGCATGCGCTCCATCGCCCGCATTGATGATCACGGGAGACACAACCTGTGTCGCATAGGCCGCCGCACCTTCAGCCTTGTGGCGCATGACGATGGCGTCGACTCCCATGGCTTCAACCGTCAGCAGCGTATCGCGCAGACTCTCCCCCTTGACGATGCTGCTCGTCCCCGCTGTGATATTGACGACATCAGCGCCGAGGTACTTGCCCGCCAACTCGAAAGAGGAGCGCGTCCTCGTGCTCGGTTCATAGAACAATGTGACGATTGACTTTCCTCGCAAAGTCGGAAGTTTCTTGATATCCCTGTGGATCACATTCTTCATGCCTTTGGCAGAATCAAGGACAAGCTGGATTTCTTCCGGCGAGAAATCTTCCAGTCCTAAGATGTTCTTGCCGCGTAATGAAACAGGATTCTTGCTCAAGCGAATCACTCCCTAAGTGCTTGTAAAACAAAAAGCTTTCTTATGCAAGGCATAAGAAAGCTTTTTTGCATGGCAACGATGCGGTTCATGCCTCCGCACCCTTATGGCTTCCTTTATCAGCCTCACAGGACCAATTTCAAAGGATATCTCTATACACTTTATTCGACTTGAATCTTATCACATGTCTTCTGCGCTGTCAACGAAAACCCATCAGAGGTTGAACGTCGCAAAAAGCTTCTTCATATAGTTCCAGCCCTTCTGCACCGTGCGGACGACAACCTCCATCTGCTGCGGATTGCGCACAACGTACTGCAGCAGGCGACGTCTCTGCTGGCGATAAGTGGAATCAACCGTGCGCAGGAAGTCCTCCATTTCCTTTTCGACGGAAACTTCCGGCAGATGAGACTCGTGAATCTCATGCTTGCGCCCCGTCATGACGACGGAATCGCCAAAGAAAGGAATGTATGTCTTGAGCTTGAATCGCTTCTCGATTTGCTCGGCAAGCGATTCCGAGGCCGATGGCTCACCATGAACGACGAATACTCGCGCGGGATTCGGCTCCTGTATGGGCGAAAGCCAATCAAGAATCTGGTTCATATCTGCATGAGCGGAGAACCCTTCCAGCATTTGAATATTGGCTTTGACTGCGATTTCCTCGCCCATGACTTTGACGCGCTTCACGCCGTCGATGAGGCGACGCCCCAGACTGCCTTCCGCTTGGTAGCCGACAAAGAGAATCGTCGACTCCGGTCGCCAGAGGTTGTGCTTGAGATGATGAAGGATGCGTCCGGCATCCGCCATGCCGCTCGCCGAAATGATGACGGCGGAGCTAGCCTGCGAATTCAATGCCCGCGATTCTTCCGCAGTCGCGCAGACGCGCAGCTGCGGCATCTGCGGCAAGCCGCCGCCGTGCTTCGCCAACAACTCGATCGTCGTCTCGTCAAACTCCTGCATGTTCTCCATGAACACGCGCGTAGCAGCAATCGCCATGGGGCTGTCCAGAATGATGGGCACATCCTCCATGCGCCCTTCCTTCCAAAGCTTATAAAAATAATAGAGCAAGGTCTGCGTGCGCCCAACGGCAAAGGCAGGAATGATGAGATTGCCGCCGCGCTCCATCGTATCCTGCACAGCTTCCAAAAGAGCCGTTTCCCTATCGTAGAATTGATGCAGGCGATCGCCGTATGTCGACTCAAGCAGCAGATAATCCGCGCCCTCGATGAGCGTGGGATCTTTGATGATGGGCTGATCGGGCTGCCCCAAGTCGCCGGAAAACACGAGCTTTGTCGTTTCCCCGTTTTCTTCCACATACATTTCCACGATGGCCGAGCCAATGATATGACCGGCATCACGAAAACGCACTTCGATGTTATTTTCCACATGAAACAATTCGTTGTAAGGTTTCGAGACAAAATGCTTCAGCGACGCTTCTGCATCTTCCATCGCATAGAGCGGCTGAATCAGCGTATCGCCGCTGCGCTGAATCTTGCGGTTCAGAACCTCCGAATCGTGCTCCTGTATATGGGCGGAATCCGGCAGCATGATATGCGCCAATTCTGAGGTCACTTTCGTCGCATATACAGCCCCCTTGAAACCTTCTTTATAGAGTTTCGGCACAAGACCGCAATGGTCGATATGTGCATGTGTCAGAATCACGCAGTCGAGTTCAGCAGGATTGAAGTAAAACTCTTTATAATTCAACTCGCGTATGCGGCGACCGCCTTGAAACATGCCGCAGTCCACCAAAACTTTCCGCTCCTCGCTCTCCAGCAAATAGCAAGAGCCGGTAACTGTATGAGCAGCCCCTAGAAATGTCAATTTCACTTCGCTTCACTCCTCTGCATCATCTCTCAAAGTCCCTGCCACGGACGATATGCCTTTGCCATAAGCCCGAAGGGGGCAAGCAGTCTTGCCGCTGCTTGCTGCACCATTTCTTCTATGGTTTTAGGTTGATTGTAAAACACCATCATGGGCGGCACGATATGAACCGTCGGCAAAAGCGACAACTCGTGCATATTGCGCAAATGAATCGGACTCAATGGCGACTCGCGAACTGCGAGGACAAGCGTCCTCTTTTCCTTGAGCATCACATCCGCCGCTCGCAGAAGAAGATTGTCGGCGTATCCGCCATGTATGCCGGCGAGAGTTTTCATTGAACAAGGCACGATGAGCATACCCGCCGTAAGGTACGAACCGCTGGCAGGCCCCGCACCGATTTCGTCAATCTCAAAAGTTTCATCCGCAAGTTCGGCAACATCGGACGCTTTCATTTTCGTTTCATGCTGAAGCGTAAGCTCTGCCCCACGAGTCATCAGCAAGACAGAAGAAAAGCCCTCCTCCTTGCGAATGAATTTCAGGCATTCAATCAGGAGCAGCAAGCCGCTCGCTCCAGTGGCTCCGACAATGATTTTTTTCTTTTCCATAGGCATATTTCTCCATTACGGCAGCAACAGAAGGACACCGCCCCCG
>CAJPRR010000202.1 GCA_905373085.1 uncultured Selenomonas sp.
ATTTCCTGCGCCCTCTGCGTGACGCTCTTCGGCAGACCCGCCAGACGCGCCACATGGATGCCGTACGACTTGTCCGCGCTGCCCCGGATGATGCGGCGCAGGAAAGCGACCTTCGCGCCGCGCTCCTTGACCGCGATGCAATAGTTCTTTATGCGTTCGTCTTCCATATCCGTCAGTTCATGGTAATGCGTGGCAAACAGCGTCTTGGCATGAATCTTGCTGCGCATGTATTCGACGACAGCGCGCGCGATGCTCATGCCGTCAAAGGTGCTCGTCCCCCTGCCGATCTCATCCAGAATGACGAGGCTGTCCTTCGTCGCGTACTTCAAGATCTGCGCCACCTCGTTCATCTCGACCATGAAGGTGCTCTGCCCGCTGACAAGGTCATCGCTCGCCCCGATGCGCGTGAAGATGCGGTCGACAGGAGAAAATATCATCTCCTTCGCCGGCACGAAGCTGCCGCTCTGCGCCATGAGCGTCAAAAGGGCGACCTGGCGCATGTAGGTCGACTTTCCCGCCATATTCGGCCCTGTGATGAGCATGATCTCGCATTCTTGATGGTTTAGTTCGGTATCATTCGGCACGAAGAGGTCGTTCGTGAGAATGCGCTCCACGAGCGGATGCCTGCCGTCGCGAATGGAGATTTCCCCATTTGCTGCGAGTTTGGGACGCACATAGTTATAGTTGTTCGCAGCTTCTGCGAGACTTGCGAGCACATCGAGGACGGCGATGTGCTGCGCCGTCTGCTGGATGCGGCTCAGATCCGCCTTGATCGTCTCGCGGATCTCCGTGAAAAGGCGGTATTCGATCTGGACGATCTTTTCCTGTGCGCCGAGGATCTTTGTTTCAAACTCCTTGAGTTCCTCCGTGATGTAGCGTTCGGCATTCGCCAATGTCTGCTTTCTTATATAGCGCTCGGGCACGAGATCGGCGCCGCTGCGGCGCACCTCGATGTAGTAGCCGAAGACCTTGTTGTAGCCGATCTTCAGGGTTTTGATTCCTGTGAGTTCTTTTTCATGCTCCTCCATCTGCTGCAGCATCTTCTTGCTGTCATGCGAGATATGGCGGTACTCGTCGAGTTCCGCATCATAGTTTTCCTTGATGATGCCGCCTTCTCTGAGGGAAATGCCCGGCTCTTCCACGATAGCACGTTCCAAGAGCGATACGATTTCTTCAAATAGCTCGACGCCGCCCTCCGCTTCGCTCAGGAGCGGCGAAGAGACTGCGGCAAGCCGCGCCTTCAAAGGGGGCAATGCCCCGAGCGACAGCTTCAGCGCGACGAGATCTCGCGCATTCGCCGTGCCCACTTCGATGCGCGTCAAAAGGCGCTCGAAGTCAAAGATTTCCCGGCAATGCGCCTGCACATCCTCGCGCAGGGAAAAGTCTGCGGCAAACTCCGCCACGCCGTCCAAGCGCCGCTCGATCTTTTCGCGGGAAAGCAGCGGATATTCGAGCCACTTGCGCAGAAGGCGGCTTCCCATCGCCGTTTTCGTGAAGTCGAGGACGTCGAGCAAGGTATCCTTCTTGCCGCCGTCACGCAGATTGCGGATGATCTCCAAGTTACGCAAAGTATACGTGTCGAGGACGAGATTTGCGCTCGCATCGAGGTAGATCAGGCGGTTGATATGCGAAAGATCCGTCTTGACCGTCTCATGCAGATAGTCAAGCAGGACGGCGACCGCCTTTTGTGCAAATTCACGCCGCGGCAGGGAATCCTTGTCAAAGTGCTGTGTCAGACGCAGCTTCCAATCGGGGAATGCAGCCTTTCGATGCGTCAGGGCGCACTTCGGCATCCGAAGCGCGAGGAATTCGTCGAGTTCATCGCGAAAAGCGATCTCGCCCATCAGGATGAGTTCCGGCATCATCAGGCGATAAAGCTCATCGAAGAGCATCTGCCGCGCGGCCTTTCCCTCATAAACGCCGTAGAAGCACTCGCCCGTCGAAACATCGGCGGCGGCGAGTGCGAGCGCTTCCTCTTCCTCAGAAATCAGAGCTATATAGTTGTTCTGCGCATCGTGCAGCGAGGATTCCGCGAGCACCGTGCCCGGCGTGACAATCTTTATGACTTCACGCTTCGTAAGCCCCTTCGCCTTCGGGTCGCCGATCTGCTCAGCGATGGCGACCTTGTAGCCCTTGTTGATGAGCTTCGCAATGTAGCTCTCAGCGGCATGGTACGGAACGCCGCACATCGGCGTCTTCTCCTTGTTGCCGCTGCGGCTCGTCAAAGTCAGTCCAAGTTCCCGAGAAACGAGCTTGGCGTCATCGAAGAACATTTCATAAAAATCGCCGAGGCGAAAGAACAGTATCTCGTCGGGATGCCGGTTCTTCGTTTCCAGATACTGCTGCATCATCGGTGTGAGTTCCATAAAGCCTCCTAAAGCGCTCTCGAACAAGAAAAGGGCAGCCTATGCCGCCCCCGCCCTACTGCAATTCACCCTTGAGCACCCATGTCTGCGGCTGCGTGATGCGCACGCGCACGATGTCGCCCTCGGTTTCCTGACCCTTTTTCCGCCACAGAACGATCTTGTTCGTCCCCGTCCTGCCCGTCCACACATTCTCATCGGTACGGCTCGGCCCTTCCGCCAGAACCTCCTGCACCGTTCCTTTGAGCGCCGCATTCTTTTCCAAACTGATTTCATTCTGCACCTCCATGAGACGGTGCAGACGTTCCTTCTTGACGGAATCTTCCACCTGCGCCTCCATCGTCGCAGCCGGGGTGCCCGAGCGCTTCGAGTAAAGGAACGTGTAGGCGGCGTCGTAGCGAATTTCCCGCAGGAAGTCGAGCAGTTCCTCAAAATCCTCCTCTGTCTCGCCCGGAAAACCGACGATGAGATCCGTCGTGAGACTTGCGTCCGGAACAGCCGCACGAATCCGCTCGACGAGAGAACGATAGGCGTCCTTTCGATAGACGCGGTTCATCGCCCGCAAGATTCGGTCAGAACCATGCTGCACGGGCAGATGGAAATGCGGACAGATGTGCCTGCCCTGACGGACTGCGTCTATGACAGCATCGCTGAGATCCTTGGGATGCGAGGTCATGTAGCGCACGCGCTCGACGCCCTTGACCGCATCGACCATGAGCAGAAGCTCCGCAAAGCTCGCAAGCTTGTGATCCTTGCCGTAGGAGTTGACATTCTGTCCCAGGAGCGTGATTTCCTTGAATCCCTGCGCTGCCGCCTCTTCCACCTCGCGCACGACGTCTTCCGGACGGCGGCTGTGCTCGCGGCCGCGCACATAGGGAACGATGCAATAGGTGCAGAAATTGTTGCAGCCGTACATGATGGGCACCCAAGCGGAAAGCCGTCCCGTGCGCTCGATCGGCACGTTCTCGGGCAGCGGCGCATCGTCCAAAAGCACATCGACGACAGGACCGCGCCTTGCGGATTCAAGCTGGCGAACCGTCGCCTTCAGCTCATGCACCTTGTTCGTTCCAAGCACGAAGTCGATGTGCGGTGCACGGCGAATCAAGGCTTCGCCTTCCTTCTGCGCCATGCAGCCCGTGATACCAAAGATGAGCGCGGGATTCGCGCGCTTGATATGCTTGATCTCGCCGATCTTCCCGTAGACCTTGTCCTCCGCCGTCTCCCGCACACAGCATGTATTCAGAAGAATGAGATCGGCACGCGCCATATCCTCCGTGCGCTCGTAGCCGAGCGTTGCCAACTGGCCTTCCATCCGCTCCGCATCGGAAATATTCATCTGGCAGCCATAGACGCCGATAAA
>CAJPRR010000203.1 GCA_905373085.1 uncultured Selenomonas sp.
GGCGGTCGCGGTCGGCGCGGCGATCATCTCGGGCATGATCACGGTCTACCGCGAGGTGCCCGCGCAGCTCGGGCGCGAGTTCCGCGCCTACGGCGCGAACGTGCTGCTCTTGCCGGCGGGCGAGGCGAAGACCTTCGACTCCGCCGCCTTGCAGAAGGCGCGTGAGGCACTGGCGGGACGCGACGTCGTCGGTCTTGCGCCGTTTCTCTACGAGCGCCTTGAGGTCAACAAGCAGCCTGTCCTGACGGGCGGCACGGACTTCGAGGAAATCAAGAAGGTCAGCCCCTATTGGATGGTCAAGGGCGAGTACCCGAAGGCGGGCGAGCGCGAGATCCTTCTGGGCGCCGAGATGGCTTCGAAGATCGCGCGTGATACGGACAAGCTGATCGGCCAGACCGTATCGGTCAGCGCGGGCGAGGGCAAGGCCATGCTCTCTTTCGCCGTCTCGGGCATCGTCTCGACGGGCGGCAAGGAAGAGCAGTTCGCTTTCCTGAACCTCGACGAGCTGCAAAAGATCGTCGAGAAGCCCGGCGCCGTCGGACTCGCGCAGCTCAGCGTCGTCGCCGACGGCGACAGCTTGAAGTCCGTTGAGGACGCCATTCGCACCGCGAATATCGGCATCGAGCCGCAGGAGGTGCAGCAGATTGCGCACTCGGAGTTCAACGTCTTGAAGAAGCTCGAAGTTCTGATCCTTCTCGTGACGATCATTGTCCTCATTTTGACGCTCATCTGCGTGACGACGACGATGACGGCGGTCGTCACGGAGCGCCGCCGCGAAATCGGTCTCAAGAAGGCGCTCGGCGCTTCGAATGCGAACATCGTCATGGAGTTTCTCGGCGAGGGCTGCGTGCTCGGCCTTGTCGGCGGTCTTCTGGGCAGCGGCTTCGGCTACCTCTTCGCGCAGAGCGTCAGCATCAACGTCTTTTCGCGCGGCATCGCCTTTGCTCCGGGCATCGCCGTGCTCGCCGTCGTCTTGTCCGTCATCGTGACGGGCGTCGCGAGCCTCATTCCCGTGCGCATCGCGACGAGCGTTGACCCCGCCATCGTCTTGCGGGGAGAGTAGGAGGGTTTTATGAGTCTATTGGAATTGAAAGACGTGACGATGGCCTACGGCGGCAAGGTCAAGGCGCTCGACAACGTCAACCTCAAGGTGGAAAAGGGCGATTGGCTCGCCGTCATGGGGCCTTCCGGCTCGGGCAAGACGACGCTCATGAATATCATCGGCTGCATGGATCACGCGACGAGCGGCACGGTGCTTCTGGACGGCATCGACATCACGAAAGTCTCCGACCACGAGCTGACGCTCCTGCGCCGCGACAAGATCGGCATCGTCTTCCAGCAGTTTCACATGATCCCGTACTTGACGGCGATCGAGAACATCATGGCGGCGCAGTACTATCACAGCATCCCCGACAAGAAGGAAGCGCTCGAAGCGCTCGACCGCGTGGGGCTTGCCGACCGCGCCGACCATCTGCCGAGCCAGCTTTCGGGCGGCGAGCAGCAGCGCGTCTGCATTGCGCGCGCTCTCATCAACTACCCCGTGCTCATCCTCGCGGACGAGCCGACGGGCAACCTCGACGAGGTCAATCAGAATCTCGTCATGAAGATCTTCCGCGAACTGCACGCGGAAGGTCATACGATCCTCACGGTCACGCACTCCGCCGAGGTCGGCGCGGCAGCGGAGCGCTGCGTCATCATCGAGCATGGGCGTATGATGGAAAAGAGCGCCGAGGAGCAGGCGGCGGCAAAGCTGAAGGAAGGGGCGAAACAATGAATTTGGGCAGGAATTCTCTGACGCTGGTCTTGGGCGTCGCCTTCGCGACGGCTCTCTTCGCGGGCTGCGGTGACGATGCGGCGAAGGACGAGCCGAAAGACGGCGGGGCGCAGGGCGTCGCCGTCAAGAAGATTGCCGACATCGACCTCTCACAGGCGAAGGACGGCACGTACAATGCCGAGAGCAGCGAGAACTCCGAGTACGGCCACGGCAAGATCGCCATCACGATCAAGGATCACAAGATCGAGAGCGCGACGTACTTCGGCATCGACAAGGACGGCACGATGAAGGGCGAGGACTACGGCAAGAAGAACGGCCAGGTCAGCGACGCGCAGAACTACAAGAAGGCGCAGAACGCCGTCAAGGCGAATGCGGCCTACGGCGCACAGCTCGTTGAGCGCCAGCAGCCGGGCAAGGTCGACGCCATCTCGGGTGCGACGATTTCCTACGAGCAGTTCATCGAGGCCTCGACGAAGGCGCTCGATGAAGCGAAGAAGTAGCTATGATTCGCTTGCAGAATTTGGCAGCTCAAGGCGCAGGGCATCTTGCCCTGTGCCTTTTGCTCGTTTTTTTCACCGCTTCTCTTTTGGCGGGATGCCTGCCCGAGCAGATGAACCGTATGTCTTCCGGCGACGCTTCCTGCGCGGCAGAGGAGGCGAGCGAGGAGTTCTTCGCGATGGACACGAAGATGACGGTCAAGGTCTACGGCGAAGGCGCACCCGAGGCGGCGCGGGAGGCGAAGGAGCGGCTTCAAGCGCTCGATGCGCTTTGGAGCGCGACGCACGAGGGAAGCGACGTCGCGCGCTTGAACAGCGGTGCGGGCGAGGCCGTCGCGCTCGCACCCGAGACAATGCGGCTTTTGCGTATGTCTGAGGAGGTGCGCGAGGAGACGAAGGGAGCGCTCGACGTGACGCTTCTGCCGCTCCTCAAGCTCTGGGGATTTTCGGGCGGCGCGCATCGCGTGCCGACGGCAGAGGAAATCGAGGCGGCGCGTGCCTTGACGGGAGCGGGAAAGCTCAAGCTCGACGAGGCGGCGGGTACGGCGCGGCTCGAAAAGGGCAGCAGCGTCGAACTCGGCGCGGTGGCGAAGGGCTATGCGGGCGAGCTTGTCGCGGCGGAGCTCAAGTCGCGCGGCGTGCGCTCGGCGCTCCTCGACCTCGGCGGCAACATCGAGACGGTCGGTACGCGCGAGGACGGCACGTCGTGGCGCGTGGGGCTTCGGAATCCTTTCGGCGGAGCGCTTCTCGGCACGGTCGAGGTCGCGGACGCCGCCGTCGTGACATCGGCGATTGACCAGCGCTTCTTCACGGATGAGGCGGGAAACCGCTATTGGCACATCCTCGATCCTGCGACGGGCGCACCTGCGGCGAGCGGCCTTGCATCCGCCACTGTCGTCGCGAAAGCGGGCGGCAGAGCGGATGCGCTTTCGACGGCGCTCTTCGTCATGGGGGCGGAACGTGCCGCCGCCTTCTGGCGCGAGCGGCAGGATTTTGAGATGGTGCTCGTCGGC
The DNA here is from genome assembly GCA_905373085.1 of uncultured Selenomonas sp. Lineage (GTDB taxonomy): Bacteria > Bacillota > Negativicutes > Selenomonadales > Selenomonadaceae > Selenomonas. The sequence goes on from CAJPRR010000203.1 coordinate 3,285, forward strand.
ATGGATGGTCATGTGTGGATTACAGAGGGGCTTCTTGACCGCTTCTCGGCGGGCGAGGGACTGACGGGAGAAGTGGAGGTCATTCGATGAACGGGGGAAAGAAGGCGCGTCTCGTCGCTCTTTTCGCCGCGCTCCTGCTCGGCGCGGCGGGCGCGTGGCTCTTCGCAGCCGCTTCTCGCGGTGAAGACGCATCGGAGTCGGGCGCGGTTGAGGTCGTGCAGGACGGCGCGGTGATCTATCGCTTCACGCAGGCGGAACTGCAGGAAGAGCGCCATATCCGCGTGCCTTATGGCGAGCACGAGAACGTCATCGCGACGGGCGGCGGCACAATCCGCATCGAGAGCGCCGACTGTCCCGATCAGATCTGCGTGCACACAGGCGAATTGAAGGGGGACGGCGCACCGATCATCTG
>CAJPRR010000204.1 GCA_905373085.1 uncultured Selenomonas sp.
CCTTCGGCTTTTCCTTCGGCTTTTCCTTCAGCTTTGCCCTCAGCTTTGCCTTCGGCTTTTCCTTCAGCCTTGCCTTCCCTGAACCCCTCTCTTCGCTCTTCCATCATCTTCATCGCGAAAGTCATGTAACTCACCCTCTCTTCGTTCTCCAACTTGATTCGATGAATTGCCTCGTCGATTTCCTGCACAAGCGGATCATCGCACACGTGCCCGTTCACATAGTCAAGAAACGCCTTGACTCCCTCATCTACATCGTCAAGCGTACCCTTGGCATTCAAGAAGATCCTTGTCGCATCATCCTGCAGTTCAAGCTCCCTGTCCTCCATGCAAAGACTGCGGAAAGTATATTGATGCCGTCCTTTGCCGAACGGATCAAACGGACAAATGAAAATGATGATGGTTTTGTTCAGGTCGTCATAATCCGCCCCCTCCGCGAGAAGATCCGCATCAATCATCGACTGGTAGTAGCGCGTGCGCTTGAAAAGGCTCTTGCCTTCCGGCATGCGAACCTGCATTTCGATGTTATAAACCGTCTCTGCATCATCACGCACATAGATGTCCATACGGATGCCCTTGCCTTGGTATCGTGCATCCATAGACTCCTCCGTTCCCAGATAGCGGATTTCTTTGATTTCTACATGGAGGATACCCTGGAGCAGGTTCAAACATATACGCTTGATTCTCATGACGAGCTTGAACATGTAGTCGTCTTGAATCGTCAGCTCTTCCCACGGCTTGATATGATACATCAGCTTCACCTCCCTATATCGTCTTTCCTTTCTATTATTGTACGTTTTTTTCAATCTTCCCGCAAGAAGAAAAACTGACGCACAGCACAACCGCTTCGCGCGTCAGTTTTTCAAGATCAATCCATATCAAAAACAACACCAAATCCTCTCGTCACAAGCGGAACTTTTCCACGCTCGCCTGCAGACATTCGGCGAGGTCGGCTGGCGGCGGCGATTTCTTCGTTCGACGCCCCCGTTCCTGCGATACGGCGCAAAGACAGCCTCCCACCGCATCACGCATAGCGATGCAAGCGATGCTCCAAAAGCCCTCCCGCGCCATCATAGACGAGCTTCAGCGTGAAGAACGGCGCCTCTTGCGCCAGAAGGCGCAGAAAGATGCGGTCGCCCTCCCAAAGTTCCAGACTCTCTATGCGCTCCTTTTTCACCCAGGCGAGCTCCCCCTCGTCGCAAGAGATCGGCTCTCCCGTGAAGCGATCCGCCGTGAAGAGATGCATGTACTCCGTCACCCCGTCGCCCGAAACGAAGGTGACGAGTGCGCGGAACTGCCAGCGAACGAGCCGATAGCCCGTCTCCTCCTCGACCTCGCGCAAGAGGCACTCCTCGGGCGACTCGTCTGCCTCGAAGTGACCGCCGACGCCGATCCACTTGCCGTGATTGACGTCGTTCTCCTTGATTGTGCGGTGCAGCATCAGATACTTTCCCTCGCGCTCGATATAGCAAAGCGTGCTCATCCTTTCCATGAAGCGTTTCCCCCTCCATAAAAGTCTTCGTTCAAATCCGCCTCGCATTATAGCACCAAAGACCAGGGCTGAAAACAAGAAAAAGAAACCGTCAAAAAGGAGCTGGCACACATTTTATGCGCACAGCCCCTTTCTCGTGATATCACAAGGACGCAACCAATGTATCAAACTCATTGGCGGCTGCCATTCATCCGCCCCATATCACGAATCTTTCCTCCGCCCCTCACAGCCATCACTTCCTGCCGACAAGCAGTTTGGAGGCGCTGCAGCACATGAAGCGCGCCTCTGTCGGAGTCATGAACATGCCCTTGGCCGTGTCGAGAAGTTTGACCTCCTCGTAGCCCTCGTCCCTCAGCTTGGCGGCGAACGCTTCCATATCGCCGTACTTGCCGCGCTCCATGATGTCATGAATCGCGAAGACGCCGCCCTTCTTCAGGACGCGAAGCGTCTCTTCGAGCATCGTCTGTCCCGAAACCTTCGGGATGTTGTGATAGACATAGTTGCTCGTCACCGCATCGAAACTCTCATCGGGAAAATCGAGCTTGATGGCGTCGCCCGGGCGAAACTCCGTATTCGCCACGCCCTCAGCCGCCGCATTCTCCTCGCAGATCCGCTGGCTGAACGAGGCGTAGACGCCGCGCCAAAGATCGACGCCGAGCGCCTGGCATGCGGGATTCCCCTTCGCGCAGGCGATCGTCAGAGCGCCGCTGCCGCAGCCGACGTCAAGGATGCGCCCGCCTGCGGGAAGCTTGACAAATGCCGCCGTTCCCTCGACAATCTGCCGCGCCAGCTGCCGCTTGCCGTCGTAAGAAAACATGCGGTAGAGGGCACAGAACCAAAGCGTCAGAAGCGTCGCAGCGAGAGCCGCAAGCGCGAGGAAGCCGTCGAGGGCGAGCCACGCATCTTCATGCGGCAGGAAGGCGAGTGCGAGCGCGAAGAAGGCCCAGAAGAGAACGGCCGCGAGAAGCGCCGCCGCGATCATGCGCCTTGGCAGCCAGTTCTTGTAGTTCGGCTTTCTGCCCGTGCCGTTCTCGGGCGATTTCCCCGCGCCCGCTTCCGGTACGGCCGGGCTCTTGCTGCTGTCCGTCACTTAGACCATCTCCTCGGGATGGAAGACCTCATCGAACTTCTCAGGCGTGAGGAAGCCGAGCGCGACGCACGCCTCCTTGAGCGAGATGTTCTCCTCGTACGCCTTGTGCGCCGTCTTCGCCGCTTTCTCGTAGCCGATGACGGGATTCAGAGCCGTCACGAGCATCAGCGAGCGGTGCAGGTTCTCGTGCATCTTCTCCTTGTTCGCCTTGATGCCCGATACGCAGCGCTCATCGAAGGAGCGCAGGGAATCCGCCAAGAGGCGCACCGACTGCAGGAAGTTGTAGATCGTCACGGGCATGTAGACGTTCAGCTCGAAATTGCCCTGCGAAGCCGCGATGGCGACAGCTGCATCGTTCGCCATGACCTGCACCGCCACCATCGTCGCCGACTCGCACTGCGTCGGATTAACCTTGCCCGGCATGATCGAGCTTCCCGGCTCGTTCGACGGGATCGTGATTTCGCCGAGGCCGCAGCGCGGGCCGCTCGCGAGCCAGCGCACATCGTTGGCGATCTTCATGAGATTCGTCGCCAGCCCCTTCAAGGCGCCGTGCGCGAATACCATCTCATCCTTCGCCGAGAGCGCGTGGAACTTGTTCGGCGCTGTACGGAAATCGAGTCCCGTAATGTCGCTGACGACGCGTGCGACCTCCTCGGCAAAGCCCTCAGGCGCGTTGAGTCCCGTGCCGACCGCCGTGCCGCCCAAGGCAAGCTCCTTCAAGAACGGCAGCGTCGCCTCGATCTGTGCACGCGACTCCTTGAGCATGGCGAGCCAGCCGCTGATCTCCTGCGTGAAGGAAATCGGCACGGCGTCCTGCAAATGCGTCCTGCCCGTCTTGACGATTCCTTCATTCTCCTTCATCAGACGCTCGAAGGTCGAGGCGAGCTTGTCGATCGACGGCAGGAGCTTGTCCTCGATGGCGACGACGGCAGCGATGTGCATCGCCGTCGGGAACGTGTCGTTCGAGCTTTGCGACATATTGCAATGGTCGTTCGGATGCAGCAGCTTCTCGCCCGCAATCTCGTTGCCGCGATTCGCCAGCACCTCGTTGACGTTCATGTTCGACTGCGTGCCGCTGCCCGTCTGCC
>CAJPRR010000205.1 GCA_905373085.1 uncultured Selenomonas sp.
GCCGATGCAATCGCAGAACGGCTCGGCATTTTCTACACGCTCAGCTATCACAAATACTATATCGACGAAATTTATGCAGGGCTTCGCAAGGTCTTCGTCGACGGCTGCGGCAGGGTCTTCTACTGGATCGACATCTACATCGTCGATGGGCTGGTGAACCTTCTCGCGCTTTTTGTACGCCTCTTGAGCGGCGTCCTCTCCTTCTTTGAGACGGGGCAGACGCAGTTCTATGCGACGGTCGTCATCGTCGGCGCTGTCCTGCTCGCGCTTCTGGGTGTTTACTGTGCGGGCGGCACAGCTTTCGTGGGAGGTGGCTTCTGATGGACTTTCCCGTTTTGTCGGTCATCCTGCTCACGCCTTTGGCGGCGGCGCTTCTCCTTTGCTTCTTGAACCGCGAGTCGCGCTCCGCCATCCGCATCGTGGCGGCCGCCGCCATGGCGTTCTCGTTCGCTCTTTCCGTTTGGGCGTACTTCGGCTATGACCTCGCGGCGGGCGGCATGCAGTATACGGAGCGCGTGCCGTGGATCACCGATCTCGGCGTTTCCTACGCGCTCGGCGTCGACGGCATCTCCTTGCCGCTGCTCCTCCTGACGGAGCTGATCGGCGTGTCGGCGGTCTTTTCCTCGTGGCATGTCGAGGAGCGCTCTAAGGAGTTCTTCATCCTGCTGCTCATCTTGATCGCAGGCGTCACAGGCACCTTCGTCGCCAACGATCTCTTCATCTTCCTCTTGTGCTACGAGGTCGTCGTCATTCCGATCTACATTCTCGTCATTCTCTTCGGCTCGACGAAGCGCGTGACGAAGGAATACGCGGGCATGAAGCTCACGATCTACCTGCTGCTCGGCTCGGCATTCCTGCTCGTCGGCGTCGTCTGGCTCTACCTCACGGCGTTCCCCGCAGGAAGCCGCACGTTCGACATGCAGATGCTCGCGCTCGCGGCGCAAGGAGGACACTTCAGCCCGGGCTTCCAGATCGGCGCGTTCTTACTGCTCCTCATCGGCTTCGGCTCGCTGCTTTCCATGTTCCCGTTCCACAGCTGGTCGCCCGACGGCTACGCGGGCGCACCGACGGCGGTGTCGATGATCCATGCGGGCGTTCTGAAGAAGATCGGCGGCTACGGCCTCATCCGCATCGGGCTTCTCGTGCTGCCTTTGGGCGCGAAGTTCTGGGCGCCATTGATCGCGTTCCTCGCGATGTGCAACGTGCTCTATGCCGCTTACATCGCGCTCGTGCAGAAGGATTTGAAGTACGTCGTCGGCTACTCGTCGGTGTCGCACATGGGCTATGTGCTCTTGGGCTTCGCGGCACTGAATGTCGTCAGCGTCTCGGGCGCGGTTGCCAACATGGTGGCGCACGGCGTGATGAGCGCGCTCTTCTTCGCGATGATCGGCTTCATCTATGAAAAGACGCATCTTCGCACGGTTGACGATCTCAAGGGGCTTGCCTACCAGATGCCGCGCCTTGCGACGGGCTTCATGCTCGCGGGCATGGCGTCCTTGGGACTGCCGGGACTCATCGGCTTCGTGCCGGAGTTCACGATCTTCGTCGGCGTATTTGCCGAGTTCCCGATTCTCGCGGTGCTCGCCATCGCCGGCATCATCTTCACGGCGCTCTATGTGCTGCGGCTTCTCGCCAAGGTGCTCTTCGGCCCGGCGGACAAGAAGTTCGACGCGTACCGCGACATGCGCGGCGCGGAGCTTGTGCCGCTCGTGCTCTTGGGCGTCGCTCTCGTGGGCTTCGGCGTGTTCCCGCATCTCCTCCTGGGGCTGATTTCGACGGGGACGGAGCCTTTGCAGCCAATGCTTGACCAGTTGAGCCGGATCGGCTTCTTTTTAGGGGGGGACTGAGCATGGATTTTTCAGCAATCGGCATGGAGCTTGGTCTTCTTGCGCTCGCCCTGCTCCTCCTGGCGATGGGCGTGCTGCTGCCGAAGAAGGAATCGCGCACGAGTCTCGCGGCGATCTCGGTCGTCGCGCTTCTCGCGCTCTTCGCCTACGGCTTTTCCTTTTATCGGGGCGGCGAGGCGGCGTCCTTCTACGCGGGGCTTTACGTCGTGGACAATTACGCCGTCTTCTTCAAGCAGCTCTTCATTTTGAGCGCAGCGCTCGTCGTGCTCTTTTCGAGCGACTATGTTGAAAGGCTTCTGCGTTCTCGTGCGGAGTTCTACGCGATCCTCGTTTTCGCCGTGCTCGGCATGTGCGTCATGGCTTCGGCGAACGACTTCCTCACGCTTTACATCGGGCTGGAGCTTATGACGATCTCCTTCTATGTGTTCGTCGGACTCCGCCAGCGCGATGCGCTTTCGAGCGAGGCGGCGATCAAGTACCTCGTCTTGGGTGCGGCAGCGTCCGCGATCCTCTTCTTCGGCGTCAGCTTCATCTACGGCGCGGCGGGCAGCCTGCGCTTTGCGGCGGTCGTGAGCAGCCCGCAGCTCTTCACGCCGCTCGGCATCGTCGGCATGGCGCTCGTCTTTGCCGGCATCTTCTTCAAGCTGTCGATGATACCGTTCCACATGTGGGCGCCCGACGTCTACGAGGGAGCGCCCGCGCCTGTCGCCGCGCTCCTCGCCATGGGGTCGAAGGCGGCGGCTTTCGCCGTTCTCCTGCGCCTTGTTTTGGCGGTATTCCCGCCGTTGGGCGGCATGTGGCTCTCGCTTTTGGCCATTCTCGCCGCCGTCTCGATGGTCGGCGGCAATGTCATGGCGATCGTGCAGGACGACGTGAAGCGCATGCTCGCATATTCTTCCATCGCGCAGGTCGGCTACATGCTCGTCGGCGTCGTCGCGGCGGATGCGGCGGGCATGAAGGCGCTGCTCTTCTACCTCGCGCTCTACGCCTTTGCGAACATCGGCGCTTTCGCCGTGCTGACCGCCGTCGAGGCGCAGCGCGGCAAGCCCGACATGGCGAACGTCGCGGGACTCGCGAGAACTGCGCCCGTCCTCGCCGCCGTCATGACGATCTCGCTGCTCTCGATGGCGGGCATCCCGCCGACGGCGGGCTTCGCCGGGAAGCTCTACCTCTTCACGGCGGTCGTCGATCAGGGCGGCCTGTGGCTCGCTTTCGTCGGCTTCATCATGTCGATGATCTCCGTCTACTACTATCTGCTCGTCGTCAAGGCGATGTACCTCGGCGAAGGCCCGAAAGCCCCCGTGAAGGTTTCCGGCGCACTTCGCGCCTGCGTCCTCGTGAGCGTCGCCCTGACGCTCGCCCTCGGCGTCTATCCCGAGCCTTTGGCGAACCTCACGAACTTCGTGGCGGCGACATTCTTTTGACGGATGGGGAGCAAACAGCCCTGCGGCTTGTGCCGCAGGGCTGTTTTGCTGGGGGGCGTGCCTTCCGCGCACGCTGTCACGCACATGGTTGACAGCAATGCGTTTCCATGCTATACTTTGTTACAGTGAAGGAAGAGATTTTGGGGAAAATGCCATGAGTTTCATGTTTTTCCCGTGGACAAAAGTTTCCTTGATATTACAGGGTTTGCGGACGTTTTCGGCCGATTTTGGCGACAAAAAAATCCCGCGGGGTTGCGGCGATTTGCCAAAAAGAGCGATCCGTTTAGAAAACCCGCTTCTGGGTTCAGCTGTCCCAAGGGCTGTGAGGGACGGTATTGCATGCAATCCATACCGCTTGCGGTATTGAAAC
>CAJPRR010000206.1 GCA_905373085.1 uncultured Selenomonas sp.
GCTTTATTGATTTCCTGCCTTTTCTTTCGCCGCTTTGTCATTTCGTTTCTGCTTCATTCTTTGCCGCTTGCTTCTCTTTTCCTTCCAGCGCCTCGCGCAGGGCATGCGTCATCACGGCAAAATCCGCCTCTTGTCCCGTCCACAGGCGAAACGCCGCCGCCCCCTGACCCACGAGCATCGCCTCGCCGTTCAGCGTCGGGCAGCCCAGCGCCTCCGCACGCTGCAGGAACTGCGTCCTCGCGGGCGTATAGATGAGGTCGTAAAAAAACGTCCGTTCATGCACCGCCTGCCAAGGAACGGGCGGCATCGCCTGCGTCTGCGGCGCCATGCCGAGCGGCGTCGTATTGACGACGAGAGCCGCCTTTCTGACGGCTTCCTCGAACGCCGCCTCGTTCCAGTCGAGAGCGCAGACCTCGCCGTACTGCGCGAACTCCTCAGCCAAGGAACGCGCCTTCGGGGCATTTCGCACACCGAGCGTGACCTCCGCCGCGCCCGAGCGCAGCAAACCGTAAAGCGCCGCGCGTGCCGCGCCGCCCGCGCCCAAGAGCACGACGCGCTTTCCCTCGACGGAAAACCTGCGTGCCGCCAGCGCACCGAGGAATCCCTCCACATCGGTGTTGAAGCCCTTGAGACGGCCTGCCTCGCACACGACCGTATTGACCGCCCCGATGGCACGCGCCGCCTCATCTGCCTCATCCAACAGCGGCAAGATCGCCGACTTGTGCGGAATCGTCACATTGAAGCCGCGAAACCCCAGCGCACGAAGGCCGCGCACGCCGTCTTCCAGCCTCTCAGGCAGGACGGGCAGGGCGACATAGGCATAGTCCAGTCCCGCCGCCCGAATCGCCGCATTCTGCATCGCCGGCGAAAGCGAATGCCCGATCGGCGAACCGATGACGGCAAGATTTTTTGTCTTCCCTGTAAATATCATTGTACACTCCTTTATTGTAGCAAGCAGCACTTTTTTCCACAATAGGGGATTTGCCCTAAAATTTTGAAAATATTCCTGCTTTCCGCTTGTCTGCCGCTTTTTTATCGTAACAAGGAAACAGCTTTTTGTAAAGGGCATCCTTCTCTCCTTATTTATATCAATAAGAACTCTGTCCGATATACGACCGTTCCCCCATATGCTATAATAAGCGAAAATTATCGCATACTGTTCATACCAGTTTTCTCTTTTTCCTGCTCCCCTACAGGAGACAGACATTACGAAAGGATGTGAAGCAAATGAACACCTTCCACGCACGCCGACAGCTATGCGCCTTCCTCTTCGTCATCGTCAGCCTCCTCGCGCTTGCCGGTTCGCACGCCGATGCCGCCGTGCCGCCTAGACCTGCGCAGCGCGAGTACGTCGTCGATGCGGCAGGCATGGTCAGTCCGGGAGATGCCGAACGAATTCGGCAAATCGGCGCGGAACTGCGCGAAAAAACGAAAGCGGAGCTCGTCGTCGTAACCGTTGACACCTTGGACGGCACGGACATCGAATCGTACGCAAACGAGATGTTTCGCTCGTGGGGCATCGGCGACGCGAAGCAAAACAACGGCGTCCTCCTGCTCATCGCCAAGGAGGACCGCAAGTTCCGCATCGAAGTCGGCTACGGCCTTGAGGGAAAGATCACGGACGGCTATGCGGGCAGCGTGCTCGACGCGATGAAGGACGAGTTCCGAAAGGAAAACTACTCCCCCGCTATTCTCGGTGCGTATATAAATCTCGCGCAAAAGGCCTGCGAGGAATACGGCGTGGGTCTGCAGAGCCTCGGAGCCGCGCTCGGCATACCGGCAAAGCCCGCCAAACCGGGCTATGCAGTCGACCTGGCGGAACTCCTTACGCCCGAGGATGCAGCACAGATCGAGCGGATGGGCGGCGATCTCAGCGATGTGACGGGAGTGCAGGCCATCATCGTTACTGTGCCGACGCTCCAAAAGGCGCCGGCGAAGCAGTATGCCGAGCAGCTTTTTGCCGATTGGCAGCTCAAGGATGCCGCCAACGGAAAAAGCATCCTGCTCTTTATCGCCAAGGAGGAAAGAGATGTCCTCTTCGTCTTCGGTCCCGCCGTATCGGACGCGGAGAAAGGCGACGGAGGGCAGTACGTCATCAATCGCATAACTTCTTCTTTCCCCTATGACAAAGAGGACCTTTCCGAAGCGATTGCCAAGGGCTATGCTCTGCTCGGCGAAGAACTGTGCGAAGCAAACGGCGTCACGGTTCCGAAATCAATCGAAGAGGGCGGCAGCGAACCCTTCTACGTCTATATACTCGGAGGCCTCGTCGCGATTCTGCTCATCGGACTGCTCTTTTATTGCGGAGCCGGCATGATCTTGCTTCCTTGGTACGCCTTCGCGGCTCTCGTAAGCCTCCTTACCCTCGGCAAAATCAACCTGCCGGGATACGATCACTTGAAAGGCGGCACGCCCGCCGGCGGACGCTATGACGACGACGACGATGACGATCATTACCGGGGCGGTTTCGGCGGCGATTCCGACAGCGGAGACGGCGGCTACGGCGGCGGCTCTTCGGGCGGCGGCGGCGCATCGGGCGGCTGGTAGAACGCAGAGAGGATGCAAAAAATGAACTGCGCCAAACAACTGCGCACCCTCTTTGCGCTTCTCCTTACGATCGCGGCAATCCTCGCCTGCGGCAGTCCGCCTGCGGATGCCGCAGGCGAGATGCTGCCCAAGCCTGCACAGAGGGAATACGTTGTCGACACGGCAGGCATCGTCTCAGCTAAGAATCGTGCACAAATCGAGAAGATCGGCGAAGATCTGCGCGAAAAGACGAAGGCGGAAATCGTCGTCGTGACCGTCCGCACCTTGGACGATGCAGACATCGAATCGTATGCGAACAAACTCTTCCGCAGCTGGGGTATCGGCGACAAGCAGAAAGAAAACGGCGTCCTTCTGCTCATCGCCAAGGACGACCGCAAGTTCCGCATCGAAGTCGGCTACGGCCTTGAGGGCGAGATCACGGATGGCAGAGCGGGAGAAATCCTCGACAAGATGAAGCCGTACTTCCGCGACGAGAAGTACTCCGAGGGTGTGCTCAATGCCTATCAGAAGCTTGCCGCCTACGCCTACCGTGCCGCAGGAGTCGCACCGGGCGCTGATGTGAGCGAGACGCTTGAAGAAGCGTCCGCGAATGAAGAAGAGAAACCGAGCATCCTGATGAATGTCCTCATCTTCTTCCTCGCCATCGTCGGCATGATCGTGCTCGCCGTCATCCTGAACTGGCTTCTCGGCATCCTCAACCAAGCGCTCGGCTCCGACAGCGGCGGCTCCTCGCGCAGAGACAGAGATTTTTCCAACGACAGAAACAGCAGCAGCGACGGCGGTTCCTCCCGCGGCGGCTACGGCGGCGGCTCTTCGGGCGGCGGCGGCTCCTCGGACAGCTGGTGAACCATTCTATATTTGCTCGGTCATTCGATCGGCAGAAACAGAAAGGAGTTTTCAACATGAACAAAGGACTGATCGCGCTCGGCGCTGTCATCGTCGTCATTATCTTCATCCTCGGCGGAGCCTTCTCCCTGTACAACGGACTGAAAGAGGCGGAGATCAGCGTCGACGCATCGTACGGACAGGTCGAGAACCAGATGCAGCGGCGCAGCGACCTCATCCCGAACCTCGTGAACAC
>CAJPRR010000207.1 GCA_905373085.1 uncultured Selenomonas sp.
CGACGATGGCGCTCGTGCCGCAGGTCGTCGACGCCGTCGATGTTCCTGTCATCGCGGCGGGCGGCATCGGCGATTCGCGCGGCATGGCGGCGGCGTTCGCCCTCGGCGCATGGGGCGTGCAGATGGGCACGCGCTTCGTCCTCTCGAAGGAGTGTATCGCGCACGAGAACTACAAGAAGTTCGTCCTGAAGGCGCGCGATCGCTCGACGGTCGTCACGGGTCGCTCGACGGGGCATCCCGTGCGCGTCCTTGCGAACAAGCTCACGCGCGAGTTCGAGGAGATGGAAAGAAGCGGCGCCTCGACGGAAGAGCTTGACAAGCTCGGTGCGGGCAAGCTCAACCTCGCGACGCACAAGGGAGACGTAGAGAACGGCTCGGTGATGATCGGACAGATTTCGGGCATGCTCAATGATATTCTGCCCGTCGCGAACATCATCCATAACATCGTGGAGGGGCTGCCCGGCGCCGTCAAAAGCGCTGAGGCGCATTGCAAATAAAAGCAAAGAAGAGGTGTTCACGCTAAGGAAGTGCTGATAAAATGAAGATGGATGGCTGAATTTATCAGCGCTTCCCAAATGAAAGAGAGGTCGGTTCGATGAACAAGCTCGCATTCGTGTTCCCGGGGCAGGGCGCCCAGCAGGTCGGCATGGGCAAGGATTTCTACGAGAAGTATGATGTGGCGAAGAAATTGTTCCGTGCGGCGGACGAGGCGCTCGGCTATTCCATCATGGAGATGTGCTTTGAAGGCCCTGCGGAAGACTTGCGCCTGACGGCGAACACGCAGCCGGCGATCCTTGCCGTCAGCGTGATCGCGAACGAGATCCTCAAGGAGCACGGAATCCAGCCCGAGATCACGGGCGGCCACAGCCTCGGCGAATATTCGGCGCTCGTTGCAGCCGGCGTGCTCGACTTCTCCGATGCCGTTCTCCTCGTCCATAAGCGCGGCTCCTTCATGCAGGAAGCCGTGCCTGTCGGTGAGGGAGGCATGGCGGCCGTCATGGGACTTGAGCGCGAAAAGATCGTCGAGGTCTGCGAGAAGGTCTCGGCGGACGTCGGCGCCGTGCAGGCGGTCAACTTCAACTGCCCCGGGCAGATCGTCATCGCGGGCACGATGGCGGGCGTCGAGAAAGCGGCGGCTCTTTTGGGCGAGGCGGGAGCGAGAAAGAGCGTGATCCTGCCTGTCAGCGCACCGTTCCACAGCACATTGATGGAACCGGCGGCGAAAAAGCTCGCCGCAGAGCTTGACAAGGTCGAGATCCGCGATGCGAAGATCCCCGTCGTCGCCAATGTCTCGGCTGAGATCGTCACGAAGGCGGCGGACATCAAGGAGAGCCTCGTCAAGCAGGCGGCAAGCCCCGTAAGGTGGGAAGACTGCGTCGAGAAGATGAAGGAATTCGGCGCCGACGTCTTCGTCGAGGCGGGTCCCGGCAAGACGCTCTGCGGCTTCAACAAGCGCATCGACCGCAAGCTCACGAGCATGAACGTCGAAAATCTGGAAACTTTGCAAAAAACGCTTGACTATTTCAAGGAGGTTCGCTAATATGCTTTTAGACGGCAAGACGGCTCTCGTGACGGGCGCATCGCGCGGCATCGGACGCGCCATCGCTCTTCGCCTCGCGGCGGAGGGCGCCCGCGTTGCCATCAACTATGCGGGCAATGTCAAGGCCGCCGAGGAAGTCAAGGCCGCCATCGAGGCGGCGGGCGGCACGGCGATTCTTTGTCGGGCGGATGTCGCGGACAGCGCGGCTGTCGAGGCGATGGTCGCCGATGTGGCCAAGGAGTTCGGCGCGATTGACATCCTCGTGAACAATGCGGGCATCACGCGTGACACCCTGCTCATGCGCATGAAGGACGAGGACTTCGCGAAGGTTCTGGATACGAACCTCAAGGGCGTGTTCTACTGCACGAAGGCGGTCGCGAAGCTCATGATGAAGAAGCGCGCGGGTCGCATCATCAACATGGCGTCCGTCGTCGGCCTCGTGGGCAACGCCGGACAGACGAACTATGCAGCGGCGAAGGCGGGCGTCATCGGCTTTTCGAAGTCGGCGGCGAAGGAACTCGCTTCGCGCGGCATCACGGTCAACGCCGTCGCGCCGGGCTTCATCGGCACGGACATGACGGCGGATTTGCCGGAATCCGTCAAGGAGAAGGCGCTTTCGGACATCCCGCTCGGCAGGGCGGGCCAGCCCGAGGACGTGGCGAACGCCGTCCTTTTCCTCGCATCGGATCAAGCGTCCTATATCACGGGACAGGTCGTCCATGTAGACGGCGGCATGGTCATGTGATATAAATTATAGAGGGAAACATTGAAAAAGGCAGTGAGTCCCGAGAAGAGGCAACGGAGGGAGGTGAATTGTAGTGGCGACTTTTGACAAAGTGAAAGATATCGTTGTGGAGCAGCTCGGCGTCGAAGCGGACGAGGTTTCCATCGATTCTACTTTTATTGACGATCTGGGAGCAGATTCCTTGGATATCGTTGAGCTCATCATGGCATTCGAAGAGGAATTCGGAATCGAGATTCCGGACGAGGCAGCGGAAAAGATCAAGACCGTTCAGGATGTCGTAACTTACATTGACCAGCACAAAGAAGACGAGGGGAAGTAAATCCCTGTGCTCGTCGTGCCTTTCTTGAAGAAAATCCCGTGAAGTTTCTTCACGGGATTTTCTCAAGGAATCACGGATAAAGCGAAGTCCGCGCCGGCAGTGCCGGGGTTGTTCGTGATTCCGCAAGGCAGAAGAAATATCCTGGGGAAGCCGAGGTATCAGGACTTCCCTCGATTGGAGGAGTGGAGTTGAAGCTTCCAGAGCTGAAAATTGGCGAAAAGATAGCAAAGATCCCCATCATCCAAGGTGGCATGGCGATTCGCCTATCGACGGCAAAACTGGCGGCTGCTGTGGCCAGCCAAGGGGGCATCGGCCTCATCGCTGCATCGGGCTTGAGCGATGAAGAACTGCGCTATGAGATCCGCTTGGCGCGATCTTTGACGAAGGGCGTCATCGGCATCAACATCATGGTGGCGGCAAGAAAGTTCAGCCAAGTGATAAAGACGGCCATCGACGAGGGCATCGATCTCGTCGTGGCGGGCGCAGGCTTCTCGCGCGACATGTTCGGGCTGGGCAAGGAATCGGGAACGCCGATCGTGCCCATTGTCTCCTCTGTCAAACTTGCGAAAATTTCACAGCGTCTCGGCGCCTCGGCGATCGTCGTCGAGGGCAAGGAGGCCGGCGGGCATCTCGGTACGGACACCTCCGTGCGCGAGCTGATTCCCGACATCCGCAAGGCGGTGGACATCCCCATCGTTGCAGCGGGCGGCGTCCTCGCGGGCAGGGACATTGTTGATTTCATAAAGATGGGCGCCAACGGCGTGCAGATGGGATCGCGCTTTGCCGCGAGCGAGGAGTCGAATGCGGCTCCCGCCCTCAAGGAGTTTTACCTGAAGGCGCAGCCCGAGGACGTCGTCCTCATCCACAGTCCCGTGGGACTGCCGGGGCGCGCCGTCCGAAACCCCTTCGCCGAGCGCATCCTCGAAGGCAGCGTGCCGCCCAAGAAGTGCGACAACTGTCTCAAGGAATGTTCCCATCGCTTCTGCATCAT
>CAJPRR010000208.1 GCA_905373085.1 uncultured Selenomonas sp.
GCGAGATGGAGGAGATGAAGCTGCAGAGCGCCATCAAGACGGCGTGGGTCTTCATCAGTCGCGCGAACAAGTACATCGACGAGACGATGCCGTGGGCGCTCGCCAAGGATACAGCGAAGAAGCAGGAACTTGCGAACACGCTCTACAATCTCGCCGAGAGCCTGCGCCGCATCAGCGTGCTCATCGAGCCGTTCATGCCCGAGACGGCGGCGAAGATCTGGCGTCAGCTCGGTCTGGGGGAGGACTTCTCTCGCGTGCGCTTTGCTGACGTGCGCACGTGGGGCGGCTTCCAAGCGGGAACGCATGTGGGAAGTCCCGAGCAGCTTTTCCCGCGCATCGAGGTCGAGACAGAGGAAAAGCCTAAGCAAGAAGGAAAGAAAGGCTCTGCCGCAAAGTCCCAGGAAGCGCAGAAAAAGCAGGAGAAAGCGAAAAAGGCGGAAAAGGCGAAGGAGGCTGCGACTGCGGACGGCATCATCACGATCGACGATTTCAACCGCGTCGATCTGCGCGTCGCCGAGATTCAAAAGGCGGAGCGCGTGCCCGATACGGCGAAGCTTATGCGCCTTGCCGTGAGCCTCGGCACGGAGGAGCGCGAGGTCGTCTCGGGCATCGCCGAGTTCTACGCGGCAGACGAGCTTGTCGGCAGGAAGGTCGTTCTCGTCGCGAACTTGAAGCCCGCGAAGATTCGCGGCATCCGCTCGCACGGCATGATCCTGTGCACGGCGGACGAGAGCGGACTGCGCCTCGTTGAGCCTGCCGCATCCGCAGGGAGCAAGGTGAAGTGATGGAGCTTATTGACACGCACGCGCACCTCGACGATGAGAAGTTCGCGCACGACCGCGCTGCCGTCATCGAGCGTGCCCGAGAAAGCGGCGTTGTGAAGATCATCACGATGGGCGATAGTCTTGATTCGTCGGCGCGGAGCGTCGCGCTCGCCGAACAGTTCGAGCCGGTCTATGCGGCGGTCGGCATCCATCCCGAGGAGGCGCAGCCGATGACGGCGGCGACGGACGAGCAAATTGCCGCATGGGCGGCGCAGGAAAAGGTCGTCGCCATCGGCGAGATCGGGCTTGACTATTATTGGGAGAAGGACGAGGAGAGGCGTGCGCTGCAGCGTGCGATCTTCGTGCGCCAGCTCGATCTCGCGCGTCAGCTCAAGCTGCCCGTCTGTATCCATGACCGCGAGGCGCACGGCGACATGATGAAGATCCTCAAGACGGAGGGCAGAGGGCTTCGCGGCGTGCTGCACTGCTACTCAGGAAGCTGGGAGATGGCGGCGGAATTGTTGAAGAGCGACTGGTACTTCGGCGTCGACGGGCCTTTGACGTACAAGAACGCCGCGAAGCTGCCTGAGATCGTGCAGCGCCTGCCGGCGGAGCGCATTCTCATTGAGACGGATTCCCCCTACCTTTCTCCCATGCCGTTTCGCGGCAAGCGCAACGAACCCGCCCATGTCCTCTACATTGCGAAGAAGGCGGCGGAACTGCGCGGCGAGAGCCTTGAAGCCTTCGCGCGGGCGACGCGCGAGAATACGCGCGAGCTGTACGGCATTTGAGAGAAAATTTGATTTAATATGACACAAAGAAAGAAGTGGTGAACGCCCGTCGCAAAAGGGTCTTCACCGCTTCTCTTTTCCCTAAATATGGTGGTTGATTCTGCCAAAGTGGGGCACATATTGACAAAGAGGGAAAAAGGTGCTAGAATAATCCTGTCGTTAGATTTCTAAGGGGGGATTGAATGACTTTAAGGAAACTAGCACTTTGCATGGTGTTGATCCTCGGAGTCGTATTCACGACAGGTTTTACGGACGCGATGCGCAATGTCAGCATCGACGTCGATGGCAAGACTTTGGAGGTAAGCACCAGATACTCAAGCCCAGAACTGATCTTGCATCAGGCAGGCGTTGAGATTAGGCACAAGGATGAGTTTCAGTTAAAGAAATCGGACAAAGAAGAAAAAATTATCGTGCAGCGTGCCGTGCCCGTCGTCATCGAGTTCGAGGGCGACAGGCAGAAGGTTTATACGACCCGCAGCAATGTGGGCGAGGTGCTCAAGGACTACGGATACGTCGGCGACCGCTTCTCGGCGGAGCTGGACGGGGCAACACGACTTGAAAAGAATCTCAACATCAAGATACACGATTTGGTCGCAGAAAAAGAAAGAGAAGAAGAAGCAAGACGTGCCCAGTCTGTAGAAACATCGCGCGGCGCTATGCGCTATGTGCGTGAGTACGATATGGAAGCGACGGCCTACCTGCCGACAGACGGCGGCGGAAATGGCGTCACGGCTTCCGGTATGCTCGCAGAGCGGGGCGTCGTAGCTGTGGACACGGACGTGATTCCCTTGGGAACGCGCCTCTACATCCCGGGCTACGGTGTGGCCATCGCAGGGGACACGGGCGGCGCCATCAATGGCGAGCGCATCGACCTGTGTATGGAGTCCTACGGCGAGGCGATGGAATTCGGCCGCCGTTGGGTCAAGGTTTATGTCTTGGAATAACGACATAGAAAGGGGACTGTCCGCGAAAGCGGCAGTCCTCTTTTCTTTCGTATGTGCATTCCTTGCGAAAACGTATGACGTGCGCCTTCGTGCGGTCAGAGCTTTTCGATATACGGCTCCTCGTGGAAGGCTTCGGCATGTTGTATGAGGCCTTTGAGGCGTTCGATGTTTTTCTTGTGCAGCACGATGGCGAACTCGATGCGCGTCTTCTCCTCGTCTGTGAAGTCGCCCGTTTCGTGCGATTCCTCGATGCGCTTCAAGCGTTCCTCGACATCGGCAAGCTCGTCGGCGAGGAGCTTTCGATCGTGCATGGCAAGCCCGTAGACGGAGCGCAGTCCCTGGCGTACCTCATGCGCATAGCCCGCTTCGTGCGTGACGGCTTCCAGCTCCTTGGCGATCTCGTAGATGATGTCATAGGGACTGGCGGCGCTGTTGATCATGCCGAGCATCTTCATCTTGATGTTCTCAAAGAGCGTGTAGTCGATGTTTTCGTGGTGGATTTCTTCTGCCATAGTTGCCTCGCGTTCAGTCTCTAACGAGCGCTGCATATTTCGTGCGCTCGTCAGCGGGAATTTGCAGTACATCCATCGCTTTTTCCAGTGAGACTCCCATATTCTTCATCATATTGCGGATAGAGGAGGCCAGACTCTCGGTTCTGCCCTTGGCTATGCCTTGGCGTTCTCCTTCCTTGAAGCCGGCTTTCCTCTCTTCCATCATCTTCATTGCGAAAGTCATGTAGCTCACCCTCTTTTCATTTTCTTGCTTGATTCTCTGGATTGCTTCGTCGATTTCCCGTACGAGGGGATCGTCGCATATATGCCCGTCCACGTAGTCAAGAAATGCTTTGACGCCTTCTGCCACGTCGTTCAGCGTGCCCTTGGTGTTCAGAAAGATTTTTGTCGCACCGTCGGCGAGTTCGAGTGTAGTATCTTCTGCGCAGATGTTTCGGAAGGTGTAGATGTGCCGTCTTTTACCGAAAGTCGTCAGTTCTTCCCAAGGCTTGATGCGGTACACCGTAGATGCCTCCTATGCGAATTCTCATTCTTATTTTACGGGGTTTCATGGCTTCATGCAAGCACA
>CAJPRR010000209.1 GCA_905373085.1 uncultured Selenomonas sp.
GGCACGTAGTTGAAGACCCAATCCATCGTCACAGGCTCATCCCAGAAGCGGCCCTTGACGCCCGTCTCATCATCGACGTGCAGACCGTAGTTCTGGCGGTACGGGCTTTCGATGGAGAAGTGCATGTCGTAGGTGCCCGCGCCCAGGAGCTTGACGTTCGCGCCGTAATGCGGGCCGTCGTCTGCGTTCATCGGCATGAAGACGCCCTCGACGCTCTCGCCCGTTTCGCGCTTCGTGAACTTGTAATGAATCGTCAGGTACGGAATCCACTCGCCGACACCGAAGCCCGTGTCGTTGCCTTCCGTCGCATGAATATCCGTCTCAATGTGCATGTCCGCCTTGTCCGGCGAGAGCATCATGCCCGCGGGCACCATCTCGACCGGCTGGAAGTAGACGAGCGCCACCTTGAAGTGGTTCGCCTCGTTCTCGATCTCGTCGCCGATCGGGTACTCCGTAAAGCCCGCCGCCGACGCAGAGCCGCCGAACGTGAAGAGCGATGCCGCTACCGCGCAGACCGCCAAAGCCGACTTGAGTTTCTTGAGCTTGAACATTTTCATAAAACACACTCCTCCGAAAAATGATGTAATGAAATTCCTCCCGGACGCCCTTACTCAATACGTCCCGTATAGGTGCGGCAATCGGCCGCACCTGCAAACGGAGCTTTTTACTGCTCCGCCGTTGCCAATGATTCTTGAAGCGATGGTCACGCCGTTTTCGGCTTGCGCTTCTTCGCGTAGACGACCATGCCCACGCCGCTGAGCAGCACGAGAAGCTGTGCGCCGAGTGTCTCCGCCGTCGGGAAGATGCCCAGCAGATCGAAGGTCGGCCAACCCTCGAAGCGCGTGATGCCGATGACGCCGCCCTCCTGCAGTTCCTCGACGCCCCCGCCGACGAAGGTGACGGCCAGCAGGAACATCAGGATGCTAGTAAAGAGGAAGAACGGGCGCAGGGGAATCTTCAAGATGCCATGCTGCATGCCGTAGAAGATCACGGCCAGCGTCACGCAGCCCGCGCCGAAGCCCGCCCAGATCATCGTGACGTCGGCGGCCGCGTTGTTGAAGAGCGCCTGATAGAAGAGGATGACCTCCGCGCCCTCGCGGTAGACGGCGAGGAATGCTGCCATCCCCAACGCCCTGGCCGCGCCATGCGTGATGGATTCCTGCACGAGTCCGTCGATGTACTGCTTCCAGTTGTCCTTGCTCGCCTTGCCGCCAAGCCACGCGCTCGTCAAGAGCAGGACGACGACAGCGAAGAGCGCAGTCGCGCCTTCGAGCACCTCGCGGCTCATGCCGCCCGTCGTATTGTTGAGTATCGTGGAGAAAAGGTACGCCGAGACGAAGCTCGCGACGACCGCCGCGATCGAGAAGTTGTAGACTGTGCCGAGGTGCTTTTCGTCCTTCGCACGCTTGAGGTAGGCGATGATCGCGACGAGCACGAGGATTGCCTCCAATCCCTCGCGAAGGAGGATCAGATAAGCGGGCAGGAATGCCGCCCAGCCCGAACTGCCGTGCGCGTTTTCGAGCGCCTTGACATTGTCGTTGACCATCGACTTGAGCTTTTCGGCTTCCTGCTTGACCGTATCCATGCTCTCGCCGTTCTTCATGCTCTTCTTGACCTTGTAGAACTGGTACTCGGTCAGGCTCGTCTCCTTGGCGGAGACGGAGCTGCGCATGACGTTTTCCAAGCCGTCCTTTTCGTAAATGCCGTAGTACGCCGCATTGACGAGATCGCGTGCGCCCTCGTAGTCTCCCGTCTCATAGACGGCGACCGCCTGGTCGACCGTCTGCGCGATGCGGTCGGCGACCTCCTGCCATTTCGGCGACGCATCTGCGCACGGTACGGCAAGGAGCACGAGCGCCATGCAAAGGAATAAGATTTTTTTCAAGACTCTCACCTTCCTCTTTGGAAGTTCCGATATGATTTTTATGCGCCGCCCTTTATGTCGGCGGCGTTCCTCCCTTCGCGCGAAGCTCTCTGAGGAACACTTCCTTGTTCACGCGGATGCGCTTGTTCTCGTCGTCCTCATAAACATGGCTGCCCGAGCCGTCGAACGGGAAGCGCAGGAGACGCATCGTCTTCATCGGCTGTCCGTTCGTATCGAGCGCCGGCTCGAACTTGAAGCTGCGGACGGCGTTCAAGACGATCTGATCGACGACGCGGCGTCCCGAGGTCTGCGTGAAGCGATAGCCCGTGATGTGCCCCTGCGCGTCGATATTCACGAGGATGCCGACCGTGCCGCGAAAGTCCGTGCCGCGCGTGTCGGGCGTATTGCCCGACGCAATGAGCACGCCGACCGCCTGGGAGGGCGGCGCGGGCGGCAGAGCCTTGCCGTCCTCGCCGCTCTTCTTCGCCTCTTCCTCCTGCTTCTGCAGCTCCGCCACCGCCTCGTCCAACTCGGCGGCCTCCGTCGGGGACGTCTCCGTCGGAATGACATCCTCGGGCGGCGTCTCCACGGGCGGCGTCTCAGGCTTCGGCGGTTCGGGCGGCTCCGGCTCCGGCTTCGGCGGATCGGGTTTCTTCTCTTCCGTCTCGCCCGAAGAGCCTTCCTCGGGCAGGTCTACGACTTCCATCTCCTGCACCGCCAAGGGATCGCCCTCGAAGTCGAGCAGGGGCAATGCGAGAGCCAGTCCCAGCCAGACGAAGAAGTGCAGAAAAATCGCCGCGACGACCGTCGTGCGCCAGTAGCTCTTGAACCGCATCTCACTGCCTCCCTGCCGCCGTCTCCGTCGCGATCGAGACATGCTTCGCGCCCGAGCGCTTGAGGAGATCCAAGACGCGCACGATGGCCTCATAGTCGGCCTTCTTGTCGCCGCGCAGCACGAATACCGTATCGGGATCACTCGCCAAGGAAGCCTTCATCTTGTCCGCGAGGTCTTCATTCGGCAGCTCGTCCTTGTCGTAGAGCACGTCGCCCTTGTCCGTCACCGTGATCGGCACGATGTTCGGGCGCGTCTCCATCTTCCCTGCAGCCGCCTGCGGCAGCGCGACCTGCACCGTGTTCGTCTGCACCATGTAGATCGTGCTGATCATGAAGAACACGAGCAGGAAGAGCATGATGTCGATCATCGGGATGATCATGACGAGCGGTTCTTTCGTGATGCGAAAATCACGCCGCATGGCCATCCTCCCCCGTCTTCTTCAACGCGTTCCGCACGGCGGCGGCCGCCTTGTCGAGCATGGCGAGCATCTCGTCGAGCTTCTGCACGAAGTACGTGTGCACGATGAGCGCGAAGATCGCCACGCAAAGCCCCGTCGCCGTCGCGATCAGCGCCTCGCCGATGCCGCCCGTGATGGCAAGAGGCTCGCCCGCGCGCACGCTGAAGATGCTGAACGACTCGATCATGCCCGAAATCGTACCGAGAAGCCCCAAAAGCGGCGCCATCGTCACGATCATCGACAGGTAGTTGAGCCTTTCCCTCAGGCGCATCGCCATATCGGCGTACGCCGTGTCGAGCGCGAGCGTCAAGTCATCGCCCGCCGCCGCCGCACGCACGCCGAT
>CAJPRR010000210.1 GCA_905373085.1 uncultured Selenomonas sp.
CCGATGGGCGCCACTTCGAGAGTCCTGCTGAAGTCGCCATGCTCAACGGCCATGCCGACATCATCGGTCAGAGCATCTGTCCCGAAGTCTATCTCGCGCGTGAGATCGGCGCGTGCTACGCGGGGCTTTACTACGTCGTGAACTACGGCGAGGGAATCCGACCCAAGTGGTCGTACGGCACGATGAAGGACATCTTCTACGACGATGCGCCGATGATCGGCGAGGTGCTCGCAGAAACGATTCGGGAAACAGCGGCGAAGGAGCGCCACTGCGAGTGCCTCGCGCTTCGCAAGGAAACGCTTCTGAAGGACGTTTACAACGAGGCATCGGCGAAGGGTTAGGGTGTGCGGAAATTCTCCGCACCTGCTCTAGGAAAGGGAGGGCTTCTCCTTTGGACATCAAGGTCGTGGCGTACTTTTTGGGGCGCATCGCGCAGGCCGAGGGGCTGATTTTCCTCGTGCCGCTCGCCGTCTCTTTGTGGTACGCTGAATCTTCTCGCCTCGCGCTCTCCCTCACCGCCTTTTTGAGCGCGGCGGCGGGCACGGCGCTTCGCCGCGCGGGCAAAGAGCCGGGCGAGCGCCTGACGCTTCGCGAGGGCATCGCCATCACGGGCGGCGGCTGGCTTCTGGCGACCTTCCTCGGCATGCTGCCGTACCTTCTGGGCGGCTATCTCGGCTACCTCGACGGCGTCTTTGAGAGCATCTCGGGCTTCACGGGCACGGGCGCGACCGTCGTCGAAGACATCGAGGCCCTGCCTCAGGGCGTGCTCCTTTGGCGAAGCCTCACGCATTGGCTCGGCGGCCTCGGCATCATCGTCATTTTCATCGCGCTTTTGCCCGCGACGGGGCAGAGCGCCATCACGATGTACAACGCCGAATCGAGCGCGCAGGGATCGGAGCGCGTGCTGCCGCGCCTCAAGAATCTCACGAGCGTGCTCTTTCGCATCTACGTCGTCCTGACGGGCGTAGCGTTCCTCGCCTTCTTCGCCTGCGGCATGAACGCGCTCGACGCCGTCAACCATGCGATGTCGACGATCGGCACGGGCGGCTTCTCGACGTATAACGCGAGCGCCGCGCATTTCAAGAGTCCGGCGATTGAGCTTTGGATGTCGCTCTTCATGTTCATCGCGGGCGGCAGTTTCGGGCTCTATTACCGCGTCTACAAGAAAGGGCCGCAGGTGCTGTGGCGTAACTCCGAGTTCAAGGCGTACCTCGGCATCGTCGGCGGCGCCGTGCTGCTCATCGCGGCGAATCTTTTCTACCGAGGGCTTTACAACGTGCCCGACGCTTTGCGCTTCGCGCTCTTTCAGGCGACGTCGCTCTCGACGACGGGCTTCGTCTCTGCTGATTACGAGCTTTGGCCGGGCTTCTCCAAGGGCATCCTGATTCTTTTAATGCTCACGGGCGGCTGCGTCGGCTCGACGGCGGCGGGACTGAAGATCGCGCGCATCCTCGTGCTCTTTCGCATGGTGCGCACGATCGTGCTGGAGAAGCTTCACCCGCGCGTCACGACGCCCGTGCGCATCAACGGCGCGAGCGTCGACGAGGCGACACTCCATCGCACGGCGGTCTTCTTCTTCCTCTACGTCCTCTCCATCGCCTTTTTCGCCGTGCTCATGACGGCGGACAACATCAAGACCTTTGACGCCATCGGCATCAGTGTGACGACCGTCGGCTGCGTCGGTCCTGCCTTTGGCATTGCGGGCGCGACGGAGAACTACGCGGGACTATCCGACTTTACGAAGGGCATCCTGTGCTTCGCCATGCTGCTCGGCCGGCTCGAATTCTTCACGCTGCTCGTCATGCTCTATCCGTCGTTCTGGCGGTCGAAGAAGAATTGGTGATGGGAGGAAATTCGCTGAAAAGCAATCTCGAAGATTTCATGCCGGAGGCAAAACGACCTGCGATTGGACAATCCTTTCCAGCTCTTTCGGCTCGACGTCCTGCAGATACATCCATCGCCCTGCCCTTTTCGCTTCGGCGACGGACGTATCGACCTTTTGATAATAGTCTTTCACTTCTTCGTAGTAGTCGAGCCACGTATCTTCCATATCTTCCTCGCTGAAGATGTGCCACTTGCACCAGCTGGAAAGCTCCGGATGCTTTTCGGCGATCAGCGCGAAGCACGCTTGATTGTCACGGATGACCTGCGCCTGTCGGCGTTCGTCCGTGCTCGTCGATATGCCGCTGCCGTACTCGTACCAGATGAGGTTGTGATTCCAGAAGCCGATGTCGATGCCGTCGGCGATCATGAGGGTGTAGGCGCGGTCTTCGAGATGAACGACCTTGCCCAGCAGGGGCTTCGTGTACTGCATGAGAAGCTTGCGGCGCGTCATAAAGGCGGCGCCGATCGGATAATCCTGACATAGAAGATGCGCCCTTCTTGCTGCGGCGAAGTCGTTCCTTTCATACGGTTCCAAATTCCGCGGATGCATTTCGTCCAATATATGGTAGTGCCCGTCCTCTTCACGATAATAGCAGGCGCGTCCGAAGGCGGCCGGATACCCGCTCGCTTCCATGAAACGGAACATGTCGGCCAACACATGGTCGCTGTACAGGTAGTCGCCAGGAGAGATGTTCTTGATGTACTTCCCTCGCGCATGGGAAAAGGCGCGGTACACATTGTGTACGACACCTTGATTTTTGGGTGCTTGAAGAATCTTGTAGGCTGTGAATCCCTTGGAAGCGAGATCGTTTTCGATGGCCTTCCTCGGGAAATCTTTTGAGCCGTCATCGGCGATGACGATCTCGAACGAGCAGCCCTTCTGCTCAACGACGGAGGCGAGCGTCCTTTCGAGCTTCAGAAAATCCGACCGATAGGTGAGAACGCAGACGGACACATCAAAATGCGCATCGTCCCCGCGCGCTTCGTCGCAGGAAAAGATCGCCGCATCCCCGCCGTAAAGGATTCTTGGCTGCGTTTCGAGGCGGTTCAAGAGGCGCAGCGAACGCTCTTCTCTCGAGAGGATCAAGACGTCCGCCAGACGAAGCGCGGCAGAAGACAGCGCCGCCTCACCTTCGAAGGTCAGCACCGCCGGCGCGTCGTCGCCGAGCGCATCGAGCGCTTGACTGAACTGCGCCAGCGGCTCTTGAGCGCCTTCTGCGGCGGACAAGTCAAGCAGCAGCGCCACGTTGTCTGCCGCGCAAAAGATTTTGACGTATCGCTCGAATACCGTGCGCCATACGGCTTCCGGCGACTGGAAGTCCGGCAGGAAATAGTAGAGCCGTATGCCTTCTTTTTTCAGGTTTTGAAGAGTTTCTATCATTTCGATTCCTTTCCCTGCAGGTTTGCCGCTCATGCAAGACTTTCTGACTTCCATCGTAATCCATGCGGCGATAGAAAGCAAGGGCGAAGTCAAAGGAGGATCTATGCAAAGCGTCATCTTGAAGAGCCGACTGCTGCGGCTTTACGATCATTTTGCAGCCGAGGGTGATGCGGCGAGCGCACGCAAGG
>CAJPRR010000211.1 GCA_905373085.1 uncultured Selenomonas sp.
GGTTGCGCCCATTGATGAGCCAATTCAAGAGCCATAGAAAGAGCGAATTGAGCAAAGGGCCGATGCGGTCGTCCTTCGTCCTGCCCTTCGTTTTCGATTGTACGTCATTCACATAACCTCCGGCGCCACCCTTGACAACGCCGCCGCTGATCTGACTGCCCTCACCCTCGGAATGCCCCGTCCATAGCATCCCGATGTATTGGGCGATCAGCGACAGGACGAGCGGCCATGCACTGAAGTTCGCGTGCGCTGCGTACGTTTCCGTATAGGCGCGAAAAGAAAAATCTCCGAAGTACGAAACGATCGGAGATTTGACAAGACAGCGCCCGAGGACGACGGGAATCGGACTGCCGATCTTCGTCTGATTGGCAGATACATTGAGGTTTTCGGGCTTGCCCGCTTCTTCGGCGCTGTTCGAGCCTTTGTTAAGAAGCGACAAGAGCCACGTCGATATGCCCCAGCCCACATATTTATTGATTGCTGACATCCTGCCACCTCAAATCTTGATCGTGCCGACAAAGCCGTTCGTATCGCGCTGCACGACGAGCGAATCGATCCAATACGCGCCTGTGCCCGTCGGATTCTTCTCGGGATCGGTCGGCGGCGCATACGGCACGCCCGAAAAATGCACCGTGTTCTTGAAGCGCGTCGCGCACGTCCGAAAGAGCGAATCGCAGCCGGGTACGACAAAGACATCGTTTCTCGGCGTATGCGCGGCAGGGTACTTCATCCAAACGAACTTCCCCGTATGCTGCGTGATCTGGCGCACATGCTCGCCGTAATATATCCTGCCGCCCGTAAAGTAGCCGTCCGGGTACTCGGCGAATTTCGAGGACTGTACCCTGAGGCCTTCAACCTCATCGACGAACGCCTTGACCTGCCAATCTTCGCGCTTCAATTTGCAGTTATGGTCGAAGATCGTATGGTTGCAGTAGTATTGATTCATGCCGCATGGCAGTTCCTTTTTCATCCACGCATCCATATCGGCGGTCAGTTCGCACTCGGATTCGGTGAAATGCACCTGCCCGATGCGTGCGGCGAGGACGCAGATAAACTTCGAGAAATCATCTGCGTGCAGGCGGTACACTTGGCATGAAACGGGGATTTCCGGCGGCGATCCTTCAAAAAGTTTTGCAACCGCATGATCTTTGGGCGCCTTGATCGTGCAGCTTTCGATGCTGCCCGCGCTGCCGGGGCGAATGTTCTCACGCGATATGACCTCAGCAAAATACTTCTCGGTACGTCTCTTGCCGCCCTCAATAATTTCGAGTTCCACATCGTCCGCCGCGCTCGTGTAGAGATATGACATATCGCCGTGCGTAAACTTGAAACACTCAATCGGCGCGCCGTCCGATATGGAATTTTCCTGCCGCGCGATGGGGTTCTCGCTCATCAGGCATCGACCTCCTTCAAACAGATGCGCACGGTCGCCGCGCCTGTCGTTTCGTAGTCTATGACAAGATCATCTTCGGCAAAGCGGCAGCGCGTGAAAAAAGAGATCATGCGCACGTTCTGCGGCAGGATCTCATGCTTGAGCGGCGTTTCCAGATACACTTTGCCCAACGTGCCTGTCTCATCTTGTGAAAATCCTGCCAAGGGTAGAATTTCGGCGCTGCCGTCCGTATAAAAAAGGACGGCCAATCGCCGCCTTGAAGCCTTCGCATAGTATTTCCAATGATAGGGAAACGATGCCAAAAGGAAGATTTGCCCTGCCGGCTGCCGCCCCTCGATGTCGATGTCATTGAGCCACGTCGGCGCATAAAACGACTTCCATGCGCCTTTGCAGCGCATGAAGAAACGCTCGATGTTGTGAATCTCCGCCTTAGACAGCCCTGCGATGGAAACCTCCCGCGTCTCGGCGGGATTCACGCCCTTGAGATCGTAGCGAAAGGCGCCGCTCTTGTAGTCCAAGCGATTGGCGTTCTTCGCATAGCTTGCCGAAATATCTTCTTCCCACTGCGGCGCGAAGCGGAACACTTCTGCGCCAAGATACTGCGCCGGCAGTCCGAAGGCAAAGCGCGAAGCGCCTGCCATCGGCTCGTCGTGCATCTCATCCCACGCCGCAGGGAAGTCCGGCGCACGCTGATTGCGGAAAAGCTCCAAGTTGAGCGTCATCTGCACAGCGTCGCCATGCAGATTGGCGAAAGAATCGTCGTCCTGCAAGACGCCGTAGAATACAGGAATGATCGTCGCAAGATGCGCCCTGTAGTTTCGTTTGAGTTGTTTTTCAGCCCCATCACGCCGTTTGCCGCAAGGTACTTGATTTCGTATTTGCCGCCGCCGCGCTTGTCGTCGCGCCACAGCTCCACGCTGCCGATATTCCGAAAGCTCCACATCGCTTCTGTCGGTATTCTAAGCGTGGTCTGCCCCTCATAGGCATGATCTTCCAAGAGCGTCGCCGCGTGCCAAAGCGGCAGCTCGATGAGCTGGGTGCCGCTCTTGTAGGCGAACATCCGCAGGTATTGGCTCTGCCACGATTCGCAGCCGATATAGTCATAGGCGACGTAGCGGCGCGGCTCCTGCCGGAGCGCCATGCGCTGCTCCTTGCCGTCCCACGCCGTATGAATCTGCGTCAAGTAGGACATCTTCGCGCTAATTTTCTCTGCCACTTCGTCACCCCCAGTTCGGGCTTAAATCAAAAATCTTATCTTCAAGGTCAAGAATCGTGCGGCGGCTGATCCACTTGAACATCTGCCAGAGCATCCAAGGCTCATAGCACGGCTTCGCGAGATTCTTTGTACCCATAAAAAGCGACATCGTGAGAAGCGCGGCAAAGACGTATCTGCCAAAAACAAGCGCGACCGCCTCACGCACCTCTTTTTTCGGCACGGCGACGAGAGCATCCGCATCCTCATGGATGCTGCGCGGATAAACGCCGTCGGCGATCAGGCGACGCACCTCGGCGAGCAGCCATTGACGCAGCTCTTCCACCGCGCGATTTTCCTGCACTTCCGGCTTGCCATGCGGTTCATTTGGGATGGGCGCGTCGCTTTCAGACACTCGACGCGCCGCAAGCCAGTCCTGCAAGCGCGTGAAAAAGACATGGAAGGTTTCCGTCAGATATTTTTCTACCTCGCCCCAAAGAAGCAGGATGCTCCAAGCCTTGCGTGCGCTCAGCTCGCGTGAAGCGACGAGGAACGCCGACGCATAAGAAGCCGCATCAAAGAAATAGATGAAAGCATGGCTTTCCAGCACATCGACCGCCACAGCGAGCGACTGCCACGTTCTCGCAATTCTCGTCGTTTTGCTGCCGTCCGCATGGATTGTCGTGAGCGCCCCCGTGCGCACATTCCAGCGCCAAGACACGGCGTCAGCGGGCATATCCCAAGCCGTCGGCACATCCGCGCCCCACAGGATGCCGAGCGACGACATGAGGCTGACTGTCGCCTCGTCGCCATAGATCGTGCGATCTTGATCTATGCCGAGCGTTCCCAACGGCTT
>CAJPRR010000212.1 GCA_905373085.1 uncultured Selenomonas sp.
GAACATTGGAAAGCGATTTATCGCATCTTCTACGCGCAAAAGACGCGGCTTCGTTGGGTGAAGCTTTTCGGCTCGCGAGCGCGGGGGGAGGCACGGGCGACTTCTGACGTTGATCTTGCCTTTGTGGGAGAGCCGGAAGTGCGCGGGTCTTTGTGTGATGCTTTCGAGCGAAGCGGTCTGCCGTATACGTTCGATCTTGTCGATTATGAGCGCCAATCGAATGAGAGATTGCGGCAGGCGATTGACGCCGAAGGGAGATTGCTGCTGGAAACAGGGAAGGATGGCGACTGCCTTATGACAGAGGAACAGATTCGCTTGAAGTGGGAGGACTATCATAGAGCGCTGCAGCGCTTGCGGACAGCGCTCCGAAAAGAGCCGGATGTGGATGATTTGTACCTCGACGCGACGATTCAACGCTTCGAGTTTTGCTTTGAGCTGGCATGGAAGCTGATGAAAGCGGTGCTTTCTTACGAGGGAATCGAGGTCAGCAGTCCGCGGGCCAGCATACGCGAGGGTTGGAAGCAGGGGCTGGTGCAAGAGGCGGAAGCGTGGCTCGATATGCTCGAAAAGAGGAATTTGTCTGCGCATACATACAACGAGCAAACGGCGCAGGTGATTTATGCGGCTGTGAAGGGCAAGTACTTTGATATGCTGGCGGCGCTGGATAGGGAAGTTGCAGCACGATGGGGAGAGGATGAAAGATGAGGATACGATGATATAAAACGGAGATGGAATTTTTGGCGTATGATGGATGGAATGTAACAAAGATAACATTATTGTGCTGCTGTTATCTATTTTATGTAACAAACTATAAGACGTTATAAAAAACATGTAAAACTATTGAATGAAAGGGATCTTTCTGTTATCATTTTACCATGAAGCCCCAAGAGGGCAAGCCGAAGGCGCAGACCGATTGGCCAGGCTTCTGTAAGGGCGGCGCACAATGTCCACGAAGTGGACGTTTGTGCGTGTAGCTTACGGAATGGAGGAAAAGTAAAATGATTATAGAAGATCTCGTTGGATTGACGCGTTGGGTTTTGCAGAAAAAAACGGAAACGCAGATGTTGGAGGTCAAAGCTGCGCATGAAGGATGCCCGCGTCATCTTTATGATACGTTATCGAGCTTTTCCAATCAGGATGGTGGAGGGACGTTGCTGTTTGGCATTGATGAAGAACAAGATTTCGCTCTTGTGGGTGTATATGATCTGCATGATTTACAAAAGAAGGTCGGAGAGCAATGTCTGCAGATGGAGCCTCCTGTGCGAGCGGTCTTTACAGTGGCGGAAGTGGATGGCCTCGATGTTTGCTCTGCGGAAATTCCTGGTTTGGACTTATCGGAAAGACCTTGCTATTATAAGGGCAAGGGGCGAGTGAAGGGTTCCTATGTGCGTGTCGGGGATGCCGATTACTGCATGTCGGAATATGAGCTTTACAGCTTTGAAGCGTTTCGCAAACATCTGCATGATGATGAACGGTCAGTAGCTCGTGCAAGGAGCGAAGATCTGCGGTTGGAAGCGACCGCGGCCTATTGGCAGGAGAAATGCAGAGAGCGTCCAAGATTTGCGCAGATTCCGCGCGAACGCGCCTATGAGTTGCTGAATGTGCTGCGCGACGGCAAGCCTACGTTGGCGGCTCTGCTGAATTTTGGCATATATCCGCAGGGGTTTTTCACGCAGTTTTGCATTACGGCAGTTGTCGTTCCAGGCCAGGAAGTCGGTGCGACAGGTGAGAATGATGCACGTTTCTTGGATAATAAGCGCATAGAAGGAACTTTGGCCGAGATGCTTGCTGAGGCGCTTGTTTTCTGCCGGCGCAATATGAAGACACAGGTGAGTATTGACAAGGGGACCGGCAGACGGTGCGATCGGACGGAGTATCCTGTTGCGGCTATTCGTGAGGCTGTGCTCAATGCGCTCATTCATCGAGATTACAGCCTTTATACGGAAGGGACGCCGATTCAGATCTACATGTTTACAGATCGATTGGAGATTCATAGTCCAGGCAGTTTGTACGGGCGCATGACGGTCGAACAGTTGGGAAAGGCGAAATTGGATCTGCGCAATCCGGCGCTCGCAGTTATGGCGGAAATGATCACCGAAGCGGAAAATCGCTATTCGGGGATTCCGACGATGTATCGGGAAATGCACGCATTTGGTCTGCCTGAGCCGCGATTTGAGAACAGGCGCGATGAGTTTGTCGTTACGTTTTTCAATCAGCGGGAATCGGAATCTGTGAGAGAGGGCTTTTCGGTTGGCGAACAGGATTTGCTGGCTTTTTGCAAGATTCCGCGCACAAGAGCAGAGATTGCGGCATTCCTGGGAATCGCTACCGTGGGATATGTGCAGCGGCGATATATACGTCCGTTGCTGGCTTCCGGCGCACTTCGCATGACTTTGCCAGAAACGCCGCGAAGCAGCAAGCAGAAATATTACCATGAAGCCCCAAGAGGTCAAGCCGAAGGCGCAGACCGATTGGCTAGGCTTCTGTAAGGGCGGCGCACAATGTCCACGAAGTGGACGTTTGTGCGTGTAGTTTACCATGAAGCCCCAAGAGGTCAAGCCGAAGGCGCAGACTGGGAGGTTTTTCGATGAATCTGCCGAATCCTATCCGAGAGGGGATTGTGCAGCTCGCACGCAAGTACGGCTTGTCGCGCGTTGTGCTCTTCGGCTCGCGGGCGCGCGGGGACAACTGGGAGCGCAGCGATGTCGATCTCGCGGTTGCAGGCGGCGACGTTGTGCGGTTTTCGCTCGATGTAGACGAAGACCTGCCGACGCTCCTGATGTTCGATGTCGTCAACTTGGATGGTCCTGTGCAGCCGGAGCTTTTGGAAGAGATTCAAAGGGATGGTGTTTTGCTTTATGAAAAAGGCAGAGAATTTCTTCAAAGCGTTGGAAAATCTCAAGGAGATCGAGGGGAAGAAGCCTCCCTATGATACGATTGCGACGGCGGGCATGGTGTCGCTTTTCGAGATATGCTTCGAGCAGGCATGGAAGGCGATGAAGGAGCAGTTGGAGGCGAGCGGCTATGGCGAGCATAAGAGCGGCTCGCCGAAGAGCGTCATCAAGCTGGCGTATCAGGCGCGGATGGTCAAGGATGAAGAACTTTGGCTTGCGGCCTTGCAGGCGCGTAACAATGTGGCGCATTCTTACAGTGAACCGATCGCGCTTTCCATCATTCGTGACAGTCAGGAGAAGTTCATCGCGATGTTCGAGCAGCTGGCGGAGGATCTGCGGGAGAGATGGCTGTGATGGAAGTTTGACATTTATAAACTTTCAGGACATATGTTCAGCCGCCACGCAGAGCGGCATGAGTTGCTTTGGCGCCCGTTCCTCGCAACAGTTTCATCAAAGAGGCACGCTGTACATATGTCCTCACGCCTTACAGAAGCCTA
>CAJPRR010000213.1 GCA_905373085.1 uncultured Selenomonas sp.
CGCGCAGGACATGATGGAAGAGATTGCCGCTAAACGCGGACGGCGCGTGAAGAAAATTGTTCGTTGACGGTATTTGCATATAATGAATGTGTTCGGATGAAGGAGAGCTGGCGTTGAGTTTTGGAATGAAGGTCAAGTCTGTTGAACCCAGCGTAGCAGATTTGGCAAACGGGTGGCTGAAATCTTGTCGATTGGACTATAAGCTTGAACATGAAAGCCTGAATCACGAAATTGATATGGCTCTGGAAGAATATCATTCAAAGAATGGCGGCGCAGGTGGAAATCGTCCAGATGCAAAACTTCTTTTGCAGGGACAGGATATGAAGATGTACCCCGTTTTGATTGAATACAAGGGCTATCGCGGAAAACTTGTCAAAATGGATGCAAGGGGACAAGTCGAGAATTGGACTTCCAAGAATGAACCGCATTATAAGAATATCAATTCTTATGCTGTCAATGGTGCGGTTCATTATGCCAATGCGTTGCTGCATTATACGGGTTATACCGATATTTTTGCTGTTGGTATGACGGGCTGGCGCGATGTGACGGGAGAACTTCAATACGAACTCGGAGTCTATTATGTCTCCAAGAGCAACTTGGGAATTGGACAGCAGGTTGGCAAGTATACCGACTTTTCTTTTTTGAAAGAAGAAAATCGTAATGAATTTCTTGCACAGGCGAGAAGTCTGCTACTCTCGGAAGACGAACTGGCGGCATTGAAGGCGCAGCGCGAGCAGGAGATCAATGAAAGTCTCGTTCGATTGAACAACGATATATACCAAAATGAAAAGGGACTGGGACAGGATGATCGTGTCTATCTTGTCGTCGCGTCCATCATGGCGACGCTTGGCGTTCCTGGCAAGGTCGCACCATTGGAAAAGGGACATTTGCATTCGTCATCGGAAAAAGGTTATACGGATGGCGACATCATGATGCGCAAGGTGGAGAATTTCCTCGATGAACGCAGGTTGCCGGAAGATAAAAAGGCATCCATTCTGAGGATTCTCCGCAATACGATTACTTCAGCCAATATCAATAAGGTTGCAAATGGCGAAACCCAGCTCAAACGCGTTTTTGCCAAGATCGTTGACGACCTTGGCATCTATTATAAAATCGGCTTGACGACGGATTTTACGGGGAAACTTTTCAATGAAATGTATAACTGGCTTGGCTTTACGCAGGACACTCTTAATGATGTGGTGCTGACTCCGCCGTATGTTGCACAACTCCTTGTAAAACTTGCACGAGTCAATCGGGATTCTTATGTGTGGGATAATGCTGCAGGTTCGGCAGGCCTGCTTGTTGCGGCCATGAACGAGATGCTGTACGATGCGAGACAGACAATTCAATCGCCTGAAGAACTGCACCAAAAAGAGGCGGCTATTCGCGCAAACCAGTTGCTTGGATTGGAGATTTTGCCAAATATCTATATGCTTGCCGTTCTGAACCTGATCTTGATGGGGGATGGCAGTTCCCATATTCTCAATCAAGATTCTTTGAAAGATTTCGATGGACGCTATGCTTTGGAAAGTGAGAACGGGCAGGTTAGGCAAGTGCCTTTCCCGGCAGACGCCTTTGTGTTGAATCCGCCATATTCGGCAGATGGCAATGGGATGGCTTTTGTTCAGTCTGCCCTGGAGAAGATGAACAAGGGATATGCGGCAGTTATCATTCAGAATTCTGCCGGCAGTGGAAGAGCCGTTTCATACAATAAGGCTATTTTACAGCGTAATACTTTGCTTGCAAGCATCAAGATGCCGATGGATCTCTTTTTGGGAAAATCCAGCGTGCAAACATACATCTATGTGTTTCGTGTGGGAGAAAGGCATGAAAAAGACAGCGTGGTGAAGTTCATCGACTTTTCGCAGGATGGCTATACACGCACGAATCGTAAGAAAGCGAAAATCAACCTTCGCGATACCGACCATGCCAAGGAGCGGTATGAAGAGGTCGTGAACCTAGTGAAATTTGGCAGAAAAAAGCTTCATTTTTTGACAAATGAGGAATATTATGAAGGTGCAATCGATCCGCAAAATGGAGCGGACTGGAATCAGACCGCTCCGCGTGATAGAAGGCCGTACTTGGAAGATTTTAAAAAAACGGTGACGGATTACCTTGCGTGGGAAGTGTCGAATATCTTAAAGCGAGGGGCGAAAGAGGACTCCTTGGGAAAAACGATGCCCCACTCGCAAGAATGTTGAAAGAGGTCGAGTGGGGCGAGTTTTCTTTCCGAAGTATTTTTAATCGAATCAAACAGGGAAGACGATTGAGGAAAGAGGATCAAATCGCGGGTGATATTCCGTTTGTAATGGCAGGAAGAACCAATACCGGGGTTGCCAATTATATTTCAAATCCTGTTTCAATGTTTCCTGAAAACTCTATTACTATGGATATTTTTGGAAATGCTTTTTATCGGAATTATTCGTTTGGCGCAGGAGACGATACAGGTGTTTACTGGGACGAGAAAAAGGAATACTCGCCTAAAGTGATGCTGTTTTTTGTCGTAGCAATGCAAAAAGCAGTAGAAGGGAATTTTTCTTACGGAAAAAAATTGCGAAGTTCCAAAAGTTTGGATTTCAAGATGCGATTACCAGTCAAAGACGGCATCATTGATTACGCCTTTATGGAACGTTTTATAGCGGAGCTGGAAGCGGAGCGTGTAAAGGAACTGGAAGCGGAGCGTGTAAGGGAACTGGAAGCGTACATGGAGGCAACGGGATTAAAAGATTACATATTGACGCCGGCAGAGAGAAATGTTCTCGCGGGGGGGGGCAAACGTCCATTCAAGAAGTTTAATTTGCGGGATTTATTCGGGAGCTCCACGCGCGGTAAGCGCTTAAAGAGTGCGGATAGAGTCTGTGGGATATTGCCCTTTGTGACGGCAGGAGAAGCGAATGCAGGAATATCGGATTTCGTAGGGAACGATGTCATGATATTTTCGAGCAACACGGTTACGATTGATATGTTTGGTTCCGCAAAATATCGAAATTATGAATATGGTGCGGACGATCATGTGGCTGTTGTACATACGGAAAATGTACCAAAGTTGGCAAGCATCTATGTTACGGCCGCGATTCATAAGGCGTCGCATGATGGACAGTTCAGCTATGCACGAAATTTTTATGCAAAGGATGCGGATGCCTTGAATATTATGCTTCCCGAAAAAGATGGGAGGCCGGATTGGCGCTTCATGGAAAGGGGGATTTCAGCCGTGCAGAAGATAGTTGTTCAAGACTTGGTTCTGTATAGTGAGAGAAAAATGCTTGCGGTGAAGGAAGTGGTCAATCGTTGAAACGATATTGCGGTTCGTGAAATGTCTCTGAAATAACGAAAGGAAAAGAGCCTTGGAAATACAGTTGATTGCAAAGACGCCGAATTACCT
>CAJPRR010000214.1 GCA_905373085.1 uncultured Selenomonas sp.
TATGCGCACATGGATGTTCGCAAATGTGCCGTTATTGATGCGCTCCAAGGTTTCGCGGCCATACTTTTTGACGGCGGCGGCTTTCACGACGAACTCGCCGTTTGAGAGCCTTGACAAGATGCTGTCGCTCGTCCCTGTGCCGGGACCTTGTATATAGCCGCCTGCCGCGTGCTGTTGTACAGCCGCCGGCTTTTGCGCGACGGTTTCGCTAAAGGACGGCAACCCGAAGATGTTATGCAACGGACTTTTCGGAAAGGAGCGAAGCCCGTTGGCTGCATTTCCCAGCGTCGTGAGGATTCCTGTGCAAAGTCTTTGCATCTCTGTCTGAACCATTTGCGACTGTGAAGCGAACTCGCCTAAAAAGCTCTCGGTACCGCTCGTCAATCGCTGGTAGTTCGCTTCTATCCTCTGCACTTGCGCGTCTGCTCCGGCGACGCTTTCGCCGCCGTCGGGCGTCGGCTGCGCCGGGTACCACTTGTCCATTAAGTCGGCGACGATGCTTTCGGCATAGGCTTTCTGTATCGCCTGCAGCACGGTTCGCGCGAGGTCGGTCAAGGCTTCTTCTAGGGATTCCGCTTGATTTACGCCGTCCGTCAAGAAGGTGACAAGCCCATCCTCAAGCGACTGTTTCGCCGCCGAGCGCACCTTTTCCAAGACGGACGGCAGACGCTCCAAGCGTTCTAAGAGCGCCGCCGCGCGTTCGTGCGGCAGGATGTCTTCGGCAAGAATCCGCGCTTTTTCAATCTCCGCGCTCTCTTTGATGCGTGCGCGTTCGGCATCGTCCGCTGCCTTTTGAAGCCGCTCTTCAACCTCGTGGTAATATTTGCGATAGCTCGCCCAGCCGCGATCTGCCATGTCTTCTTCGGCTCGTCTTTCCTCTCGTCTGCCCCATGATTCGACCGCCGCCTTAGCGCGTTCCTTCTGCCCCG
This sequence comes from uncultured Selenomonas sp., assembly GCA_905373085.1. Taxonomy (GTDB): domain Bacteria; phylum Bacillota; class Negativicutes; order Selenomonadales; family Selenomonadaceae; genus Selenomonas. The sequence goes on from CAJPRR010000214.1 coordinate 930, forward strand.
TCGTCATGGTCGGGTCGGCGTCAATCATGCTCGTCTGCCAAGATACGTTATCCTTGATCGCATTCTTGAAGTTCTCGATGATGGCGAGCAGGTCGCTCTTGATCTCCTTGATTTTTTCCTTCGTCTTGAAGGCAAGCTCCGTATTGCCCAGCGCGGACGCTTCGCGAAATTGCTCTTGCAGATCGTCAAGCTGCTTGGCGACGAAGTGAACATTTGCCCGATCGGTCTTATCGTAGATATAGCTTGTATAGCGTTTGGCGGCATCGGCAAGCGTATACATGTGCGCGCCGATCTTGTAGACCATGTCCTCAGCATTGTCCTTGATCGTGCGCATACCGACGTCTAAGTAGCGCGACGCCTGCTCGATATTGAGGTCGAGCAGGCGATGCTGCAAAAGGATTCTTTCCTGTGCTGCCGCTTCCTCATTCTTCTCCAACTCGTACTTACGGATTCTCTCCTCGCTCTCGCGTACGAGCTGCTTTTTCTGGATGAGCGATATGTTATTTTGCGTAGCAAAAAAGGCTTTCGCCGTTTCTTCCACCAGCTTCTGCGATTGCTCGGCTTGCCGCTTCATATCAAGCTGCGCTTTGTTATGCGCGACGGGCAAGGCGTTCGCCCCGCCGCCTGCGCTTCCTACTGCGCCGCTGATTATATCGCTGATTGAACCGCCCGAAGCGTGCCGCAAAATGTCTGATATAGATACGACGCCGACAATCTGCCCCGCGTTCTCCAAGGCGACTTCATCAATCGGCGTCCCCGGACCGTGCCGCCCCGACGACGTCAAAACGCGCCCATTGCCGGCATACATCATGGCGTGCCCCGGCGCACGCAAGGTGCCGTCGCTCCCCAAAGAGATGAGCACGTCGCCCGCCGCAAGCTCCATGCCCTCGACGTAATCCTTCCAGATGCCCGCCGCTTTCGTCTTGGCTACGATGCCGATTTTCTCCGCTTCATCGTCAGAGCCGAAGCCCGATACGAGAGGGTCGAGATAATCTAAGATGGATTTGCCGTATTGCCCGAGCGTGTCGTCAAGCCCCGCGCGTTTGAGACTTTCGATGACGAACTCCGTGCATTTGAGGTCGGCATACGTCAGCTTTTCGTCTATGATCTTGCGCCCCTCAGCGGCGGCTCTCTCTCCAATCCCCGTGCGCAGAGAAGATGCGTTCGTCTGCCGTACCATCGGGTCAGCGACAAGCGGCGCAGACAATAGCTCACTTGCACGCGCACGCTTTCCTTCGATGCGTGCCATGACGGCATCGGCATACGCTTCGGCGGCGGGGCCTGATCCGTTGTATCGGCGTAAAGCCTCCCAGATATCGCCTTGAACCTCATGCAATAATTTCGCAAAAAATTTAGCGCCGCCAAGAGCATTGCGCACGAGATCATACGGATCGCCCGCCATCGCCTGTGCTTCGTCGGATGTGAGCTGCATCAGTCCCACGCCGCCGTCAAAGGACACTTTGACGTTGCCGTTTTCATCCCAGTGCTGCCCGCTCGATTCCTGTTCTGCGATGGCCAGAAGCGTTTCATAGTTGAGCTTTTCCATCCCACCTATGCTCTTGAGTTCTTTGTAGGCGAGGTAGAGCGCACCTTCTTCGGGCGTAGCGCCCTGTGGGATGCCTGCCGCCTGTCCTGCGGCTTGCGCAGTCTGCGGCGCTCTGCCGCTCGCTGCAGCGTAGAGATTTCCCGCAGCCGCCGCAATCAGCTCGGCGGCATAGCGCTGGTTCTCCGACAGCTCTTTGAGCGTCTTTCGATGGTCTTCCAACTCCGCCGTCAGCTTTTCGATCTCCTGTGCCTGCTTTTCCCTGTCCTCGTCCTTGACGGGCGTCGCCTTGATGCGCTCGATCTGCGCGACGATAGCGGCGATGGTCTTTTGCTCCTTGTCGATCTCGGCTTGTGCGTCCTTCGTGATCTTCTCCTGCCACGAAATCATGCCTTGGTCGAAGAGCACGCTGATTTCTTCCATCGCTTTTTTGACTTCTTTGAGCTGTTCGGCAAGGTTCGCCTTAATCATGGCGAGCGCCCGTTTCAAGGCGTCCTGCTGCGCCTTGAAGAACTTGCGCTCCGCTTCTTTTCGCGCTTTTTCGTCTTCACGCTTGGGATACTTGCTGGTGACATTCGGCGTAGGCTTATCACGCTCCGCCTTTTCTGCCTCAAGTTTCGCCCTTTGGTCGGCGATTCTCGCCCGCGTTTCTCCTGCGAGATTGCTGTGCTTGAGTTCGTGCCCTGTACTCTCTGCGATTTTCTCTTCGGCTTTGTCGGCGATCACTTCCCAGTTATCCGCGGCTTGACCGAAAAATGCACGAATTGCCTTTGTAAGCTCACGCACAAGGGCGATGACCTTCTTGATCGGCTCCGTAAACATCAGCTGATCCGTGAACAGTTCCCATGCTTTACGCATGTTCCAGACCATGCGCAGGATATGCCCGA
>CAJPRR010000215.1 GCA_905373085.1 uncultured Selenomonas sp.
TGATCATGCCCGTCTTCACCCAAGGGCTGCTCTTCGGCTACGTCGCCAACTACAATCTCGACTCCGTACCCTATGCCGTCGTCGACGCATCGAGAAGTGAAGCCTCGCAGAGCCTGATCGCGCACTTCGACGGATCGCCCGCATTTTCGCGCACGGCGACGCTCGCCGTTCCTGCCGAGATTGAGCCTTTGATCAACTCCGAGACCATTCTCATGGCGCTCATCATCCCCGCAGACTTTGAATCGCACCTCGCACGCGGCGAGACCGCCCCCGTCGAGGTCATCACCGACGGCCGCAACGCGCTCACATCGACGCTTGCCACAGGCTATGCAGCAGCCATCATCGCGCGCTGGAACGCAGAGAGACTGCATGCCGCGCCCGCCATCACACTGACGAGCCGCACATGGTACAACGAGAACCAGATTACGCGCTGGACCTTCCTGCCGAGCATCATCGCCATGATCTCCTTCGTGCAGGTCATCATGCTCGCCGGACTCTCCATCGCCCGAGAGCGCGAGCAAGGCACCTTCGATCAGCTTCTCGTCACGCCGCTCGCCCCCGTGGAGATCCTCATCGGCAAGGCGCTTCCGCCCATGCTCATCGGACTTGTGCAGAGCACGCTTCTCCTTCTCATTTCCCTCTTTTGGTTCGAGATTCCGTTTGCCGGCTCCTTCCTTACGCTCTATCTGACGCTCTTCCTCTTCATCCTCAGTTCGACGGGTATCGGGCTGTGCGTCTCTGCCGTCGCACGCAGCATGCAGCAAGTCCTCGTCTACCTCTTCGTCCTCCTGATGCCGCTCGTCCTTCTCTCAGGCATCGCAACGCCCGTCGCCAACATGCCGCGCATCCTGCAGATCCTCACCTACATCGACCCTCTGCGCTTCGCCGTCGAGGCGGTGCGGCGCGTCTACTTGGAGGGCGCCGTCGCCGCCGACCTCATCGGCGACTACATCCCCCTGCTCCTCATCGCCGCCTTCACGCTGCCCCTCGCCATGCGGCTCTTTCGCAGCCGCGCAATATAAAGCGGAAAAATGCAAAACGCGCCCCGAGTTCCCGACTCGGGGCGCGTTCTCGTATCAATCACTGTTCGCATGCGCGGCTGCCCGAAGATATTCGAGTTTGCCTACATTCCTTTGATCCACGGTGGAGCCAAATTTCGACAAGGGCATATAGTATTCGCCCGTATCCTTCTTATAGCGGAACACGACGGTATGATGCGGCTCTACCGTCATCGCACCGTCGCTGCTGTTCCACCAAACAGAAAACGAGAGGAACGCGAAGTCTTCGTAGTCTTCTCCCTCGCTCATGATATAGGCTGAACTTACATCCGCCACCGATTTCACATGGGAGCCGCAGTCCCAAACGATGAAGTTCGGATCGCCGTCGTAGCTGTAAATACCGGGAGCTACATCGGCCTCGGGCAGATCGGCAAAAGCCGTCGATGTGCAGATCGCAAGGCAAAATGAAAAAACAACGGCAAGAACTTGCTTACTGCAGTTCATGGAAACCACACCTTTTCGAGAACCCTTACAAAATAAACTGACTCAAATCGCGATTGCGGGCGATGTCCTTGAGTTTCTTGTCGACGTAGGCGGCATCGACGCGGACGTCCTTCTCTTCCATCTCGGGAGCATCGAAGGAGAGGTCCTCGAGGAGCTTTTCCAGAATCGTATGCAGGCGGCGTGCGCCGATGTTTTCGGTCTGGGCGTTGACGTCACAGGCGAGCTGCGCGAGGCGGTCGATGGCGTCGTCCGCAAAGTCGAGCGCGACGCCTTCAGTCGCGAGAAGCGCCTTGTACTGCTTCAAAAGAGCGTTCTGCGGCTCGGTCAGGATGCGCCGGAAGTCTTCCTTCTGCAGCGACTTCAGCTCGACGCGGATCGGGAAGCGTCCCTGCAGCTCGGGAATGAGGTCGGACGGCTTCGCCGTGTGGAAAGCTCCCGCCGCAATGAAGAGGACGTGATCGGTCTTGACGGGACCGTACTTCGTCACGACGGTCGAGCCTTCGACGATCGGCAGGATGTCTCGCTGCACGCCTTCGCGTGAGACGTCGGGACCTGAGCCCTGCCCCTTGACGGCGACCTTGTCGATCTCGTCGAGGAAGACAATGCCGCTCTTTTCCGCCGCGCGGATGGCGGCGTCCTTGACCTCCTCCATATCGACGAGCTTCGCGGCCTCTTCCTGGCAGAAGAGCTTGCGTGCCGCCGCCACGGAGACCTTGCGTTTCTTGTGCTTCTTCGGCATGAGGTTCGCCATCATGTCCTGCAGATTGTCGCCCATGCTCTCAAGGCTCGAACCTGCGAACATGCTGCCCATTGGCTTTCCCGAGTCCTCGATCTCGATCTCGATGACTTCTTTTTCCAGCTCGCCCTTCGAGAGGCGCTTTCTGACCCACTCGCGCCCCGCCGCATACTTCGGCTCCTTATTTTCCTCCGACGCTTCCTTTTCCTCCTCGTCAGAGCCTCCAAAGAGCTTGCCCAAGGGGTTCTGCGACTTCTTCGGCTGCGGCACGAATACGTCGAGGATGCGCTCCTCTGCCAATTCGGCAGCACGCTCGCGCACCTTTTCCATGCGCTCCTGGCGCACCATGCGCACGGCTGTCTCGGCGAGGTCGCGCACGATGGACTCGACGTCGCGCCCCACATAGCCGACTTCCGTGAACTTCGTCGCCTCGACCTTGATGAACGGCGCCTTGACGAGTCTCGCCAGACGACGCGCGATCTCGGTCTTGCCGACGCCCGTCGAGCCGATCATCAGGATGTTTTTCGGTATGACATCGTCCTGCATGGCGATGTCAAGCTGTCGGCTGCGCCAGCGGTTTCTGAGCGCGATGGCGACGGCTCGCTTCGCTTCCTTCTGCCCGACGATATAGCGGTCAAGTTCCTCGACGATCTGGCGCGGCGTCTGCTCGTTCAGCATGCTCTCTTCCATTTCGACCTTTTCCTGCAAGTCAATCCAGCTCCTCTACCTTGATGTTGTGATTCGTGAAGACGCATATATCGGCGGCGAGCGTCAAGGCTTCCTTGGCGATTTCCGCCGCTTCCATGTCCGTGTGCTTGACGAGGGCGCGCGCCGCCGCGAGCGCGTAGAAGCCGCCCGAGCCGATCGCTGCGACGTCGCCGTCCGGCTCGATGACCTCGCCGCTGCCCGAGATCATCAAGAGTGACGCATTGTCGGCGACGAGGAGCAGCGCCTCGAGCTTTCGGAGCACGCGATCCGTGCGCCACTCCTTAGCAAGCTCGACGGAAGCGCGCATCAGATTGCCGTTGAACTCTTCGAGTTTCGCCTCGAACTTCTCGAAGAGCGTGAAGGCGTCGGCGACCGAGCCGGCGA
>CAJPRR010000216.1 GCA_905373085.1 uncultured Selenomonas sp.
GTCAGATGCGCCTTTTCTTCCAAGCGGTCGAGCGCACCGAGGCGGATCTGCACGCCGCCCGTCGTATACGCCATGACGTCGTCCGGCTTCTTCAGCGACACCTCGGAGATCTGCGCATTCGTCTCAGGCTTCAGGGCATTGAGATAGACGAGCGCCGCCTTGAGATTTTCATCCGTCGTTTTGTCGCCGATGTAGATGTCCTTGAGCTTGATGCCCGTGACCATGGGAATCGCCATCTTCTTCAGCGTCTTGTAGGCGTCGATGACCGTGCCTTCGCGGTCGAGATCGACGTAGCCAAAGTCACAGTCGACGGTGGCGACGGGGCGGCGCTCGACGATCTGAATCTCAAGCGTCGACGGCAAAGAGCGGCGCACGCTCGCCTGCTCGACGCGCAGATCCTTCATCAGGAGCTGCGCCATCTCCGCCGTCTTTACCTGGAAGAGCGGTACGCCCGGGTAGACGCCGGCGACGCGGCGGATGTCATCGGCCGGCATGTAGCAGTTGCCGATGATGCGCACATCGCGCACAGAAAAGAGCGGCGAGTAGACGGCAACGGCGAGGAGAGCGCCCGAGACGACGAGGAACAGGAATCCCTTGAGGACACGGCGCGGGCTGCGGCGGCGCACGATATGCGTCTCGCCCGGCAATGCACCGGGCTCGGTAAAGCCGAGATTCTCCTGCCTTTCCTCTGCCATCGTTCCGCCTCCTTTCCGTACCTTCGCTCACTTCTTACTTCTCATACCCTGCCATTGCCAAAATCCTTTCGCATAGCTCAGGGAACTCGACGCCCATGGCGCGTCCCGCATCGGGCACGAGCGAGGTCTCCGTCATGCCGGGCATCGAGTTGATCTCGATCACATAGGGCGTCATGTCCTCGCCGAGCATCATGTCGGCACGCGCCACGCCGCGGCAGCCGCAGGCGCGGAAAGCGTCGACGGCGAGCTGCTGCACGCGCTCCGTCACATCTAAAGGGATGCGTGCGGGAATGATGTGCGTCGAAGCGCCCTTCGTGTACTTGCTCGCGTAGTCGTAGCGTCCCGAAACGGTCGTGATCTCGATGACGGGAAAAGCCTGCGCTTCTCTCGCGTCACCCCAGACGGCGACGGTCAGCTCCTTGCCGCGAATGAACTCCTCGACGAGCACTTCCTCGTCGTAGCGGAAGGCGTCCTTGAGCGCCGCCTCAAGCTCCTCTTCCTTCTCGACGATGGCGACGCCGATGCTCGATCCCTGCGACGACGCCTTGATGACGACGGGCAGGGAGAAAGCCTTTCGGATGCGTGAGGGAAGCTCCGCGTCAAACTCAAAGCGATGAAACGTCTCGGAGCGCGGCGTCGAGATGCCGGCGCCGAGGAACACGCGCTTTGACATGACCTTGTCCATTGTGACGGCGGCGGCGAGGACGCCCGAACCCGTATAGGGGATGCCGAGCATGTCGAGCGTGCCCTGCAGCACGCCGTCCTCGCCGTACCTGCCATGCAGCGCGTTGAAGACGATGGCGCAGTCGCTCTTTCTTATCGCCTCGGCAAAGTGCGGCGGATCGAGTTCCATGCCCTCGACTGCATAGCCCTTCGACTCCAAGGCGCTGACGATGGCGGCGCCCGTGCGGCGCGAGACTTCCGCCTCGCTCGACGGCCCGCCCATGACGACGACGATCTTTCCCTGCTTCATGAAATTACTTCCCCTCCAAAAGAGCGACCAGTTCCTCGCCCGTTTTCCATATATCGCCCGCCCCCATCGTGAGGACGATGTCGCCGGACTGTGCGATGGCGGCGAGGTGCGCGGCAATATCTTCCCGTTTCGGAATATAGACCGCGTCCTGCCCCGTCGTCTGCCGCACGGCGTCGAGGATCGTGCGCCCCGACACGCCCTCGATCGGCGCTTCTCCCGCCGAATAAATATCCGTCAGTACGAGCACGTCCGCCTCGCGAAAAGCGCCGCCGAACTCAGCGGCAAGAAGCTTCGTGCGCGAGTAGCGATGCGGCTGAAAGGCGCAGATGATGCGGCGCGGCTTCGTCTGACGCGCCGCGAGGAGCGTCGTCGCGATCTCCGTCGGATGATGCGCGTAGTCGTCGACGACCCATACGTCCTGCACGCGCCCCTTCGTCTGGAAGCGCCGTTTCGCGCCGTGAAAGAGCGCCAGTCCCGCCGCCATCTGCTCGACCGTCAAGCCGATGGACAGGCCCGTGACGACGGTCGCGAGTGCGTCGAGCACGTTGTGCCTGCCGGGCAGATTGAGGCGCACGCGGCCGAGATCCTTTCCTTTGTGCAGCACGGAGAAATCAACGCCCGCGCCGTGCATCTCGATCTTGCCCGCGCGGTAGTCCGCCTCATGGTCGATGGCGTAGGAGATGACCTTGCGGTCGAGCGTCTGCGCGATGTCTCGCACGTTCTCGTTGTCAAAGCACAGGACGGCGTGGCCGCCGGGCTTGATGTTTTCCAGAAATTCACGGAAAGCCTTGCGAATGTTCGCGAGCGTGCCGTAGTGATCGAGATGATCGTCCTCGATATTCGTGACGACGGCGATGTGCGGCCGGAGCTTCAGGAACGAGCCGTCGCTCTCATCGGCTTCGGAGACGAGATACTCGCCCTTGCCGAGCTTCGCGTTGCCGCCGAGGACATCGACCTCGCCGCCGATGATGATTGTCGGCGAGATGCCCGCATGGTCGAGCGCGACGCCGAGCATCGAGGTCGTCGTCGTCTTGCCGTGCGCTCCCGCTACAGCGATGCCCTTCGCCGCGTTGAGGAGCGCAGCATTGATGTCCGAGCGATGGAAGCGATGCAGGCCGAGCCGCGCCGCCTCGACGATTTCGGGATTCGTCTCAGGAATCGCTGTTGAGACGACGATGGCTTCTGCCCCGTGCACGTTCTCTGCTCGATGCCCGTGACAGATGTGCGCGCCGAGACCCTTGAGCTGCTCGATCAGCGCGGAAGAGCCGAGGTCGGAGCCTGTCACCTCATAGCCCTTTTCCAGCAGAATGTGCGCGAGCGCACTCATGCCCGCACCGCCGATACCGACAAAATGTATCTTATGGATGTCCTTCAGCAACTCTTTCTCCTCCTAATCCTTCGCAATCTCCAGCACGAGATCGGCAATCTCATCGGCCGCCTCGGGGCGGCCGAGCGCACGGCTCTTCTCTGCCATGCGGCGGAGCTTTCCTTCTTCCGACAAAAGTTCGCCGAGCAGAGCCGAAAGCGTCTTGTCCGTGAGATCGCGATCCAAGATCACGCGCGCCGCGCCCGCTCGCTCCAAGGCGCGTGCATTGTACTCCTGATGGTTCTCCGCCGCGTACGGATACGGCACCAAGATCGCGGGCAC
>CAJPRR010000217.1 GCA_905373085.1 uncultured Selenomonas sp.
CATTGCAGCCGCCGCTCTGCCAAAGCCCGCGCGCGATGCAGAGGCGCACGGGATGAGAGAGCGCCTTGAGCATCTCGGCCGCGCGTGCAAGCTCTTGATCTTCTGCCATAGAATCAACTCCGAAATCGTTATATTTATATATTACGATATAGCGATTTATATGTCAAGAAAAACTCCCCCTCATCGAGCGATTTCAGCAAATACGAAAAATCCGTCCGTCCAGCAAGCAACGCATTTAACCGAGTTGTCAACATACCGGCTACTCCCAGTCGATATCATCATGCGATACGGTTTTTCCACGCATATATTCCTGCATAGCGATGTGATGCGCCTCCCTGTCGTCCTCTGACGCAAAATCCTCCATCTCTTTCGGCAAGAATCGCCTCACGACCTCCAGAAGAATCGGCAATTCGCGGTCCGGAATGAACTCTATCATCTCCACAATCTGAGCTTTTACCGTCATAGCAGGAAACCTCCCTTGTAGACATCGCCTCGCGGCGCAATTTTTTCAATCAAGAGCGTATCCTTTGCAGGATATGAAAATACGATTCGCCAACCTCCAACGCGCAGCCGATAGAGTCCGTCACTCCCCTTGAGTCGTTTCACATCGCCTTGCGGCAGACCTTCAATTGCCTGTTTGATGCGCTGTTTCGTCGGCCTGTCCATCGTCTCAATGCTCTTTACCGCAAGTTTTGCATACTGTATCTTCATGGATGGATTCCTCTTCTCACCAAAGCCGAAAACATCAAGTCGCAAGATCCTTTCCGCTAAGGAAATTATAGCAAAAAGAGATGGCGTCCGCCATCTCTTTTTGTTGTATTCACCGACCCTTGCCGTGATCCTTCAAGGCGCGCTCGATGTCGCGCTTGGCGGCCTTTGCCGCCAGATCCCGGCGCTTGTCGTAGTTGTGCTTGCCGCTTGCAAGTGCGAGTACGAGCTTCGCCCTGCCCTTCGAGAAGTAGAGCTTCAGCGGCACGAGTGTGAAGCCTTTCTCGCGCGTCTTGGAGAAGAGTTTGACGATCTCCGCCTTGTGCATGAGGAGCTTTCGCTTCCGTAGCGGCTCGTGGTTGAAGATGTTGCCCTGCTCGTAGGGGCTGATGTGCATGTTCTCCACGAAGATTTCGCCATTCTTGATCGAGGCGAAGCTGTCCTTGAGGTTCACTCTTCCCGCACGCAGGGATTTGACCTCTGTGCCCTGCAGCACGAGTCCCGTCTCAAAGGTTTCGTGTATGAAATAGTCGTGACGCGCCTTGCGGTTTTCCGCGACGATCTTCACGCCGTCGTTCCTGCGTCCCATCGCTTCCCCCCTGCTTCCTTATGCGGCAATCGCCGCTTCCTGCAGCATCCCTGCATCAATCACTGTTCGCCGTCGCTCGCTGCGTCTTGTTGTGCGGGCGACGCTTCTTTTCCGGCTTGGGCGCAGACTTCTTGCCCTTCTTGCGCAAATCCTTCGGCGGCTTCATCCAGAACGCCTTGGGGCGGCTGCTGCTCGACTCGTCGGCGAGAGCGCCCTGCCTTTCCGCCTGGAATCTTTCCGGCCGCTTCGCGCCGCGCCCTTTGTCGTGCGGCTTCGCACCCTTATGTCCCTTGCCGTGCGGCTTGCGTTCGCCCGTTTCCACAGGGGCGGATGTCTTCTCCGGACGCTTGTCGCCCTTCACATCGGCGATGATCTCATCCGTACGCTTTTCTTTCGCCGCCTTCCGACCTCTGCCCTTTTTCGAGCGTGCGTCCTTCTTCGCGCCCTTGCCCTTTGAAGATTCTCCGCGCTTTACGCCGCCTTCGTCGGGCTTCTTCTTCGCGGCGACGAAGACGCCGTTGTCCTCCAAGATGAAGTCGAGGTTGCGCTCGGCGATATTGGCACGCACGAGCACGACGCGCACAGGCTCGCCGAGGCGGTAGGAGACGTGCGTCGCGCCGCCGACGAGCGCGTAGAGGTCTTCGCGGTACTCGTAGTAGTCGTTGACCATGCTTGATACGTGCACGAGTCCTTCGACGCCGTTTTCCAGCTCGCAGAAGATGCCGAACGCCGTGACGCCGCTGATGACGGCGTCGAACGTATCGCCGACAAACTGCGCCATGTACTCAATCTTCTTCATGTCCTGCGTCTCGCGCTCCGCCTCGATGGCGATGCGCTCACGCGCCGAGGTGTGCTCAGCGATCTCGGGCAGGAGGCTCCTCAGGCGTTCCTGCCGCTCAGACGCGATCGTGCCCGTCGCAAACGTCTCGCGCAGCAGGCGATGCACGATGAGGTCGGGATAGCGGCGGATCGGCGACGTGAAGTGCGTGTAGTGACGCGCGGCGAGCCCGTAGTGGCCGAGCGGCGCGTCAGCATAACGCGCCTGCTGCATCGAGCGCAGGGAAACGGCGCTGACGATGCGCTCCTCAGGCCTTCCCTTGACCTTTTCCAAGACCTGCTGCACGTCCTTCGGCGCTACCTCGCCCGCTTCGTTCGGCACGAGGTGCAGCGAGAACGTCGCCAGAAGGTTGTTCAGCCGCTCGATCTTCTCGTCCGACGGCTGCTCGTGCACGCGGTAGAGGAACGGCTGCTCCTTCTTCTCCATGTGCTCCGCGACGGTCTCGTTCGCCGCAAGCATGCACTGCTCGATCATTGACTCCGCCAAGGACCCTGTGCGCTTGACAAGCGCGACGGGCTTGCCGCTCTCGTCGAGCTTCACCTTGATTTCGGGCACATCGAAGCCGATGGAACCGCGCTCATGCCGCGCCTTTTCCATCGCGTCATGCACCTCGCGAAGAGGCATGAGAAGCGGCAGGAGGTCGGCGTTCTCCGTGCGCACCGCATCCGCGCCCTCGGCGAAGATCTCGTTGACGAGCGTATAGGTCAGGCGGCGATAGACGTGAATGACGACAGGCAGGATCTCGTAGCTCTTGACGAGTCCGTCCGCGCCGATCTCCATCTCGCACGCCATCGCCAGGCGGTCTTCGCCCGCGTTCAGGCTGCATATACCGTTCGACAGCTTCTTCGGCAGCATGGGAATCACGCGGTCGACGAGGTAGACGCTCGTGCCGCGTGCACGCGCCTCGCGGTCGAGCGGTGAATTCTCGCGCACGTACCAGCTGACGTCAGCGATGTAGACGCCGAGGAAGAAACTGCCGTCCGCACGCCGCTCGGCGTAAACGCCGTCGTCCAAGTCCTTCGCGTCCTCGCCGTCGATCGTCACGATGCGAAAACCGCGGCGGTCGCGCCTGCCGCCGAATTCTTCGGGTGAGACAGCGTCCTCGATCGCTGCCGCCTCTGCTGCGACGTCGGCGGGAAACTCCTCCGAAAGCC
>CAJPRR010000218.1 GCA_905373085.1 uncultured Selenomonas sp.
CCGTGAGCGTCTATAATGGCCTGAGATTTAGCAAGATAGTCTGCCAGAATCGCATCGTGCGCCTTGGCAATCATCGCAACGAAATCATGAAGGTTCTGTATTTCCGTCACGCGCCAGACGCCATCCCCGCCCTGCACAAGCTTCACTTCAAAAATGAATTCCTCACCAATATCCGCCTGATAAACGCGTACGCCGGCGCGTGCCGTTCCCGTCTCCCGATCCGTTGCAATGTAATCAATGTTGCGGAACTGTATCGTCTTGAGTCCGATCCTCGTGAGCACCATATCAAGGCTCATCGGATCTTGCGTCTCCGATGCTGTCCCACTGTTTTTCCATTCGCCATGTTCAACGTAATACTGCACTTCCGTACGCAGCGTCAATGCCAAGGGAGCCTTGAACATCTGCACGAAACCATTCATAGCCGCCTTGGCGTCTCCGGACATCGGACGATCCGTATCAATCATAGCCTGAATCAATGTTTCCGTAGAGTTGCCCAGCAAAGCATCTAAATCAACGTATTTCTCGAATGTTTGCCAATCATGCTTTTCAAAGGACATTCTGATTTTTTCCAGCCCGTACTCCGGCGTTTTCGTATAATAGAAAAAATACCATGCCCCGCAGCCGCATGTTGCCAAAAACAGCAGGAATATCGCAAGAAAGAAACGCATCTTCTGCGACTTGGAAAATATCGCCATAGACTCACCCTCCCAAGATTACAAAGCGATAAGGCCTTTTCCTTATTATGCAACAAGAATAGCGTTTTCGCAAGAAAAACCCTTGAAAATGCCGCCTTCATGTCCGCGACTCAATCGTTGCCCCGCCTACAAGGCGCTCTCCGGAATAAAAAACAACGGATTGCCCCGGCGTAACAGCTCGCTGTGGTTCAAGAAAGGATACCTTGACCGCTCCATCCTCCAAAGGCAAAACATTCGCCTGCACCTCACGACTGCCGTAACGAATCTTGGCATGAACCGAAATCTCTTGTGTCGGTTCTTCCATCAACCAATTCACATCGCTTGCAAAAAGCGACGAAGCATAAAGTTCCTCATTTTTTCCGACAATCACGCGATTATTTGCCTCATCCAAAGCGATGACATAGAGAGGATGTGCCGCCGCTATGCCGAGCCCCTTTCGTTGCCCAATCGTATAAAAAGGAAGACCTCGGTGCTGCCCTAGAATTTTTCCCTGCATATCGACAATATCTCCTGTGCGAAAACAGTTTGGCCTGTGCTGCGACAAATACGCTTTGTAGTCATCTTCCGGCACAAAGCAAATCTCCTGACTCTCTGCCTTATCGGCTACCGGCAAGGAAAGTTTTTGGGCAAGGGCTCGCGTTTCTTCCTTTCTATAGCTTCCAAGAGGAAAGAGAATATGCGATAATATTTCCCGAGGCAAACGATAAAGGACATACGATTGATCTTTTTTTTCATCCCTTCCTTTTTTCAAGGCAAAGGATCCATCCGCTTCTTTCTCTACACGGACATAATGTCCCGTGGCAAGAAAATCTGCGCCTTTTTCTCTCGCAAACGAGAAAAGCTCCCCAAATTTCAAGAAGCGATTGCAAATCACACAAGGATTCGGCGTGCGTGCCGTCAAATATTCCGTCAAAAAATAATCAACGACCTTATCGGAAAAAAATGTACGAAAATCTGCCACCACATGCTCTATGCCAAGAAAATCCGCCACGCGCCTTGCGTCTGTCGCCACGCTGGAAACACCGTTCATCTCACGACTATCATCGGAAAGCCGCATGGTTATGCCGAGCACCTCATACCCTTGCTCCTGCAAAAGAGCTGCACAAAGCGAACTGTCCACGCCTCCGCTCATCGCTACCGCTACTTTTTTTTTCATCCATTGCCTCCTGAAAACATCTGCAACATGCAATTCTATGGTACACTAAGAGAACCATCCATACAAGGAGTTGATTCCATGAATGTCATCGGCATCATTGCAGAATACAATCCCTTTCATAACGGGCACATTTATCAGATTGAAAGTATACGCGCGAAATATCCCAAAGCCCGCATCATCGCATTGATGAGCGGCAGTTTCACACAGCGCGGCTGCCCGGCGATTCTCGATAAATGGCAGCGTGCCAGCCACGCCGTTTTGAGCGGCATCGACCTCGTGCTCGAACTGCCGGCGGCCTTTGCCGTGCGCAGCGCACAGAATTTCGCACACGGAGGCGTATCGCTGCTCTCGCGCTTGGGTGTCGTTGACGGTCTTGCCTTCGGCGCAGAAAGCCCTCTCGCCTTGCTTCAATGCGCAGCGGATTCAGCGAAGAGAAGCGATGTGCAAGAACTGCTCCATGCATACGTACAAAAAGGTCATTCCTATGCCGCTGCATTAAGTCATGCCATTGCCCGAAGCAGCGGTATAAACGAAGCTTTCCTCAAGCAGCCGAACAACATCCTTGCCTTGGAATACCTGCGCGCCTTGAATTGCTGTGCCGCTTCGATCGAACCTTTTGCAGTGGCAAGAATCGGCGCCGCTTATCATGACGAAGAACTCCATGACACGTATGCCAGTGCAAGTTCCATTCGCCGAGAAATCCAAACCGCCACACCGCTAAGAAACCTCCTGGCGAAAGTTCTTCCTGCAAACAGCATGGAAACCTTATTCGAAGCGCATACGGAAGAAGCTATACCAGAAATCAATCTGCTTTTTCGTCCGCTTCTTGCTCAGCTCGAACATTATACTCTGGAAAATTTACAAGAAATCTATGGCATAAATGAAGGTTTTGAAAACAGACTGCTGCACGCCGCTTCTCATTGCCGCACCATGAAAGAACTTCTCGATGAATGCCATAGTCGTCGTCATCCACAAAGTCGAATCCAACGGCTCATATTCCACATCATGCTGCACCTTCGTCGACAGGATATTCATGAATTTGATGAGAATGGACCTCTCTATGCTCGTATACTCGCATTCAATCGTGCAGGAAAAAGCTTGCTGCATGAAATCAAACAGAAAAGTTCGCTTCCTCTCATAAGCAAGACCAGTCATTTTTTGAAAGACGCCGCGTTAAAATATCCGCCAGAAAAGCGAACGGCTTTGGAAAACATGCTCGCACTTGACATTCATGCCACAGAAATGCGACGGCTTTGCCTTCCGCAAATCACAAAACGCGGCGAGGACTTCCAGCGCTCTCCGCTCTTCATTTCAGATAAGAGAAAAACGCCTGCATGAGCAGGCGTTTTGAATTGAACCAGCAGCTTTCTATCCTCCCAGGTCGTCTCCAACCAAGTACTTTCGACGTA
>CAJPRR010000219.1 GCA_905373085.1 uncultured Selenomonas sp.
TCTCGTGATTTGCCCTTGCGGCGTACGATAGGCTGTGCTATAATGATGGAACGGCGGGCGGCTGCCCGCAGGAGGCTTTGACCCAGCGATGGGGGAAGGTCGGATCAAGCGAGCGCATAGTTCGCTTGTAAGTATTGCCCCTATGGGGAAAAGTGAGGTGTATGGGAATGAAGGAAGGGCTTCATCCGGAATTCTTCGAGGCGACGGTGACGTGCGGCTGCGGCAACACGTTCAAGACCGGCTCGACGAAGAAGGAACTGCGCGTGGATGTCTGCTCGAAGTGCCACCCGTTCTTCACGGGGCGCCAGCGCGATGTCGCTGCCGGCGGACGCATCGAGAAGTTCAACAAGCGCTACGGCAAGCAGTAAGGTGAAGGGGCGGGGCAGCGATGCCCTGCCCCTTCTTTATGATGCAGAAAGGTTTTCCGCAGGCGAGTCGATGCTGCTTCGTCTGCGAAACATATCATACGAGGAGGAAGTTCTTTGGACGAAAAACTCATGGTCGGCGGGCAGGCGGTCATCGAGGGCGTGATGATGCGCGGACCCGCTCGTTCGGCGACGGCAGTGCGCACACCCGACGGTGCGATCTCCGTCGAGTCGAAGGAGGTGCGCTCCTTCTCCGACCGCTTCCCCGTCTTTAAGAAGCCCTTCCTGCGCGGCACGGTCGCGCTCGTCGAGTCCCTCGTCATCGGCATCCGCTCGCTTTCATGGTCGGCGAAGATGGCGGGCGAGGAGGAAGAGCAGCTTTCGGACAAGGAGCTGGCGGGCACGATTGCCGTCGCCTTCGTGCTCGCCGCCGTGCTCTTCATCGCATTGCCGACGGGAGCGGCGAAGCTCTTCCATGCATGGTCGGACGATCCCGTCTTTTTGAACCTCGCCGAGGGCTTCCTGCGCCTCTTCATCTTTCTCGCCTATATATGGGGCATCTCGCGCATGAAGGATATTCAGCGCGTCTTCCAGTACCACGGCGCGGAGCACAAGACGATCTTCTGCTTCGAGGCGGGGCTGCCGCTGACGGCGGAGAATGCACAGAAGTTCGAGCGCTTCCATCCGCGCTGCGGCACGTCGTTCCTCCTGATCGTCATGCTTGTCTCCATCTTCGTCTTCGCCTTCCTTGGCTGGCCCGATCTCTGGCTGCGCATCGTGAGCCGCATCGTGCTGCTGCCCGTTGTCGCAGGCATTTCCTACGAGGCGATACGCCTGGCAGGCAGAAGCCAGAATGCGTTTGTTCACGCGCTCTCTTTGCCCGGACTCTGGCTGCAGCGGCTGACGACGCGCGAGCCGGACGCGTCGATGCTCGAAGTCGCGATCGAGTCGCTGAAGGCGGCGCTGCCCGAAGACAAGATTCCTGCGGGAAGCGCCGATTATCGCAAGACGGCGGATTCGGAAACGGCTGTGTACGAAACGCCTGCGGCTGCTTTTGCTGCGGGCGAGGGAAAGTGAGGAAGATGCGACGTGCTGGACAAGCTCCATGCCGTAGAGGAAAAATATCGCGAGCTTGAGTCGCTGATCAGCGATCCGGCGGTGCTCGCCGACATGCCGAAGTGGCAAAAGCTGAGCCGCGAGCACGCACAGCTCGCTCCCGTCGTGGAGAAGTACCGCGAGTACAAGAAGGTGCGCGAGGGGCTTCTTGAGGCGAAGGCGATCTTCGACGACAATCCTGATGCGGACATGCGCCGCCTCGCCGAGGACGAGATCGCCGAACTGCGCCCGCGCCTGGAGGCGTTGGAGCGCGAGCTGCCGATCCTGCTCCTGCCCAAAGATCCGAACGATGCGAAGAACGTCATCGTCGAGATCCGGGGCGGCGTCGGCGGCGAGGAAGCGGCGCTCTTCGCGGGAGACCTCTTCCGCATGTACGCACGCTACGCCGAGCGGCGCGGCTGGCGCGTCGACGTCATCGACAAGAACGCGACGGAGATCGGCGGCTTCAAGGAGATTTCCTTTTCCGTCGACGGCGCGGGCGCATACAGCTTTTTGAAGTACGAGAGCGGCACGCACCGCGTGCAGCGCGTGCCCGTCACGGAGTCGAGCGGGCGCATCCACACGTCCGCCGTGACGGTCGCGGTTTTGCCTGAGGCCGAGGAGGTCGAGGTCGAGATTGCGCCCGCTGATCTTCGCATCGACACGTACTGCGCTTCGGGTGCGGGCGGCCAGTACGTCAACCGCACGGAGACGGCGATCCGCATCACCCATCTGCCGACGGGCATCGTCGTGCAGTGCCAGGACGAAAAGTCGCAGCTCAAGAACAAGGAAAAGGCCATGCGCGTCCTGCGTGCGCGCATCTTGGAGGCAGTGCGCGAGGAGCAGGCGGCGACGGTCGCCGCTGACCGCAAGAGCCAGGTCGGCTCGGGCGACCGCAGCGAGCGCATACGCACCTACAACTTCCCGCAGGGGCGTGTGACCGATCACCGCATCGGTCTGACGCTGCACAAGCTCGCGGCCGTGCTCGACGGGGACTTGGATGAGCTTCTGGCCGCGCTGATCACGGCGGATCAAGCAGAAAAGCTCAGGCAGGCCGAATGATGGCGCACGAAGTCTGGACGATTGGCTCGATCCTCTCGTGGACACAGGGCTACTTCACGGAAAAGGGCATCGAGACGCCGCGCCTCGATGCCGAGGTGCTTCTCTCGCATGTGCTCAAAAAAGAGCGCATCTACCTCTATGTCCATTTCGACGAGCCGCTGGAAAAGGAAGAGCTTGCGGCGTTCCGCAAGGCGGTCGCTGAGCGTGCGCGGCGCGTGCCGACGGCCTACATCACGGGCAGGCGCGAGTTCATGGGGCTTGATTTCGCCGTGTCGAGGGCGACGCTGATTCCGCGTCCCGATACGGAGATCCTTGTGGAAGCGGCCATCGAGAGATTGGGACGGCTGGCGGAGAATGGGAGAACGTCCCTGCGCTTTGCCGACATCGGCACGGGGACGGGCGCGATCGCGCTTTCGGTGCTCAAGTACGCTTCGGAAGACGTCGCGGCGGATGCCGTCGACATCTCGGGCGCGGCGCTCGCCGTCGCAAGGGAGAACGCCGAGCGGCTGGGACTCTGCGCGTGCGTGAGTTTCCATGAGGGCGATCTTTTCGCGCCGCTTTCCCCTGCGGCATACGATGCGATCCTATCGAACCCGCCTTACATTCCCGACGCCGACGTCGAGAGCCTCGCGCCCGAGGTGCGCAGCTATGAGCCGATGACTGCGCTCAAGGGCGGCGCGGACGGCATGGACTTCTACGCGCGTCTTGTCGAGGCGGCGCCGCAGTATTTGC
>CAJPRR010000220.1 GCA_905373085.1 uncultured Selenomonas sp.
CGACGATTCATGCTGCTTCCGTCGTCAACAAAGGCACGCTTGCTGCCGCCATCGCGCCCTCGGGCAAAGCGAACGATGCCGGCACGCTCACTGTTACGGCAAAAGAACTCAGCAACAACGCCCAACTACTCAGCGGCAAGGACATCGTCGTTTCTGCCGAGAACCTTCGCACAAAAAGCGGTCAGATTGCAGGCAACGGGGATGTTTCCCTCACCGTCAAAAATGCGCTCGACATCCAAGACGCCTCTATCCAAAGCGGCAAAAACCTCTCCATTGAAGCGAGCGCCATGCCCCTTGCCGGCAATCTCTCTGCCAACCGGGATATGCGCCTCACGCTCCATGACGGCGGCCTCTCCAACGAAGCTGCTACAGAAAACTTCGGCAATCTCCGTGCGGGAAGAAACCTCACGGCAAATCTTCGGGGAAACGTCTACAATCAGCGAAAGCTGGAAGCCGGCGGTGTGCTCTCCCTTGCAGCCACAGGCAATCTCACGCAATCAGCTGCGGGAGAAATCTCCGGAAAAAGCCTCGCCATTCATACGGCAGATATGGAGAATCGCGGTCTTGTGCAAACCGACGAAAGAGCCGCTATCACCGCCTCGAATCTCAAGAACGACGCTGCGGGCAGAATCTACGGCAATACAATCCACGTGCAGGCTTCGCATATCCGAAACGAAAAGCATGCCGCTCTTGAAGCGCGTCTGGCACAAGAGATGCGCATCCTCAAGGAAAAGGCCGAGCTCCTCGAAGCCGCGCATCGCGTCGACGTCACAAAGTTCACCTCCCATGCGGACATTGCCGCCTACGACGCGAACATCCAAGCCGCCGAATCCGCCTACGACGCACAGCAAAAGGTTGTAGATGCCGTCAAAGCCGAACTCGCCGCCCTTCCCTCAGGCGTCATCGCCGCACGTGAGAATCTCACCTTGCAGGCAAACTCCATCGAAAACAGCGGAAACGCCCTGCTCTACTCGGGCGGCGATCTTTCGCTTGCGGCAAAAGAAAAAGTCGCCAATCGCGGCGCACGCATCGAGGCGCAGGGAAACATCTCCATCACTGCGCCTTTGACGAAGAACGAGAACGCCGCCTTCTCCGCCAAGCGCGTCATTACAGAGACGAAAGACAATCCCGTGAAGCTTCGCATTGATGAGGGCGGCCATATCGAACAAGGGCAGGCATTTCCCGCAGAAGAATTTCGCGAGATCAACAGCGGCTACGGCGCATACCACAGTTATGTCGCGCCAAAGGCGATTCTTGAACCTGCGGAGTACAAGCCCATCGAGCAAATCTCGGAGGAAGAACGTGCCGCAGGTGAAAAGCCCATTCCGGACGAACTGATCGGCACCCTTGCGCCGACATACGCTTACGACGATCCGATCTTCAAACAATTCGGCATCGCCTCCATGAGCACGGACCGTCCCGCTGCAGACGATCCTGCACGCCGTACATGGGACGAAGCATACAAAAAGATTCTTGCAAAACTCAACGAAAAGATTACGGCGTATAATGCAGAGGCAAAAGCGTACAATCAAAAGATCGGCACAGCGGCAGGGCAGAAGATCATCCACTTCACTGTCATTCGCAGCCATTCGATCCTCTCGAATGAGCGCGTTACCTCCTCTCTCCCCGGCAGTATCCGTGCAGGCGCGAACATCCTTTTGAACAGCGCCGTTGAAAACGAGGACAGCAACATCGTTGCAGGAGGAACGCTCCATGCAACGGGGGCGGTCAAAGAATACGCCCAAAAACAGCAGGAGCTTGCCGTCACCTTCGGAACGACACAAGGCAGTTATACCGAAAGAAGGAACTGGCTTCATAGAGGAAAAGTACGGAAATATCATGGCGTCGTCTTTATGACGCCCGAAATCACCAAGAGCAATCCCTCCCCCATCGGCGTGCAGACCTACGAGGGCGGCAATGCTGCGTCCGTCGAAAAGGCGGACATCCAAGATGCACAAAGACAGCGCGTGCAAAACGCTCTTTCCCCTTTCGGACTCTCCCACACGAACGCATCCAAATCCGACGACCGTACGAAGATGGAATCCCTCTTCGTCAGTTCTCTCTACCACGTCCATCCGGAATCCACGGCGAAGTATCTCGTAGAAACGGATCCCGCCTTTACCAACAAGCGGAAATTCCTCTCCTCGGACTACATGTACCGCCAAATGCAATGGGATCAAGACAAGATTCCCAAGCGCATCGGCGACGGCTTCTATGAGCAGCAGCTTCTCGCAGAGCAAATTCTAAAGCAGACAGGCAAGCGTCATCTCGACGGCTATACAGACGATGAAACCGCATTCAAAGCATTGATGGATGCGGGCATTTCCTATGCCAAAGAGATGAACCTCGCCCCGGGCGTCGCCCTCTCCAAGGAGCAGATCGCTTCTCTCACCTCGGATATGATCTGGCTCGAAGAGCGCGAGGTCGAAGTCAACGGTCAAAAAGAGCGCGCTATCTATCCCGTCCTTTATACGAAAAACACCGATGGACTCCGACTCACCGAAGGCGGCAGTCTCGTCTCGGCGAAGAACATCGTCGTCGAGACCAAGGAAGCCCTCAAGAATGCAGGCACGCTCTACGGGGAGAACATCCTCGCCAAAGCGGGAGATATGGAAAGCTCGGGGCTTGTCCTCGGCAAGAACATCGCTTTCCAGTCGGAAAAAGACATCCGCATCCAAGGCTCGGTTCTCGGCGAGAAGTCTGTCGTGTTGGAGGCCAAGGGCAATATAGCGGCAAAGAGCACGAGCGAGCATCTGGCGAATCAAGATGTACTAAATACGACGGCAGGCATCGCCGTCAAGGGCGCGGAGGGCGTCCTCGTCGCCAGCGCAGGAAAGAACATCGAGCTTGTCGGCGCAACGCTCTCCGCGCTTGGCAAGAATGGCAGCGTCCTCCTCTCAGCGGGAGAAAACATCACGCTTGACACAAAGAAGCTCCAAAGCCAAAAAGACATGACGGAGAATGCAGAGAATTACCTGCGCACCAAGCGCGGCACGGAACTCGGCACGGAGATTCGCGCCGATGGAAACATCTCCATAGCTGCCGGAAACGATCTGAAAGCAAGAGCCGCTACCATCGCCAGCACGGAAGGCACGACATCCCTCGCCGCAGGAAAGGACATCACCCTCACCGCAGGACGCGAAACTGCCGAAGATCACTACGGTCATC
>CAJPRR010000221.1 GCA_905373085.1 uncultured Selenomonas sp.
CCCTGGCTCTTCCTGCAGGAGCTGCAGCGCCGCGGACGCGGCGGCGAGATTGGCGGGCGATTGGCTTGTCGAGAAGATGAAACTGCGAGCTGTATTCTTCAGATAATCAATCAAGAGCCGGCTGCCGCAGACGTAGCCGCCCTCGCTCGCCAAAGCCTTCGACAGCGTCCCCATCAGGACGTCGGGCTTTTCCCTTAAGTGAAAATGCTCGCATATACCGCGCCCCGTCCCGCCGATCACGCCGGTCGAGTGCGCTTCATCCACCATGCTCCAGACATGGTACTTTCGCGCAAGCTCCAAGATGCGCGGCAGATCGGCGATGTCGCCGTCCATGCTGAACACCGCATCGGAGACGATGACGCCCGGACAATCGGCATGGGCGGCGAGCTTCTCCTCCAAATCCTTCATATCGCTGTGACGATAGACGACGGTCTTGGCGCGGCTCAAGCGACAGCCGTCGATGATGCTCGCATGGTTGAGTTCGTCACTGAAAAAGACTGTGCCCTCCTGTCCCAAGGCAGAAAGGATGCCGACATTCGCCATGTAGCCCGTATTGAAGAGGAGCGCCGCCTCCGTCCCCTTGAACGCCGCCAGCTCCTCTTCCAGCTTCGTGTGCAGAGGAAGCGTGCCCGTCGTCAGCCGCGAGCCGCCGGAACCGCAGCCGTAGCGCTCGACGGCCTCCTGCGCCGCCCGCTTGAGGCGCGGATGATCGACGAGTCCAAGGTAGTTGTTCGACGCCAGGAGCAGCTTTTCAGCACCGCCGACCGTGACGTGTGCGGCCTGCGCCGAGTCGATCTCATGCATCTCGCGGCACAAATGGCGCGCCTTTTTCGCCGCCAGCTCTTCGGCGAGCATTTCCTCCATGCCCTGTGGGCGCACATTCCCCGCCGGGCTGTCCGGCACGCCGCTCACGAGCACGCATTGCTTTTCCAGATAGCGAATCGTCTCGGCGACGCCGTCGCGCGGACCGCGATAGAGGAAGATGCGTCCGCCGTCGGGCGAGCCTGCCTCCTTGAGCTTCGTGATGCGGCGATAGCCGAAAGACTGCGCCGCCACATAGCCCGTCACATAGTCGGGATCGTCGGACACGCAGATCTCCGCGACGATGTGCGGCGCATGGACGACCTTCGTCGCGAGGACGACGGCTTCGGCGAAGTGGTTCTTGCAATCGGACGCCCCTTTTGCAGTACGTTCGGCGTCCATGTACGTCGCACGCAGGCCGCGTTCGGCGTCCGGCTCCAAGCGTTCGAGCGTGTCCGCATCGAGCAGCATTGCGCCGCGCATCCCATACGTCTCGGAAAACTTCGCCAAGATGGCTTCGCCGTTCTTCAAACCGAGTTTTTCCAAGGCGTCGATAATCACGCGCCGCCCCTCGGCAGGCGTCTCAACCTCAATCGTCGAGACGGGAAGCGCGGGCAGATGCTCCACCGCCTCGGGCGCGATCGCCTCCACCTTGAAGTTCACGAAATCCGCCCTGCCCTTGGCGTGGTGCAGGGCGCGCGAAAGAAGCGCCGACAAATGTTCCGGCAGTTCCTCCTCCTGCAAGATTTTCTCCGCGCCCGACACGTGCTCGCGCTTTCCCGCGCTCTTTTCCGCCCGCATCTTCAGACTGTAAAGCGCCATGCAGAAACACTCCTTCCATCAGAAACCTTTCTATAGAATAGACCTTGTTTATTTTATTGTCAACTTTATTTATTTTACAGTTGACAATACTGCGCAAAACGTGTACGCTGAAACAATAAAAAGAAATCACAGGTGCGATAAAGCCGTTCGACTCACCCGTGATTCCGTAAAAAAGGAGCATTTCCCATGAAAAAACTTGCCGTTTCCACCTCCGACGTGACCGAAATCGCCTTGCTCGCCGCCCTGATCACCGTCACGGGAGCCATCAAGCTGCCGAGCCTGGCGCCAGGGCTGGAATTTCAGCTCTCCGCCCCGCTGGCCGTCGCGATCTGCGCCGTCTTCGGCTTCAAGCGCTACATTCTGGCGGGCGTCCTGTCGAGTCTCGTCGGCCTCCTGCTCGGCACGCAGAACCTCTTCAATGTCGCCATCGCCATGCAGTTCCGTCTCGTCGTCGGGCTCGTCTTCGTACTTTTCGGCCGCCGTTATTGGACGGTAGCGCTCGCAGGGCCGCTCGGCACCTTCACCGCCCGCATCACGCTGAGTTTCGTCGTCGGCAAGGGCGCATGGGCGCTCGTCGCGGCGGCTCTTCCCGGCATGGTCTTCACGCTCTTGGCTGCGCCGCTTCTCGTAAAAATCCTCGACCGCATCGCGCGTCTCCGCCGCACAGCGGACGCGCGGGTCTGAGCCGCAGCCGCCCTAGCAGATGCGCGGCACGAGATTGCCGAGCGGCATGTCGACGATGCGCAGGCCGCCGAGCGCCGTTCGGAGTGCGACGATGCCCGGCTCCTCCGCCGTCGTGCGGCCGATGCAGCAGGCGTCCCTGCCGTAAGGATGCTCGCGCATGGCGGCGAGAAGCGCCGCCGTTTCCTCGGGCGCGCAGAAGGCGATCGCCTTGCCCTCGTTCGCCAATTCCAGCGGATCGAAGCCGAGAAATGCGGCGATGCCCTCGACCTCCTCGCGCACGGGAAGCGCCTCCTCATCCAGGATGACGCCGACTTGTGCCGCACATGCGATCTCGTTCAAGACCGCCGCCGCGCCGCCTCTCGTCGGATCTCTCATGCAGGCGATCGAGGGCGCGGTGCGGCGCATGAGGGCGGCGAGGTCGCCTAAGGGCGCACAGTCGCTATGAAGCGTCGCGGGGATCTCGATGCCGTGACGCTCCGCCATGACGGTCGCCGCATGGTCACCGAGCGTTCCCGAGAGAATGACGTCCATGCCCGCCTTGACATTCTGCGGCTCCATCGCGCGTTCGATCTCGCCGATTCCCGCCGTATTGATGTAGATGCCGTCCGCCGCACCCTTGCCGACGACCTTCGTGTCGCCCGTGACAATGGCGACCTTCGCTTCTGCCGCAGCCTCCTTCATCGAGTGCAAAATACGCCTGAGCTCCTCGATGGAAAGACCCTCTTCCAAAATCAAGGCGCACGAGATGTAGCGCGGCACGGCGCCCGTCATCGCGAGGTCGTTGACCGTGCCGCAGACGG
>CAJPRR010000222.1 GCA_905373085.1 uncultured Selenomonas sp.
CGAATTGTGAGGTTATACGGACTTCCGTCAAGAAGCGTATCCGGTATTTTCCCGCCTGCAAACAGCTGCAAATCAAACTTGAAATCCCCTGCGCTCAAACGGCTTTTCGGCTTTTTGAAGCCGTCCCAGCCGCGAAGGAGATTCTGCCAGTCGCCGCCCTTTTCGTAGGCTTCCACCCCCGCATCGCCGAAGAGCGCACGCTTCCGCTTTTCGTCGAGCGAGTCGATGTAACGCCGCGCACCTTCGGGCTTGATCTTCTTGCCTTTGCGCTCCCATGAGAATACGTCTTCCAACATGCACATGCAATGCGGATGGCGCGGGATGCTCGGTACTTTATGCTTGGGATAGATGCCTTTGCCATAGCCTACGTCCATATTGGCGCAGACGTCGCACTGGTCGAACGGGCAGAGATGGTGGCGGCTTGAGAGCCGCCAGCGATAGCCCCAAACATCCTCATCGCTCTCCCGCTCAGCGATATAGCCGTCGAACCATGCACGCGCCGCTTCCGTACGGGCGATACGCTCGGCATGGTAGCGCGTCTTTTCTTCGACCGCCGCCCACGCCGCGCGCTTGATTGCCGCCGCCTTGAGTTCGTCTGCTGTGCAGGCTTTGAGCAGTTCATTGTATACGGCTTGCAAGCGCGGCGATTGGATGCCGTGCGGCAGGCTTTGCAGCTTCACGGCTTGCCGACGCAGATCGCGCATAAGCGCGTCGTCGCCCAATGCCGCTTCTGCCGTCCGCAGGAGTTTTGCCATGTCTTTTCTCAGCGTCGCTTTGCTGAGTATGCCTTTGCCGCTGTTATAGCCGTCGTAAAGCTCCATCGCGATGTCTTTGATGCTTTTGACCTGCCGCAGCGCGATGCCGAGCGCGGACACGATATTATTGCGTACGGGGAGTGCGTGCAGACGCTTCGAGAGCTTCATGCCGTCGCCTGTCCATGCCGTTTCCATGAGTTTTCTCTTGATGTCTGCTTCGGACGGCGCGGCTACGAACTTCGGCAGTATGCCGTAGCCTGCGCACGCTGCGAGAAACAGCATTTGACTTACCGCCTGCGCGTTCGCGCCGAAGAAGCCGACGTCTCGAATGGCGTCCTCTACGGCTCGCGTCATGGGCACGCCGTCGTTGAATTTTTGCAGCACGCTTTCGACGAGTGCATCGCCTATGGCAAGGTATTCTTTCCGATAGCCTTGTAAGATGTTTCGCACGGCTTCTCGAAATTCACGCGCTTTGAAATCGGCGTCTTTCGGCATGGCTTATTCCTCGCTTTTTACTCTTTCGTCTGCCTGCGGCGTTTGCTCGATGTCCTGCATGATTTCGTCGTAGCGGCGGTCATCCACGTCAGCGAAGTAGACTTCTGCCGCCTTGCGGTTGATTTCACGCGCAACGACTTCGCCGCCGATGGCGAGCATTTTCATCTGCGCCGCTTTGTTCAGTTCGTCTTCGATGTCCGTGATGTTGAAGGTGCGCGGGTATTTGACCTTGAGATTTTTGAGGCCGATCCCCGCCCAGCGTGCGAAGATGTTGAAGAGATTGATTTCGGCGACTTCGCAGTTTTCTGCCATGTCGGCAAGTTCGTCCGTCGTTTTTTCAAAGTCCCACTGTTTTGCGACGCCTGATGTTTTTGTTTCTACCCCTACGACGCTTGACAGCCCCGCTTGGCGGTACATGTCGTCAATGATGTCCTTGATTTCCTGCTGTAAGATTTGCACCGGCTCCAACGGCGGGGCGGCGAATGTCGGCAAGTGGTGCGCCTCTCCGTCCGTGACGAGCATATTGCTCGTGCCGAGCGTCAAGCCGATCTCTTTGCCGTCTTCGTCTTTCTGCTTCAGCGCGGCGGCGGCGTTGCGCGTCGCGGGATAGATCAGGACGGGAAAGCATTGATTGCGGAGTATCTCGCGCTTTTCGCTGTCACGGTTGTATACGTCGCGACTGGCGCGGGCGATGTGCAGCATACTCGGCACGGGGATCGGCGTATCGGCGTCCTCGTCGGCTGCCGAGAGCGTGACGATAGGCAAGATGCCAAGACCGTGTTCGCCCGTGCGCGTCTCGCCGTTTTCTCCTTCACTCTTGCAGCTCCATGTCGTTTCCGTCCATGTCCATTCTTCTTTTTCTCCCGTACCGGAGAGATCATGCTTGCTTCTCTTTGTCGTCAGCTTGTAGGAAAGGCTGACGAAGCGTCCGGCACGGTCAGTCTCATAGTCCGTGACCTGCTCGGGGTAAACCGGATAGAGATACGGGAACAGCCGCTGTTCGAGCGCGTCTTTTTTATTTGCGGCTTGTTCGTCCGCTGCGAAGTTGTCCACGACGATGAAGACGCGCCCGAAAAGCCGCGCCATCTTCGCCGCCTTTTTCATGAAGGCGTTCAGCGTCGTGCCGCTGCCATCGACGTCCTCGACAAATTGCTTGAGCATTTCATTGTCGTTGAAATCGCGCACGATGGTCTTTTTGAAGATCGGATTTGTCAGCGAGCAGATAATGACTTTGACGAAATTCGAGTATCGCGCCATTTTCTTTCGCAGGAGATAATCTTCCGGCTCTTCGCGGCTGTGCATGAAGAGGTATCGTCCGTCCTCGAAGCCGCCGCCCCCTGTGTATGCGTCACGCAGGAGTTCGTAGTTGTCTGTCATGTTCTGCCCCCTCAATACAGTTTATGCCGCCCGAAGATTGGCGACATGGCAAGCAGCATATCGTTTTCCAGCCCGTAGCGAACGGCGTCGATCGCGTGATTGTCCTTGTCGGGATACGCCGAGATGAACTGCCCATCTTTGTTGCGCATGTATTCGTAGCCGACAAACTCGCGGTAGGCGTTCGGGCAGCGCCGTTTGTCGATGTAGATGCGATGAAGCCTTTGCAGCCACTTAATGCCGAAGTCAACGGAATCGGGGCCTTTCTTGACGGAGAGCACGTTGAGTCCGTAGTCTGTCATCTCGTCAATCGACTTCGGTTCTGCGCTGTCTGCGCCGATCATCCGCCTGCCTGCACGCGGCAGAATCAGCTCTGCCGCCCGCCTGTTTTTCATGCGCTGCGCATATATCTCGTCGAAGATGTATAAGT
>CAJPRR010000223.1 GCA_905373085.1 uncultured Selenomonas sp.
CCGCCCGGGCGCATGGAAACGGCGATGCCCACGGCAGGCTCGCCATTGAAGTACATCTTCGGCTCGGCCGGCTCAGCGTAGCGGCGCGTGACACTCGCGACGTCACCGAGGCGGAAGGTGCGCCCGCCGGCGGCGATCGGCAGGGCGCGGATCGCCTCAAGGTCGTCGAAAGCGCCCGAGACGCGCACATAGACGTTGTCCGTCTGCGTCTCGATCATGCCCGCCGGCGTCATCTCTTCCTGCGTGCGGATGGCAGAAAGAATCGCGTCGGGCGGTATGCCAAGCTCCGCGAGACGCTCGCGCGCGGCCTCGACGTAGATCTTCTCCGGCTGCACGCCGATCAGTTCGACCTTCTGCACGTTTTCGACCGCAAGCAGGGCGCGGCGCGTCTTTTCCGCCTGCTCGCGCATCTCCTCGTAGGACCAGCCGTCGCCCGTCACGGCGTAGACCGAGCCAAATACATCGTCGAAGCGGTCGTTATAATAAGGGCCGTAAACGCCTGTGGGCAGGCTGCGCTTCTCATCCTCGCAGAGATTGCGTGCGTCGCGCCACGTCGGACGAATATCCTCCTTCGCCACATCGTCGTCCAGCGTCACATAGATGACCGCCTGACCCTCGCGCGAATAGCTCTTGAGCTCCTTGAGTCCCGGCACATCCTGCAGCTTCTTCTCCAGCTTGTCCGTGACCTGCTCTTCCATCTGCTGCGCCGTCGCACCCGGCCAGGCGACGGATACGACCATCTGGCGGATCGTGAAGTCAGGATCTTCCATCCTGCCGAGCTTGCCGTAGGAAAAAATGCCGCCGATAAAGACGACGAGAATGAAATACCATACGAGCCCCTTATGCTTGAGGGAGATTTCCGTAAGATTCCTCATGGCGCATCCCCCGTCCGCACTTCGTCGCCCTCGCGCAGTTTGTGGACGCCCGCCGTCACGACAAGAGCGCCGTCGGGAAGTCCCCGGACGAGCACGTCGTTGCCATCATAGCCGTCGACCACAACTTCCTGCAAGAACACCTTGTTGTCCGCGCCGACGAGCCAGACCGAAGGATTGCCGCCCGTCTGGTAGATGGCGGCGAGCGGCAGGCGCACAGCAGAAGTCTGCGCCCGTCCCACAGCCACATTCGCCGTCATGCCGAGCGCCATGCCGGCCGGCGGTGCGGGAACAGAGACGCGCACGCGGTAGGTGCGCGAGACGGCGTCCGCCATCGGCGCGACCTCGCGCACCGTGCCGGGGACGGCGTCTGCGCCGAGCGCCCAGAAAGACACGCGAGCCGCCGTGCCCGGCTGCACGTCGGCGAGGCGATCCTCGGGCACGGCGATCTCGACCTCAAGCTCGTCCGACTCGACGAGCGTCGCGACCGTCTGCCCTGCGGCGATCGTCTCTCCCGCCTCCGTCGTCACGGCAGAAATCACGCCGGGCGCATCGGCAAGAAGCTCCGTGTAGGAAACGGCATTGTGTCCCTCTGCCGCTTGGGCGAGCGCCTGCCGGTAGCTCGCCGCCGCCGCCTCATGGGCAGTCTCGTACTGGTCGAGCACGGCGGCGGGCACGGCCTCGGCTGCGTAAAGCTCGCGGTAGCGGGCCGCATTTGCCGCCGCGAGGTCGAGTTGCGCCTTCGCCGCATCGACTGCGGCATCGGCCTGCCTCGACCTCTGCACGATGTCGGAGGCGTCGAGGCGCAGGAGCAGCGCTCCCGCTTCCACGCGGTCGCCCACGTTGACCGCACGCGCGATGACGCGGCCGCCGACCTGGAACGCCAGCTTCTTCTCGTAGCGGCCGCGCACGCTGCCCGCATAGTTGACCGCGCGTGCCGCCTCTCCCGTCTCGACGCGCTCGGTGCGCACCAACGGCGGCTTCGTCTTCTCGGGCGGCACATCGCCGCAGCCTGCGGCGCTGGCGAGCAACCCTGCCAAAAAGAGCGTCAGAACACTGCGTGCCCCATATCTCACATCATTTCCCCCTCTCCGCTTCCCGCTGGCTTCAGCGCGTCGTCCTAGCGATGATCTCCCGAAAATCCGCCTTCGACGAGCGTTCCGCCAAAATCCGGAAGTTGCGCTCCACACAGGAGACGTCCTGCAGCGACAACGTATCAATCAGATAGTTGACCCAAGCATTCATGACGGACATCAGGAACGGATGCTGCATGCGCCCGTACTCCGTCAGTCGTATGCGCTTGATGCGGCGATCCTCCGCATCCTTCTCACGCCGGATAAAGCCCTTCTGCTCCAAGAGCTTGAGCGTGCGCGCCACGGCGGACTTGTCCGTCTGAAGCACGCGCGACAGTTCCTCCTGACTCGACCCCTCGCAGTCAAAAAGGCGCAGCAGCAGGACGTACTCCGAATATGTAATCCCCAAAGGGCGGCACGCCTCCAAAACATAGCTGCGCGAGCGCCCGTCCAAGACGGAAAAGCAACGCGCCACCTGCAAATTCTCCACCAAAATCCCCCTCTCATGCATTTTTACGCTGCATGATGCTGAATGTATCTATTCTTTCTTAGTTGATTATATCAACATTTTCTTTATATTTCAACAAATCAGTGCTCTCTTCTCATTTCTGTGCGTCAGATGCATGACCCGTCGGGAACGCATCATGCTGTTCCCCCTCCGCCGGATCCGCCACCTCGATCCAGCCGTTGTCATCCAGCAGCGCATCCCATACATCATGCAGAGCGTCCAAATCCTCATAGAAATCATCCTGGGCGCATTTCAATGCATCGGGAGCGTCGTACTTATACAGATAGATTCCATCTTTTGTCATATGAAGCATGATCTTATAAACGGTTTTCCCGCCATTACAGCGAGCCGGCTCCTTGAGCACTGCGTATTTTCTCATCTTTGCACCTCTTTACAGCTTCCATGAGCAACGGATCCGTTTCCGGCAAATAGCGCGGATGCCCGTACAGGTTGACCTCCCTATGGCCGGACTTTGGCAGAATTTCTAGGGCAAGGCTGTCCAGAATGTCCATTTCATCGTACTTTTCCGTGTCCATATCAATACGAGCATAAAAACAGGCAAGAAATTCATAGGGATCATCTATGG
>CAJPRR010000224.1 GCA_905373085.1 uncultured Selenomonas sp.
TGCTTTTTGCATTATTATACCATAAGGTTTCAAAAACAGATAGTTTTAGGATTGCAATACGAAAACTATCTGTTTTTGTTAACTGGTAACCGTGTTTTCTGGTGGAGTGACGAGTTACGGAAGATCATTGGACTGCGAAGTTTGAGATGATATGCTCTATGCAGGAAAATGAAGGCATCTTATAGAAGAAAGGATTCGTCGATAGTCATAGAAGGATACTGTCAATGAAAGCGGGTCGCGTATTTGCCAGGAGAAAATATGGCATGGATTGAAGGTATGGCATGATGTGCGAATACCTGTTCTGGCAAATTTTCAAAAATTTTGTAAATGGTTGAAAAGAATGCAGGTTGGCCTATAGGAAGAAACGGAGGCGATGACAGTGGCGAAGAGCAATAGTGAGAGGTTCTACGAGGGGTTTCAGCGGTTTCTGGCACAGTCGGGACATGAGCAGCCGACGGATGACGAGATGGATGCGTTGCTGCAGGAGTATGTGAAGCTGATGAATGAAGGCTCGCCACTTCTCGCGTCGATGGCGGAGGAGGAGTCGGCGGATGTGTTTTTGGATCGTGCGCAGGAGGCGAAGAGTCGGAGGGAGCGTCTGAAGTGGATCCGGAAGGCGCGCGAGATTGAACCCGATCATGTGGATGCGGCGTTGGCGGAAATCGAGATGACGGTCAAGGATCCGTATGAGGAGGAGATGCTTCTTTGTGAATTGCAGCAAAAGGCTGAGAAGCAGCTGCGTGAGCAAGGGGATTTCTGCAAGGAGACCGTCGGCGATTTCTGGCTCATTGTTGAAACGCGCCCATATATGCGGGTTTGTCATGCGTATGTGGAAACCTTGCTGATGAATCGCAAGATGCGCCTTGCCGCTAAGGAGTGCGAGTCGATGCTTCGCCTTTGTTCGAGGGACAATCTCGGTATTCGCTATACGCTCATTCATATTTATGCGTATCTTGAGGAGGAAAAAGCGGCGCAGAAGATTTTCAAAAAGTATCATGGGGTGGAGGAGACGCGTCTTCCGTTGGCCATGGCGCTTCTTTCTTACAAGCTGGGGAAAGAGGAGGCGGCGCGGCGGTATCTGCAGGTGCTGCTTGATAATACTACGGATGTGAAGAAGTTCTTTTCCGCTTATGGTACGAAAAAGATGGAGACATATACAGAGGCCTTGAGTCCGTATAGTTATCGGCCGCATACGATGGAGGAGCTTTTCTTGATTTTTACCGATCATCTCTATGCTTATGGAGATGCGCCTGCTTTCTTCTTTTGGGCTAAGATGGTGCTTCGCGGCATGAAGAGGTCGGCGGGCAAGGGGTGAAGGGTCTATCAGCGCCCCGAACGCACGGAGGGATTTTCCGACATAGGCGGGGGTTTCATGCCTGTCTTCGATGCGCTCGGCATTGATCTCGTGTTGACGGTTCGCGGAAGTCCTTCAGATTTCCGCCAGGTGCATGATCTCGATACTGCTCTGGCATGGCAGAGACTTTTTGCAGTAACTGCAATATCTTGATAAGTCTGGAGATGTCTTTGCCTCGCCTTTTCACGCGGCGGACATCTCTTTTCATGCGATTCGTATAGACGATCTCATACTACACGCACAAACGTCCACTTTTTGGACATTTTGCGTCGCCCTTACATAAGCCTAGCCAATCGGTCTGCGCCCTTCGGGCTTGACTTCTTGGGGCTTCACAGTAGAATAAGAAATGCAGCAGGAAGAAGTCGCTGTATTCAGTAATATACGAAAGTGGAATAGTGCAAGGGGCAAAACATGAAGAATCAACATAAGATAAATCGCCGCACCTTCCTCAAGCTTGCGGGCGGCGCGGCGGTCATCGCGGGCGGCGGCTTTTTGGCGCAGAGGTTCGATGTCTTCGGACGGGCGGCGAAGCGGCTCGACAAGATGGCGAATCCTCGAAAGATCGAGGCGGACTTCGTCCGGCAGATCATCACGCGCGATCCTTCCAGCTCGCGCACGATCATGTGGCAGTCGGAGGCGGCGGAGAGCGCGGCGGCTGTTGAGTGGTGCGAAAGGGACGCGCAGACGGTGCAGCGCGCGGCGGCGGTGAACGAGGATTTCACGGATGACGGGCGCGCGGCGGTGCTGCATGCGGCGGGCGTTGAGGGGCTTTTGCCGGGACGGCGCTACGAGTATCGGCTGGTGAACGGCGAGGAGGCGAGCGAGTGGCGGCCTTTGACGACGCCGGCGGAGCGCGGTGACTTCAAGGCGCTGATCTTCCCCGATTCGCAGTCGAGCGATTATTCAGTCTGGCGAGACGTCGCGCAGGGAGCATGGCAGCGCAATCGGGATGCGGGCTTCTTCGTCAACATGGGCGATCTCGTCGATAACGGCGAGGATCATACGCAGTGGGGTGCGTGGCTCTCGGCGGTCGCGCCCATGATCGAGCGCATTCCCTTTGCGCCCGTCATGGGCAATCATGAGACGTACGACAGGAATTGGCAAGTGCGCCTGCCCGAAGCGTACTTGCAGGAGTTCGCCGTGCCGGACAACGGCAGCGAGGCGTTCTCGCGCTATTATTATTCGTTTGACTACGGGTCTTGCCATTTCGCCGTGCTCAATACGCAGATGGACGAGGTGGTGGATTTCAAGCGGGGGCTTTTGGAAGAGCAGCTCGCGTGGCTGCCCGAGGATATGGAGAAGAGCCGCAAGCGGTGGAAGATCGCGCTCCTGCACAAGGATGTGCTGCAGTACCGCATTCATGACCGCCCCGAGCGCAAGGAAGGATTTTCCAGCTTCGGCGAAGTCTTCATGCCTGTCTTCGACGCGCTCGGCATCGACCTCGTGTTGACGGCGCACCTGCACACCTATCGCAATCGCGGGCATATCCAAGCGTTTCGCCGTTCGCCGAAGGGACCAGCCTACATCCTGACGGGCGTCGCAGGCGATGTGCGCTATCCAAATCTCTGGGTCGACCATGCGCTCGATGAGGCAGTCGCGCCGCAGCCCGAGACGGACAATTATCTCGTCTTGGAAGCGAAGGACGCGCAGCT
>CAJPRR010000225.1 GCA_905373085.1 uncultured Selenomonas sp.
TCACGCACTTCCGATTATCACACGATGCTCTTCGCACGCTGCGCGGAAAAGCATCGTGTTTCACGCACAAAAAAAGACAGCCCGTAAAGACTGTCTAAATCGTGCTTTTTCCCACATGGAAACTTGCTATTCCTCCCCCGCAAGCATCTTTTCCTGCGCGAGGAAGAAATTCTTCACGGCTTCGGCTGCGGGAAGCGTCATACCGTCGACGGCGGCAAGCTCCTCGACGCTCGCCGCCTTGATCTTCGCGATCGTGCCGAAGTGATTCCAGAGCGCCTTGCGCCGCTTGGGGCCGATGCCCGCGATATGGTCGAGCACGGAGACGAGGTTGCGCTTGCCGCGCAGTTTGCGGTGGTAGGTGATGGCGAAGCGGTGCGCCTCGTCGCGTATGCGCTCGATGAGGTAAAGCGCCTGGCTGCGGCGCGGCAGGATCACGGGATCGGAACTGCCCTCGGTGAAGATGTACTCGAACTGCTTGGCAAGCCCGACGACGGGCACGGTCAAGTGCCCCGCGCCGCGGATGATTTCCAGCGCGGACGAAAGCTGTCCCTTGCCGCCGTCGATGATGATGAGGTCGGGCATTTCGTCTTCCGCGAGCTTGGCGTAACGCCTTTCCGTCACCTCGCGCATCGAGAGGAAATCGTCGGGCTTTCCCTCGGCGCTTCGGATCTTGAAGCGCCGATAGTCGGACTTCTTCGGCAAGCCGCCCTCGAAGACGACCATCGAGGCGACCGTCTCCGAGCCTTGATTGTGCGAGATGTCGAAGCACTCCATGCGCATCGGCTCTTCCTTGAGTCCGAGATAGCGGCCAAGCTCCCGGACCGCGCCGAGCGTCTGATCGTTCGCCTGCTCGATGCGCGCCGCCTCGTCCGTGAGGTACTTCTCAGCATTGGAGCGAGCCATTTCGACGACGTCGTGCTTCGTGCCGCGCTGCGGTACGGCGAGCGCCACCTTCGCCCCCTTGCGCTCGGCGAGCCAGCCCTCCAAAAGTTCCGTCTCCTCGATGGGAAACGGCAGCAGGATCTCGCGCGGTACGAATGCCGCGCGATGGTAGTACTGCTTCAAGAATGCCGTAAGAAGCGCCTCGTCCGTCTCCTCCTCACTGCCCGAAAGCAGAAAGTGCTCGCGCCCGACCATCTTGCCCGCGCGTATGAGAAAGACCATGACGACCGCGCCCATCCCCGATCGCGCCATGCCGACGGCATCCTGATCGCCCGACCCCGTCACGATATTTTGCTTCTCCGCTACCTTGCGCACGGCGGCGAGCTGATCGCGCAGACGCGCCGCCCGCTCGAAGTCGTAGTCCTGCGCCGCTTCCGTCATGCGGCGCGAAAGCTCCTTCTCCACCTGCTCCGTCCGACCTTCTAGGAACAGGCAGACCTCGCGGATCATCGCGCCGTACTCCTCCTTGTCCACCGGCTCACAACACGGCGCAAGGCAGCGCTTGATGTGATACTCCAAGCACGGACGCTCGACCTTCATGTTCTTGCATGTACGCAGCGGGAAGAGCCTCTTCAGGAGCTTCACGCTCTCGTGCATCGCGCCTGCCGACGTATAAGGGCCGAAGTAGCGCGAGCCGTCCTTCGTGACACGCCGCGTGACCACGAGGCGCGGATACTCGTCGGCCAGCGTGACCTTGAGGTACGGATAGCTCTTGTCATCCTTGAGGCTGATGTTGTAGCGCGGGCGGTGCTTCTTGATGAGGTTGCACTCCAAGATCAGCGCCTCGACTTCCGAATGTGTGAGGATCGTCTCGAAGTCGGCAATCTTCGCGACCATGGCTCGCACCTTCGGCGCTTGATGCTTGCCGCTCTGGAAGTACTGCCGCACGCGGTTCTTGAGGACGACGGCCTTGCCGACGTAGATGATGCGCCCCTTTGCGTCCTTCATGATGTAAACGCCCGGAGAATCCGGCAGCAGCCTGAGCTTCTCCTCCACGATTTCCGTCACTTGCTTCCCCTCGCTTTCCTTGCATTTGACGGACATATTATTCGCCGCGATGCAAAAAAATCCTGCCACAACGGCATACTGCAGACATTGTACCCACTCTTAACTGTTGTCGATATTTCTGAATCCATACGCTATGCAGATCGACAGCTTGATTTTCCGGCTTGTCACCTCCGGCACGGCATTCTATTCAAGTGTTTCGTGACAAATTCCCCCTTTTTCATTACAATATTATCGGTAGTCTATATAATATTCCGACGGTGTATAACGGCTACCCGCGAACCCAGTAACCACAAGGCTTCACGCAAATAACAAACGATTTTTCAACGCAATGGATTATATGAGATTATACAGGCGAATCATGGTTTTTGTAGACAAATTGTAGACAAAAAACACGCCCGGCAGCTTTGCGAACTGCCGGGCGTGTTTTGCCTTTCAAAAGAAACTTCAAGGCTATAGGGAAGCTGTGCTGCCGTATTCGGCTCCTGCCCTCCGCTACGCTACGCCTGTTCTGTCGGCGTAAGCGTCTTCGTCAGCACCGTCTTGACCAGCCACACCGCGCCCTGCATGACCGTCGGCAGCACAATGGCATCGCGCCAGTAGCTCCAGCCGCGCTCCTCCTTGGCCTGTGCCTGGATCGTCGCGACGAACTTATTGACCGCATCCTCGATCGGCGGCAGCACCTCGCTCACGATGCTCGCCGACACGCGCTGCTTGATCTCCTCCGTCACATTGTCAATATGCAGCTCACGCACAATGTTGTCCCTGATCTCCGTCCACTTGCTCATCTTGTTTGCTCCTTTCTCATCAAAGCATCTGCTCGTAGTCCGTCACGCCTCGCGCAATGGCACGGGCGAAGTCGTCCTGATTGTCACGCAGCAGCTCCGCGTCGTCCTCGTTGTCGATAAACGCCAGCTCGACGAGGACGGCGGGCATGTCCGTGTGCTTGAGGACATAGAGTCCGCCCCTGTCCTTGAGTCCCCTGTCTGTCGTGCCCAAAGCGTCGACAATCTGCCGCTGAATGCACTCTCCGAGCTGACTGCTGCGCGTGCTGC
>CAJPRR010000226.1 GCA_905373085.1 uncultured Selenomonas sp.
GGCGAAGGAGTTGAATACGATGTGATCGGCGATCTTGACGATCTCCGCCATGTCCTCAGCCTTGAACGCCGGCGAAAAGACGTGGTTCTCCTTGCCCGGCATCTCCTCGTATGCGAGACGCGCCTCAAAGAGGCCGCTCGCCGCCGCTCCTGCAAGGTATTCGGCGATGAGCGGATAGAAGCGAAACATCGAGAACGCCTTCTGTGCCAGAAGCACATGTGCGCCCGTCTCCTGCTGCAAGTCGCGCAGCACGGCGAGATTCCTGCACAGAAGCTCCTCCATGACGACGTAGGCGGGCGTCGGCACGGCATGGAAAATTCCTGCGTATTTCTCGAATTTCCCGAAAGCCTCGCCCATCAATCGACAAGCTCCGGCGTGAAGCTCTCCTGCCACGGCAAACCCCAGCGATTCAGCGCATCCATGAACGGATCGGGATCGAACTGCTCGATGTTATAGACGCCCGCGCCCTTCCATGTGCCGTTCATCACGAGCATCGCGCCGATCATCGCGGGCACGCCCGTCGTGTAGGAAACCGCTTGCGAGCCGACTTCCTTGTAGCACGCTTCGTGATCGCAGACATTGTAGAGATAGTACGTCTTTTCCTTGCCGTCCTTCTTGCCGCGGAAGATACAGCCGATGTTCGTCTTGCCCTTCGTCCTCGGACCAAGGCTTGCGGGATCGGGCAGAACCGCCTTGAGGAACTGCAGCGGAATGATCTTCTTGCCCTCGAACTCAATCGGCTCGATCGAAGTCATGCCGACATTTTCCAGGCACTTGAGGTGACGCAGGTAACTCTCGCCAAACGTCATGAAGAAGCGGATGCGGCGGATGCCGGGGATATTCAGTGCAAGCGACTCCAGCTCCTCGTGATGCAGGAGGTACATGTCCTTCTCGCCGACCTCGGGGAAGTTGTAGACGCGCTTGATCTCCATCGGCTCCGTCTCGACCCACTTGCCGTCTTCCCAATAGCTTCCCTTCGCCGAAACCTCGCGGATGTTGATCTCGGGATTGAAGTTCGTCGCAAACGGATAGCCGTGATCGCCCGCGTTGCAGTCAAGAATGTCGATGTAGTTGATCTCGTCGAAATGATGCTTCAAGGCGTAAGCGGAAAAGACGCCCGTGACGCCCGGGTCGAAGCCCGAGCCGAGCAGCGCCGTGATGCCGGCTTCCTTGAAGCGGTCATTGTACTCCCACTGCCATTTGTATTCAAACTTCGCCGTGTCCTCCGGCTCATAGTTCGCCGTATCGACATAGTGCGTCTTCGTCGCAAGGCACGCGTCCATGATCGTCAGATCCTGGTACGGCAATGCGAGATTCAAGACGACGTCAGGCTTCTCCCGCTCAATCAGGGCGATGAGCTCGTCCGTCTTGTCCGCATCCACCTGCGCCGTCATGATTTTCGTCTTGCCGCCCGCGAGCTTTTCCTTCAATGCGTCGCACTTTGCCTTCGTGCGGCTCGCAATGCAGATTTCCTCAAAGGCGTCGCTGTTCTGGCAGCACTTGTGCACGGCGACGCTTGCGACGCCGCCCGCGCCGATGATCAAAGCCTTTCCCATGATTTTCCTCCTGTCGTCAACTCAAGGGCGTTCGCCGCCCGCATCAAACCATCTCTGCACCGCGAATCGCCGGCTCTTCCCAAGCGAGAAGCATCTCCCTGAGGAGCTTCAAGGCCACCGCCGTCGATGCGCCGCTCGCATCGTAGTGCGGCGACAGTTCGACCATGTCGCAACCGACGATGCGGTCGAGCCGCAGCGTCTTTCGGAGCGCACGAAGAAGATCGAGGAAGCTCACGCCGCCCGGCTCGGGCGTGCCCGTGCCGGGAAAAACACTCGGATCGAGCACATCGAGATCGAGCGTCAAGTACACGGGCTTTCCCATGAGTTCAGAGAGACTCCATTCAAGCCCCGTGAAATCGAAGCGCTGCAAATGCGTGTGCTCCTTCGCCCAGAGGAACTCCACGCGCTCGCCGCTCCGTATGCCGAACTGATAAATGCGCCCGTCACCCAGGATGTCCCAGGCGCGGCGCATGACCGTTGCGTGCGAGAGCTTCGCGCCCAAGTAATCATCGCGCAAGTCCGTATGTGCATCGAAATGCACGATATGGAGGTCTTCGTAGCATTCGGCGAGCGCACGCACGACGGGAAGCGTCACGAGATGCTCTCCGCCGATCATGAAGGGCTTCTTGCCATCGGCGAGCAAGTCCCGCGCAAAGTCCTCGATTTGCCCTAAAGCGCGAGCCGTATCGCCAAAGCAAAGCTCCAAGTCGCCGCCGTCAAAGACGCGCGCCTCCTCCATATCAAGGTCGAGATATGGGCTGTACGTCTCCAGCCCGTACGACTCGGCACGCATCGTGCGGCTCGCAAAGCGCGTGCCCGGGCGAAACGACGTCGTCGAATCGAAAGGTGCGCCGAAGAGCACGATGCGCGACTCTTCATACGATGTGTCGCAGCCCAGAAAAGTTTCTACATTATCTTTCAACATCGCGCAGCATCTCCTCCACATAGGTCGGCAAGGCGAAGGCGCCGATATGCAGCTTCGTATTGTAGTAGCGCGTCTTGATGCCGAGCCGCTTCCAACGCTGCCAATCAACACCCTCGATGGGCGCACGCTTCTTCGACGCGAAGCCGAAGAGCCAGTGCCCCGACGGATACGTCGGGATATGCGCCTGATAGACGCGGCTGATGGGGAACGATTCGACGATGCGCTTGTGCGCGCGCTGCATGGCATAGGCATCGTCCTTATAAAACGGGCTTTCGTGCTGATTGACCATGATGCCGTCCTCGTGCAGAGCTTTGAAGCAGTTGCCGTAGAACTCCTTCGTAAAAAGCCCCTCGCCCGGCCCGAAAGGATCGGTCGAATCCACAAGAATCAAATCATACTCGTCCTCGGGCTGACGGATAAAACGCAAACCGTCCTCGAAAAAGAAGCGAATGCGCGGATCTGCAAGGCACGCCGCTGTCTGC
>CAJPRR010000227.1 GCA_905373085.1 uncultured Selenomonas sp.
TCATCGGCTTCCGCTCGGAACTTTTGACGAATACGAAGGGCAACGGCATCATGAACCATGTGTTCTGCGGCTACGTCCCTTTCAAGGGAGACATTCCCGGGCGCACGCGCGGCTCGCTCGTCGCCTTCGAGCAGGGTGAGACGACGGGCTACGGCATCTACACGCTGCAGGATCGCGGCACGATGTTCATCTCGCCGGGGCAGCAGGTCTACGAAGGCATGATCGTCGGCGAAAATTCGCGCGAACTTGACATCGACATCAATCCGTGCAAGAAGAAGAACGTTTCCAACATGCGCACGTCTTCTTCCGACGAGGCGATCCGCCTCGTGCCGCCGCGCATCTTGAGTCTTGAACAGGCGCTTGAGTACATCAACGAGGATGAACTCGTCGAGGTCACGCCGGAGAATATCCGTTTGCGCAAGGCGATTCTCGATCGTACGGCTCGTGGGCGTGCGAGTAAAAATGCACGGAAGTAGCGGCGGCGACAGGACTTTTCTATGGGTGTATGCATCTTATGCGCCCATTGGGAAAACTTTTTCCGATGGCTTAACTTTTTTAGAGGATTTCCGAAAAAAAGGGCGAACATAATAAACATGATTCATTAAGGGATTTCCAATCATTTGTTCGGTTTTGTCGCTATTATGGAATTATTACGCTGGAGGCGGAGTGCGGTGGATTTTTTGAAAAGGGTGACGGACTTCCTCATGCCCGTGGAGGAAGAAGAGGTCGTCAAAACAGAGTCTGCAGGGAAAGAGGAGCAGGAAGAGACGCAAGAGCGCATGATGAGCGCTGAGTCTTACGACGAACGCAAGGTTTCCAACGGCGCGTCGGTTTCTTATGCGTCGGCAGAGCCGCCGATGTATCCGTCGCCAACAGGGACGCGCCGCTCCCTGCATTCGGTCTCGGGATACGGTGCGCCGCGCACGCACGTGGTGACACAGCAAGAGCGTCCAAAGCTGACGGTTCATACGACGCAGATTCCTTCACTCAATGTGAAGATTTATGTGCCGCGCAGTTTCGATCAGGTTCAGGAAATCGCCGATGATCTGAAGGCCGGCAGGGCGGTGCTCGTGAACTATGAACGCGTCGAGCTTGAGGAACAGCGTCGTCTCTGCGATTTCATCAATGGCGTGTGCTACATCATGAACGGCGAAGTCAAGCGTGTTTCCACAGCCATGGTGCTTTATGCGCCGGATGGTGTGAACGTCTACGAGGCGGAGCCGATTCCCTTGCGAGATTGAATAGGAGAAGTTGGAATCATCGTGCCTGCGTATGGCAGAGGACGGTTGTTTCCTTATGGCAGGGCAGTCAGGCTTGATTGCCCTGCCTTTTCTATGGAAAGAAGGAGCGATTTATGAAGAAGAGCGATATCTTGGAAAATGTCATGAAAGAATTTCGTGCCCTCGCCGCGATTCCGCGTCCCTCGGGGCACGAGAAGGCGGTCAGCGACTATCTCCTTGCACATTTGCGGGAAATGGGGCTTGCGGTCGTGCAGGATGAGCGGAACAATATCATCGCCGATCTTGCCGCTGCGCCCGGCAGAGAGGATGCGCCGCGCGTCGTCCTGCAAGGGCATATGGACATGGTCTGCGTCGCTGCGCCGGGCGTCGCGTATGATCCGCTGCACGACGCCATCCGGCTTGTGGAAGAGGGCGATGTCCTGCACGCCAAGGGCACGAGTCTCGGAGCGGACGACGGCATCGGCGTAGCCGTCATCCTGCACATCCTTCGCCACGTGAAGGAGCACGGCCCCGTGCGTGCGATCTTCACCGTCGACGAGGAGCGTGGCATGACGGGCGCCATTCACTTGGCGGAGAAATATCTGAAGGACGCACAATATTTGATCAACTGCGATTCGGAAAATCTCGACGAGCTTTGCGTCGGCAGTGCGGGCGGCGTCGATCTGACCTTTTCGCGCACGATGAAGTTTGTTGCTGCTGCGAAGGGAAAAGCGTGGCAGATTTCTGTCGAAGGCCTAAAAGGCGGGCACTCGGGCGAGGAGATAGGCGAAGGACGCGCCAATGCACTGCGGCTATTGTCCTTGGCGATGGCAGGACTGCAGGAGGCAGGCGTGGATTTCTCAGTTGCTTCGCTTACGGGCGGCAAGGCGAAGAATGCGATTGCGTCGGAGGCGGAGGCGGTCGTCGTGACGGAGGCGACGGAGGAAGCCTTGCGCGAAGCCTTGCAGCAGGAAGAAGAGAAGTTCCGCCGGACGTACAGCGTGACAGAGCCGTCGCTTAAGTTGTCGCTTGCAGAAACGCCGCATGCAGAGAAGGTTTTTGCGCCGGAGGATGCAGAAAACCTGCTGCGTATCCTGCGCCTTTTCCATACGGGCGTCTACCAGATGTCCGCCGTCACGCCGGGCATGGTGGAAACCTCTGCGAATCTCGGCGTCGTGCGCATGGAGGGTGCGGACATCGACATCGACTTTTATCCGCGTTCCAGCGTGGAAGGCAAGCTCTTCGAATTCTGCCGCATGGCAAAGGATTTGGCAGAGCTTACGGGCTTTGCACTTCATATCGGCACGATTGCGCCGAGCTGGGATGAGGACAGGGACAATCCGCTCGCGAAACTCATCGCGGAGGTTTTCGAGCAGCGCATGGGCAAGCCGATGAAAGTCGAGACAATTCATGCGGGACTGGAGTGCGGTTGGTTCTATCGTAAGAATCCGCAGATGAAGTTCGTTTCCGTCGGCGTGACGACGCACGACATTCACAGCCCTAAGGAAAGTCTTGAACTGCCAACCGTAGCGCCGTTGGTAGAAATTCTTTCCCAAACATTGAAAAAACTCGCTGAGCAATAACGCTCGGCGAGTTTCGTCGAAAACTTATTTTTTCTTTGAAGCGGCAATGCCTAAGATGAGCATGTTCAGCATGGGGAATCGTTCTCCGATGGAGCGGGTGATTGCAGCCGCCGCGATGGAAAGGACGACAGTTGCG
>CAJPRR010000228.1 GCA_905373085.1 uncultured Selenomonas sp.
GCAGAGAAGAATGCGGCTGTCCGCATCCGGAACGGCAATGCGAAGGAGTATGCGGTCAAGATCCGCAACGAATCGAGCGGCGCGAAGAAGGCTGCCATCACGGCAAAGGGAGAGGCCGCGAAGGAAGCGCTCGTTGAGGTCACGGGACTCGTCGATATCGAGCAGGACAAGGACAATCTTCTCTATGCGGCTGATGGCGGCGTGATCCGTATCGGCGGCGGCAGCATGAAGGCTGCGGGCGATGCGAAAGCGGTGCATCTCAAGAACAATGGCAAAACG
Organism: uncultured Selenomonas sp.; assembly: GCA_905373085.1. Classification (GTDB taxonomy): domain Bacteria; phylum Bacillota; class Negativicutes; order Selenomonadales; family Selenomonadaceae; genus Selenomonas. The sequence goes on from CAJPRR010000228.1 coordinate 280, forward strand.
CTCATCAATGCGACAGAAGAAGGCGACAGCGTGGAGGCGGCTTCGACGGAGCGCGATGCCAAGATCGAGGGCAACGTGCTGCTTGAAGGGAATGACGGCGTCTTTGGCGCAGCGCTTGCCACGAAGGACTCCTACATCAAAGGAAAGATCGGCGGCACGGGCAGCGGCAGCACGCGACTCCTGCTGGCAAAGGGCGCATATTGGGACAATACGTCGGTCGGAAGCGGCGGCGATGCGATTGGCAAGAGTCATCTGACGCATCTGAAGTCGGACGGCGGCTCGATCTACCAAAACGACGCAAAAGACATCACCATCGACAAGTTTGCAGGCAAGGCAACGCTCTTCTATCATCATACGAATGACGGCACGGTTGGCGCGCACTACACGGCGGGCGACACGCATATCAAGAGTGCGGCGCCGGATGCCGAAATCACGGTCGCCACAGATCAGACGAATGTGGATCTGACGGATGATGCCAAGGTCTATAAGACGCTGGACGCTCTGGCAGGAAAGCTCTACTATGACGGCTACGTCCATAACGAGCGTACGCTCAAGGGCAAGGCAATGATCGCTGAAGGGCTGACGGCTTCATCTGCATCGAAGAAGCTTGAGAAGATCACGTTCAAAGAGAACGGTCAGGGCAGCGTCAAGGAAGAGATAGGCCCGGGTCGTCAGATTGCGGAAGGCGCATGGACGGGTGCAGAGCTTGAGCAGAGGTATTGGAAGAAGCAGGGTGTTCGCAGCGGCTCGACCTACACATTAAATAAGGATGTCACACTTGCTGTGAAGCGTACCGACAATCCCGTCAAGGCATTGAATGACGCAGATCGGTATGATTTCGGCGGCATCTTGTGGGGCAAAGGCCGGCGTGGCAGCATTGAGATGAAGGGGCATGCGCTGAATATTGACGTTGGCAGTGGCAACCTCCGCACGCAAGCCGGCAAGCTGCGCGGCGACGAGTCCACAGGCATTCTTGTGAGCGGCGGCACGCTTGAGCTGAAGTCGCTCGGCAAGACGTCGATCAAGGCGCAAAACAACGGCATCCATCTGCTGGGTGATGCAGATAAGGGGAATGCAGAGCTTTTCGTTCATAATGGAGCGGCTGCAGATCCTGCTGTTACGATAAGATCCGAAGACAAGGGAATCTATCTGGAAAGCACCACCGGCGCTGCAAATCTCGACATCAAAGGCAAGGTTGATATCGAGGCGCCGCAGGGCGTCGTCGTCGATCGAGGAAAGCTTGCGATCGGCGGCGGCAGGATCGTCTCGAAGGGCGAGGCGGCGCTCTATGTTAATTCGATCAGCACGGCAAAGATCAATGCAAAGACGGACAGTGAAGGCAACATCGTTCCTGTGGACGAGAGCCGCGACGTGCAGATCGAGGGCGATATCCGAGTGAAAGACAGTTCCGCCAGCGCCTATCTCGGCCTGGCGACGAAGAAATCTATTCTCAAGGGACTTTTCACCACCGATATGTACACTTGGCCGCTCCATCAATGGGAATGGGCGTCCGGCAAGGGGTATCTCGTCCTCAAGAACGGCGCTACATGGGAGCATATCAAGGTTGGCACAGGCATGGATAAGAACGGCAAGGCGGAGCTGGGCGACAGCCGCGTCAACCGTCTCAATGCTGACGGCGGCATTATTCGCCAGAAGGACAAGCGCAACATCCTCATCGACGATTTCCGCGGCAAGATGCAGGTGATGTACGAGCATGAAAACGACGGTTCGCGGGCGACGGACTACAAGGCGGGCGACGTTAAGATCGCGGCGGCAAAGCAAGGCTCCGAGGTCACGATGGTAACGGACAGCAGCGGTATTAAGCTGAACGATGAGGCGCAAGTCCGCAGCGTACTCGATGCCCTCGCCGGCAAGCTCTATTACACAGGGGTGACAGCGCATCCGACCAATCTCAAGGGCACGGCGATGATCGCCGAAGGCTTTGTCACATCGTCGGTTTCCAAGAAGGTGGCGGATATCGCTTTCCGTTCGACCGGTCAAGGATATACGGAAAATATTCTTGAGAATGGCAACTATAAGAGTTTCCATGGTGTGAATACCGGTATTGACCGCAACGACCATAAGGCGCTCACTTTTGATAATTTCTCCGGCAGTGCAAGACTTTACTATAAGCATGTCAATGACGGAACGCGGACGGCAGACTATGGCAGTGATCCGGAGTATAAAGACACCCAGAAGCTTTACCGCGATACGCACATCAAGCATGCTGCGAAGAACTCTTCGGTCACGATGGTGACGGACAGCAACGGCGTCGAACTGGGCAATGAAAATGCCGTGCGCAAGACGCTCAATGCGCTTGCCGGAAAGCTCTACTACGACGGCTACGCCAAGGGCGAGCGCAATCTCAAGGGCACAGCGATGATCGCCGAGGGGCTGACCGGCTCTGCTGTCTCGCAGCAGCTGGATCTTGACTATCGAGATTCCGACGGACGCGCTCAGGTAAAATCGAATGATACACCTTCCACAGCGGCTGGAACAATTAAGAAGCAAATCGCTGAAGGAAGCTACGACGATGTGGAAGCTGTACAGGAATTCTGGAAGAAAAAGGGCGTCTACGACGGCAATGGCAACTATACGTTCCATCATGACATCAAGCTCGAAGTGAAGGCGGCGGACAAGCCTGTCAT
>CAJPRR010000229.1 GCA_905373085.1 uncultured Selenomonas sp.
CGCGCTCGGGCATTCCCATCCAGCCGAAGAGAATCGCACGCCCCTCGTGCACGAACGCCTGAGGCGCATAGAAGTCAAATCCCCGGTCAAGCTCATGAAAAGCGCCGTGCTGCAGCTTCAGCGCATCGACGTCGAGTTTTCCTGCGACGTAGCCCGACTGGTAGAGGTTCTGCCAGCGATAGTCCTCGGCGCCAAGCCCCTGCGGCGAGAAGAGCAGCACATCGCCTTCCGCGAGCGGCAGGAGCGTCGGGCACTCCCACATGTAGCCGAAGTCCGACAAATCCGTCTTGATCTCGCCCGCAAACTGCCACGCGCCCTCCTTTTTTTCGTAGAGCACGGCGCGTCCCTTCTCTTCTGCCGTCTGCGCACCGAGCACGAGGAACTCGCGCCCGTCTTTTACGAAGCGGCTCGGATCGCGAAAATGCGCCGTATAGCCTTTCGGCTCGTGCTCAATGATGATTTCATCCTTCTGCGCGATCCCCTTTTCCGGCTGCCACGAGGCCAGCCTTTGTGCCGGGATGCGCCGTCCATCCTCCTTGCGGTTGCACGTGTAGACGAGGCGCAGGGCGTCGTCCTCGACGAAGCCCGCGCCCGAGTAGCAGCCGTCCTTGTCGTGCACGTCGCTCGGCCAGAGCGCAAGCTCAGGCAGGCGATAATGCACGAAATCCTCGGTTTCCACATGACCCCAGCACTTGTGCTTGTGCTCGACGCCCAAGGGATTCCACTGGAAGAAGATATGGTACTTGCCCGCGTACCACGAAAGTCCGTTGGGATCGTTGACGAGGCCGAACGGCATTTCGAGATGAAAGTCGTTGTGCCAGCGGTGCTGCAGGGGAAATCCCTCGCGCACCTTCGCGTCGATCGTTTCCTTGTCAAACGCTTCATTTACCATGAAGCCCCTGTAGTTTGCCATGATCTCACTCCTTCGGATCAAAGAGCGTGTACGTCAGGCCGAAAGCGATGCCAAAGCCGATGACATTGACGATCAGGTATTCGAGGAGATGATCCATGTAGAGCAGCGTGCCCGGCAGAACCGTCACGCCCATGCCCGTGCCCGCGAGGTGCATGACGCCCGACGCCGCTCCCGCGCAGGCGCCGCCCGCGAGCGCATAGAGGAAGGGCTTCATGAAGCGCAGGTTGATGCCGAAGATCGCCGGCTCCGTGATGCCGAGGAACGCCGGAATCGCCGACGAGATGTAAAGGGCGCGCTTCTTCTTGTTCTTCGTGCGTGCCGCGACGGCGACAGCAGCGCCGCCCTGCGCGATGATCGCGCCCGTGATGATCGCGTTGAAGGCGTCGCGCCCCGTCGAGGCGAGGAGCTGAATCTCAAGCGCGTTGAATACATGGTGGATGCCGCTGACGACGATGACCTGATGCAGTCCGCCGACGATGAAGCCGCCGATGCCGAACGGCAGTTCAAGGAACGCACGCACCGCACCGAACACGGCGAGTTCCAGCGTGTGCATGATGGGGCCGACGATGAGAAGGCCGACGATCATGCACGAAAAGAGCGTGAGGAACGGCGTGAAGATGAGGTCGACGATGTCGGGGATGAACTTCTTGAGTCCCGCTTCAACCTTTGCGGCAAGGATGCCGAGGACGAGCGCCGGCAAGACCGATCCTTGGTAACCGACGACAGAAATCGAAAGCCCCAAGATGCTCATGTAGATGGGCTGCGCTTCCCCGCTCGCGATCGCGTAGGCATTCGGCAGCTGCGGCGCAACGAGCATGAGTCCGAGGACGATGCCGATGACGGGCGTGCCGCCGAACTTCTTCATCGTCGACCAGCAGACGAGCGCCGGCAGGAAAGCGAACGCCGTATCCGTCAGGATCTGGCTCATGCGCACGAGGTTGTCGCTCATCTCGACGCCGAGGTTCTGCAGCATGCCGCGCAAGCCCATGAAAAGACCGGTAGCGACGAGCACGGGAATGATCGGCACGAAGACGTCGCCGAACGTGCGCGAGATCTTCTGCGCCGTCGTCATCTGCTCGTATGCCGCTTCCTTATTGGAGCCGCCCGCGAGCGCGGGATTCATGCCGACGAGCACGTCGTAGACCTTGTTGACGAAACCCGTGCCGAGAATGATCTGGTACTGCGCCGCCGCGAAGAACTGCCCCTTGACGCCGTCGATGTTCTCGACCGCCTTGTCCTCGATCTTTTCCTTGTCGTTCAGGATGAGGCGCAGGCGCGTCGCGCAGTGCTCGGCGGAGCGGATGTTCGCCATGCCGCCGATGTGGTCGAGGATCTCGTGCGCCACGCGCTCCTCGGCGCTCATCGAGGCGTAGGCGGGATTTGGCCCTGCCGGTGCTGCAGCCGCCGCAGGTGTTCCCGCCGCCGCAGACGCTGCCGCCTCGCTTGCCTCTTCCTCGCCTTCGCCCGGCGAGGAGACCTTCTGTGCGCCCAAAGAGAGCGTAATCGTGCCGTAGTCCGCCGCATTCGTCACGACGACGGGCGTCGTCGTATCGTAACCGGCCGCGCGGATCGCCGCCTCGTCGAACTCGATGAGGAGTTCGCCCTTCTTGATTGCAGCTCCCTGCTCCACATGCGCCGTGAAGTGCTTGCCCTCAAGGTTCACCGTGTCAAGTCCGACGTGAACGAGCAGGTCGACACCCGCCGACGAATGAAGGCCGATCGCGTGCTTCGTCGGAAAGAGCACCGTGACCTCGCCGTCGAACGGAGCGCGAACCTTGCCCTGCGGATTCTTGACCGCAGCGCCTCGCCCCATGGCCTCGCTGGCGAACGCAGGATCGTTGACCTCTTTAAGGGCGATAAGTTCGCCCTCCAAGGGGCTTTCCAACAATAATTCCGCCATTCCCATTCCCCTTTCTATGAAATCGGTTTCA
>CAJPRR010000230.1 GCA_905373085.1 uncultured Selenomonas sp.
GGAAGAAATGAAAAAGGCTGTGCATACGTCGGATTCGACGATGCGCAGCCTTTTTATATATCCTGAAGTATCGTATAATGTACGCTCAATCTTTGACCAATGCGGCATATTTTGCACGCTCATCCGCAGGAATCTGCAGTACGTCCATCGCCTTTTCCAGTGAAACGCCCATATTTTTCATCATATTACGAATGGAGGAAGCCAATCCTTCGGCTAACCCTTCGGCTTTTCCTTCCTTAAAGCCTTCTTTTCGCTCCTCCATCATCTTCATTGCAAAAGTCATGTAGCTCACCCTCTCTTCGTTCTCTTCCTTGATCCTCCGAATCTCCTCGTCGATGGCTCGCACGAGGGGATCGTTGCATACGATACCGTTCACATAGTCGAGAAATGCCTTGATGCTTTCATCCACATCGTTCAGCGTGCCCTTGGCGTTCAAGAATATCTTCGTTGCGTCGTCAGATAACTCAAGTGTCTTGTCCTCTGCACAGAAGCTGCGGAAAGTGTAGATGTGCCGCCCTTTGCCGAAAGGATCGAACGGGCAGATGAAAATGATGATGGTCTTGTTCAGGTCGTCGTAATCAGCGCCCGTCTCCAGAAGGTCGGCATCGATCATCGACTGATAGTAACGCGTGCGCTTGAAGAGGCTCTTGCCTTCCGGCATACGAACCTGCATTTCGATATTGTAGACCGTATTTGCGTCGTCGCGCACGTAGACGTCCATGCGAATGCCCTTGCCTTGATAGCGTGCATCCACGGATTTTTCTGTTTCTAAATAATGGATGTCCGCAATCTCCATGTGCAGGATGTTCTGCAGCAGGCTCAGACATATACTCTTGACGCCCATGATGAGCTTGAACATGTAGTCGTCCTGAATCGTCAGCTCTTCCCACGGCTTGATACGATACATCGGCTTCATCTCCCGATCTATTCTCTATATTTTATATTATACCATGAGACTCGCATACAAAAAAGAGCCGCCGCACAGAATCCTGTGCAGCGGCTCTGCTGTTCGTTCCAGCTTAGAAGAAGTATTCGAGGCGGGCGAACGCTTTCTTTTCTCCTGTCTTGCCCGTAACGCCTCTCGGGAAGATGATATCGCTATCAAAGTAGATGAGCGTGCCGACGATGTTCTTCGCGAAGGTGTATTCGCCACCGATCTCCCAGCCCTTCGTGTTCCACATCGCGCCATCAAAAGTCGGGGTGATTGCCGTGCCGCCGCCGAGGTAGCGATACGCCACATGAAGTCCGAAAGTGCGCGGATTCTCAGGCTCTGCCCCTTTATAGGCAAGTTCTATGTTATAGGCTTTCAGATTCTCTTTCGTAACAAAGCGAGCTTCATGACTCGTATTCTTCCAATAACCGCCAGACAGGGCGACCGTGCTCTCGGGACGCCACGTCATGCCGAGTCCCCAGATGTTGCAAGGCGCTGCCAAGCCCGCCAGATCGCGGACAAAATCTGTGTTCTTCATACGCACATGGTCTGCGCCGACATGGAACTTCTCTGAAGGATTCCAATTGAGGTTGACCATCTGCACGTCCGCTCGTCCGCTAGCATTAATACCAGCTTCCTGCGCTTCCTTCAATTCTCCACCCCAACCTGAATTTTCAAGATTGTAGCGTCCGGCAAAAATCGTGCCGGAGAACGGCTGTTCCGCCCCGAAGGTCACGGCTACACCAGACAAATCGTCGTCGATGAGAACGCCCTGCTCCGTGAAGACGGGCAGCTTGCCAGCGTCGATGACCGTCGTGCCGTAAGTGCCTTCGGCGTAGGCTCGCTTGAGCGATACTTTGCTGTCGTGATCTTCATCCGACTTGTCCTCGGAAAGATTCCATGCAGCGTCGAGACGAGCCTTGACCTTCCAATGATCGTTGACCGTGGCTTCCGGCTCCAGACGAAAGAGCAGTTCATGGTCGTTCGTCCGCTCATCCGGATGACTGTCGAAATAATCCCCACCGATTTTCTGGTACGTGTAGCGCAGCTCGCCCGTCCACTTGACGTTGTCGATGCGGTCTTCGAGGTTCGCGACGCGCACGCCAAGGTTGTTCAGCTCTTCACTGAATTCGGCGGCGAGGCGGTCGATCATCGCCTTCTGCTGGGCATTGACCTGGTCTTCCTTCGCCATGGCTTTGGCGACCATCTGCGCCATCTCGTAGCGCGTGATCTCGTTCTGGCCGCGGTACGTGCCGTCGCCGTAGCCCTCGATGACGCCGTCATCGGCGAGCTGTGCGACTGCGTCGTACGCCCAATGATCGGCGGGGACGTCGCTGAACGGGTTCGCCGCCGCAAAGGTCGTCGAGGCCGCACCGACGACGAGCGCCGTCGTCAAGGCGGCTGTCAGAGACTTCTTCATGAAAAACTCCTCCTTTGAAATAGATGGAAATGAACTGTGGTCAGACCATCCAAGGGGAGCTTTCGAGTATCCATGTTCCCTCAAGAGTCCCCGCTTGCAGTCTATCCGATGATAATGATAACATATCTTGCGGGGGGCAAGAAGAAAATGAGAGGGATTCATATTCTATCCTGAAGTCCCAAACCACGTCGGAGATGAGACCGATAGAGCAGATTCGGCAAAGTAGGGGTATGAGAACACTGCCCGTGTCCTGTCCTCACTTGGAGAGCACGGAAGCCCCGCTTTCTTCTGCCTGCATTTCCACATCGTAGTCCGTGACGCCTCGCGCGATGGCGCGTGCGAGCCTTTCCGCCCTCGTGCTGCGCTCCAAGTGGAGGTTCTTCTTGTTCCCGGTGTGTTATGCTTCATCCTGCGGCTTCGCGTTCCAGACGAGGAGCGCGAGCAGCG
>CAJPRR010000231.1 GCA_905373085.1 uncultured Selenomonas sp.
TCGCCGCCGTGAAGCCCGTGACGAGCGAGGAGTGGAACGGATTGTTGAAGATGTAGGGAATCATGCGGAAGGAAGCGCCGTTGATGAAGCCCGTCGTCAAGAAGAGCAACAGGAATGCGCCGAAGAACACGGGGAAGCGATGCGCCTCCACGCCGAAGAGCACGAGGAAGCTCGCGCCGAGCATGACGAAGAGCGAGATGAGCGTGACGCGCGAACCGCTGTTCATCTTGTCCGCCAGAAGACCGCCGACGGGACGGATGCCCGCGCCGATGAAGGGGCCGAGGAAAGCGGCGTAAGAAAAGGGCATCTCGGGGAACTCCTTCGCGACGAGCAGTCCGAGCGCCGCCGAAAAGCCAATGAAGGAGCCGAAGCCGCAGGTGTAGATCCAGCACATGAGCCACGTATGCTTGTTGCCGAAGATGGACATCATGCTCTTGGGGCTTTGCTTCGGCAGCGGCAGGTTGTCCATGAAGAACCAGACGAGGGCGAGCGTCAGCGCCGTCGGAATCGTCCAGAAGTAGCAGACATTCTGCACATACATCATGCCGTCAGGACCCGGCACGCCCTCGCCGAAGAGCGAGGAGAGATTCCAGCCCAAGAGGATCGGCGTCGTCAGATAGATGAGCGATACGCCGAGGTTGCCGATGCCCGCATTGATGCCGAGCGCGAATCCCTTGTTCGCCTTGGGGAAGAAGAAGCCGATATTCGCCATCGAAGCGGAGAAGTTTGCGCCCGCGATGCCGATGAAAGACACGAGAAGGACGAACGTCTCATACGACGTTGTGGGATCCTGCAGAGCGCGACCCAAGCCGAAGAGCGGCAGCAGAAGAAGCGCCGTCGTGATGAAAGTGGAGTTCCTGCCGCCAATCAGCCCCGGCAGATACGTGTAAAACAGGCGTCCCGTCGCGCCGACAAGACCGGGCAGCGCCGCGAGCGTGAAAATCTGATCGTCCGAGAAGTTGAAGCCGATAAACTTGAGCTTCGCCGCGATCGTCGCCCAGAGCGTCCACGCAACGAAGCTCAGGACGAGCGCCCAAGTCGAGGTGTAGAGATTCTGCGTCGCGATACGCTTGCCATACTTCTCCCAAAAGCCCGCGTCCTCGGGATTCCAGCATGCAAGGATCTCCTTGCGCGATGGATTGGGACCGAGATTCTTCCATGCCATTTCATCAGCCATTGATTCAACACTCCTCATGAAAACAACTTAAATCTTCTTGCAACGAAAGCCTGCGAATGAGCCGATCGTCATGATGTCGACCTCGCCGTACATCGCCTGAAGCCTTTCCCGCAGGCTCTCCTCCGTCTCGTAGGGCGGCGAGAAGAAGCCGCGCCGCTCGCAGAACTGCTTGACGAAGAAATCGGTGCGCCGGCTCTTGCCGCGCACATACATCGAGCCGGAAAATATGCCGCCGCGCTTTAGGACGCGCTCCGTCTCGCGGTACGCCTTCTCCTTCTCGGGAAACGCGTGAAAGCCGTTGACGGACAATACGAAATCAAAAGTTTCATCTGCATACTGCAAATCGCCGACATCGCCGAGCGCAAAGTCAACCGCGCCGAGCGAAAATCTTGCCGCGTGCTTTTTCGCCGCCTCCAGCATCGTCTCCGAAACATCGAGGCAGGTGATCTGCGCCTCCTTCATCTTCTCATAATGCGGAAACGACAGCACGCCCGTGCCGACGGGAACTTCGAGCAGCCTGCCGCGAAAATCTGCGGGGAGTCCGCGATACGCCATCGCCAGAAACTCCGGATAGGAGGCGAAGCCCCAGAGCCAGCGGATGGCAAAGCGCCCCGCCCAACTCGTATTCGTCATCATGCCGTCGTATAGGCGCGCGATATTGCCGAGCTGGCGATACGCGCGCTGCACCTTGCGCTCTTTCTTTTCGATATCATTCATGCACTATGCGCCTCCCTTTCCGCTGTGGCCGCCGTCCCATGCGATTCGACGCAGATCGAATCCTTCCTCCCGCCCCATCAGAAAAAGGACGAGATGTGCGGCATCCTCCATAGCTTCGAGGTCAAGCTGCAAAATCCCTTCCGCCTGCCGCTCATGGCAAGAGGAGAAGAGCGCCGCGACGCGCTCGTCGAGCAGCGGCTCTTCCAGCTCGCGCCAGAGCGACAAGGCGGGAAATACGCCGTGCGAGCGCGTCTCGATGAGCACGAGATCGACGTCCGTCATGCGTGCGGCGGCGACTTCCAGCGAGAGCTTCTCCTGCGTGCGCTCGTAGAGCCAGAAGCCCGCAGGCGCAACGACGGCGACGCTCGACGCGCCCGCCGCGCGGAAGCGTCCGCTGTCCTTCGTTCCGTCGTTCAGGACAATGCCGTGCGCATCGCTCTTGACGACGCCGACGCGCACGCCGCGCGAGGTCAAGAGCGGCAGGAGCTTTTCGACAAAGGTTGTCTTGCCTGTGCCCGATGCGGGAGCAACGATGGATACGATGGGCACGCGGCGCACGAGGTTCGCCGCTCGGCCGCGCGCCAAGCGAAGGGCGGCGGGCGTGTTCACATTGAAGAAGCATGCGCCCGCGCGAACGGGAACGTCAAGCACGGGAAGCGCGGCGGCCGCTCGCCGAAGACTGCGCTCACCTGCCGCCATAGCCGCAGAGAACACGTGCGCCGTTTCCTTGTGGTAGAGCGCGGCAAGCGGCTCGCACCGTCCTCCGGCAACGGGCACGACGGCTCGCACCATACTCTCCGCCTTGGGCAGAAGTTCTCTCGCTGCGTCGAAGGAGAAAAAGGGCATATCCGCCGACACGGCGAAGGACCAAGTATGAGAACTCGCCGCCAGGCCGCGTG
>CAJPRR010000232.1 GCA_905373085.1 uncultured Selenomonas sp.
GATCGGGCATATCCTGCGCATGGTCTGGAACATGCGTAAAGCATGGGAACTGTTCCTTGATCAACTGATGTTCTCAGAGCCAATCAAGAAGGTCATCGCTCTCGTACGCGAGCTTACGCAGGCAATCCGTGAATTTTTTAAACAGGGTGCTGACAACTGGGAAGCCATCGCCGACCGAGCGGAAGAGAAAATTGCAGAGGGCACGGGAGATAAACTCAAACACAGCAATTTTGCAGGAGAAGCACGGGCGCGAGCTGCCGACCAAAGGGCGAAACTTGAGGCAGAAAAGGCGGAACGTGATAAGCCGACGCCGAACGTCACGAGCAAATACGGCAAAGACAAAGACGAAAAAGCGGCGAAAAAAGCGCGAAAAGAAGCGGAGCGAAAGTTTTTCAAGGCGCAGCAGGACGCCTTGAAACGTGCGCTTGCCATGATTAAGGCGAACCTCGCCGAGCAGCTCAAAGAAGTCAAAAAAGCGATGGAAGAAATCAGCGTGCTCTTCGACCAAGGCATGATTTCGTGGCAGGAGAAGATCACGAAAGACGCGCAGGCGGAGATTGACAAGGAGCAAAAGACTGTTGATGCTCTCGTCGCGCAGATCGAGCGCATCAAGGCGACGCCTGTCAAGGACGAGGACGGGGAGAAGCAGACGCAGGAGATCGAAAAGCTGACGGCGGAGTTGGAAGATCACCGAAAGACGCTCAAAGAGCTGTCGGAAAACCAACGCTATGCCGCCGAGCTGATCGCAGCGGCTGCGGGAAATCTCCAGCCGACAGCAAGCGGCGGGGTGTCGCAGGCCGCGCAGGCCGCACAGAGCGGCGGACAGGCGGCAGGCATCCCGCAGGGCGCTACGCCCGAAGAAGGTGCGCTCTACCTCGCCTTGCAGGAACTCAAGAGCATAGACGAGACAGGACAGCTCAACTATGAAACGCTTCTAGCCATCGCGGAGCAGGAATCGAGCGGGCAGCACTGGGATGAGAATGGCAACGTCAAGGTGTCACATGACGGCGGCGTAGGACTGATGCAGCTCACATCCGACGAAGCACAGGCGATGGCGGGCAATCCGTATGACCTCGTGCGCAATGCCTATGGCGGCGCAAAATTTTTCCTTGAGATATTGAAAAGCGTCAAAGGCGATGTGCGTGAGGCGCTTCGTCGATACAATGGCTCTGGACCCGCTGCCGAAGCGTATGCGGATGAGGTCATGGCACGCATCGAGAGCAAGCGTGCGCGTGCGAATGAGCTGTTGTCGGCATCGCTTGTCGCTGATCCGATGGTGCGGCAGACGAGCGCATCTTCTGCGAGCACAGAAATTGGAGAGAGAGCCGCTGCTGAGGGGCGCAAGATCATCGACAAAAAGCTGACGTATGCCGACCTCAAATGCACGGAGTTCGTCATCGAAAGCCTCAAACGCGCGGGGCTTGACGACACGCTCGGGCAATACGGCAAATCCATCTTAGATTATCTCGACCCTCTCGTATCGGGCTTCGGCTCTGACGATGAAGCGGAGAAAATCGGCATCGTAGCCAAGACGAAAGCGGCGGGCATCTGGAAGGATTACGTCGAGGGCATGGAGCTTGCGGCGGGCGACGTGCTCATCTCTTTGGGGAGCGACGGCACCTTGCGTGCGCCGGGGCACGCCATGATGTATGCCGGCAATGGGCGCGTTTTGACGTCGTCGGGGCGGCACGGTCCGGGGACGCCGATTGATGAAGTCGCCTTGGAGAACGCGGGGCAGATTGTCGGCGTTGTATCTATATCAGACATCTTGCGGCACGCTTCGGGCGGTTCAATCAGCGATATAATCAGCGGCGCAGCAGGAAGCGCAGGCGGCGGAGCGAACGCCTTGCCCGTTGCGCACAACAAAGCGCAGCTGGATATGAAGCGGCAAGCCGAGCAGTCGCAGAAACAGTGGGAAGAAACAGCGAAAGCGTTTTTCGCTACGCAAAATAACATATCGCTCATCCAGAAAAAGCAGCTCGTGCGCGAGAGCGAGGAGAGAATCCGCAAGTACGAGTTGGAGAAGAACGAGGAAGCGGCGGTACAGGAAAGAATCCTCTTGCAGCATCGCCTGCTCGACCTCAATATCGAGCAGGCGTCACGCTATCTGGATGTCGGGATGCGCACGATCAAGGACAATGCTGAGGATATGGTCTACAAGATCGGCGCGCACATGTATACGCTCGCCGATGCCGCCAAACGCTATACGAGCTACATCTACGACAAGACCGATCGGGCAAATGTTCACTTTGTCGCCAAGCAGCTTGACGATCTGCAAGAGCAATTTCGCGATGCGTCCGAGCTGGGCAATACGGAGCTTGCCTTCAAGGCGAAGGAGAAAATCAAGGAAGTCAAAAAAGACCTGCTCGCCATCATCGAGAACTTCAAGAGCGCGGTCAAGGACAACGTGTCTTGGCAGACGAGCATGATTGACGCCGATCCGACCATGACGATGGGGCAGAAGGAACGCGCTAAAGCGGCGGTCGAATCGTGGGGCAGACGAGAGGAAAGAAGAGCCGAAGAAGACATGGCAGATCGCGGCTGGGCGAGCTACCGCAAGTATTACCACGAAGTCGAAGAGCGGCTTCAAAAGGCGGCGGACGATGCCGAACGCGCACGCATCAAAGAGAGCGCGGAGATTGAAAAAGCGCGGATTCTTGCCGAAGACATCCTGCCGCACGAACGCGCGGCGGCGCTCTTGGAACGCTTGGAGCGTCTGCCGTCCGTCTTGGAAAAGGTGCGCTCGGTGGCGAAGCAATCGCTTGAAGATGG
>CAJPRR010000233.1 GCA_905373085.1 uncultured Selenomonas sp.
AGAGTGGGCGTGATGCTATGGCGATTCGGATGAAACGAGGCACAGCGGCATCTTTCGAGGACTTGATCGCTATCGTCAGCGCATGGGCGACGGACAGCGCCATTCATGGCGCGGACGCTTGGCAGATCATGCGCTCGGAGGCTTGGCCGCGCGGTGCGATCTTCAAGGCGCGCGGACGAAAAGAGGGCGAAGTCCTCTATCTCGGGCTGATGGCGAACCGCATAGAAAAGGGCAAGACGTATGCGGAGTGGTTCATGCAGGAGAAAAATCTTGCAACGTATTTTGTCTGGCATAAAGATGGCTTGAACAAAATCGCACCCGTCGAAATGTCGGGCAGTACGGTGAACAAGGCGACGTTTACGGGAACACCCGACATTTTCACCCATTCGGCGAGGGTCTTGCACTTCGGCGTATTCAAGCAGTATGTTGAAGCACTCGACTGGCACGAGCAGCCGGGCGGCATGAAGTTCGACAAGGTTGAACTGCTGCCGATCCAATACCGTCTTGAGGGTTCGCCGGTGGTGATGGATTTTCGTCCGCCGCTTTTGCCGGGCTGCGGCTATCCTGCTTTCGGCATGAACTTCGAGGGTCCTAAGAATCTGGTTTTTGACTATTGGCTTGTCAAGGACGCGCATACGCTCTCTGTCGTCATCAACAACAGCGGCGTATGGGATCATACTTTCTTGGGCGCGTTTTTGCCCTACGACAATGAAGAGTACGCTTTCCCTGCTGCGGTTATCGGCGGCACATCGGGATTCGTCGAAAAGGGGATCAATGTGTGGTATTCGCCCGGTCAGCAGACGCCGACGCCTGTCGTCGGTATGCAGCTTGACTATCGCCCCGAGGATTGGAGCGTCGTACACGGTCTCGCGCCGTTTGCGGGCGCTGCAGAAGATCAGGACGGCATCCCGACACAGGTGATGATCTGTCTGCCCGACGGCAGGTGGCGCGGCGCGGCAAATTATGTGCAGGGTCTTGACATTGTGGCGCATTTTGTCTGCGCGGGACCTGTTCCGCTGTATCATTTCGTGCGAAAGCCGCCGGAAAGGCCGCAGCATATCGCGTATCGCATACGGCCGACGGAGAGCGACGTGCAGGATTTCAGCCATCTCTACGATAAGGGCGGAACATGGAAGCTCGAACCGATAGAACTTCTTGCCGCAGGCAAAGAGCAAAGCGGCATATTAGGGCGCATTCCGTACATATCGTTTCCGTCGCACCCGGTAGGAAAAGAGGGGGAGACGCGTATCAACGGCAAACTGCAGATCGTCCTTCCCAATGGCTGGACGGGCAGGAAATTCCATATCAAGGGGCGCGCCGGAATCGTCTACGAAGAGGATGTGGAAAAGCTCATGGAAGAGGAGCGAAAGGACTATGCGCAGACAAGGAGCAGGTATATGCTGCTGAGATTGGAGGAGTAGGGATGTCGTATCAAAAATATACGGGGCTGACGGATGCCGTCGCTATCTTGCAGAAGGTCGGCGAATTTGCAGCGGCGCAAGGATGGACGGTGCTGCAAAACTGCATCGTAGATGTGCCGATTGACGGCACGGGGACTTCCGACGGCGTGAAACTCGCGCTGAAAAGCCCCGACAGCAAAGTGTTCGGCGTGTTCCGTTCGGCAGGCGGCAAGAAGATTTTCCCCTCGCAGAAAAATGCGCAGAACGCGCACGGCATCGGGCTTGTCGCGTGTACGGCGCATACGAATAACCCGCCGTCGGGCTATTGGTACGATCAGCCGAACGCGCCTGTTCTCGTCGCTAATCAAGAGGTGATCGGCGTAGGCATCCCGGTAAAGCCGCAGGGAGAGCATACGCTGTATTGCAACGCCATCTTGGAGCCTGCGCCCATGCTCATTGTGAGCGTGGAAACGGCAGGCGTATTTCAGCACTTGGCGCTCGGCGCGTTGGAAAAGATCGGCGACTGGGACGGCGGCTTGATTTTCTCCGGCAGCCGCAACAGCTACAACATGTTTACGTCGTCGACGACGTTTGAAGCTACGGCGATTGAGGCGGAGAGCGTGCCACTCTTTTCCATGACGACATGCGCGGCGACGTTTTTGCGTGCCGACATCGACGCGGCTCCTTTGCGCAGCCCGTCCGTGCTCTGGGCGAGTGCGGGAAAAAACGACGCTGCAGATATTTCCTGTGCTTACACGGGCAAGCAGCTCGCCTTGCCCGTCAAGACGAAGGATGTGCTGGCAGATGAAAATAAGAGTTGGAACGCGTACATTCCCGACTATTCCCTTTTACAGAGCAGAGGCACGACGGATACGGGCTGCAACGTCAACACGCTGAACTGCATCACGATGAACATGAACCTCGTCGCCTACGCGCTGCGCGATCCGGACGGACTGCGCAACTTCTCGCCGCTTGGCTATGTGCCCGGCGTGTACTTCATCTCCATGCGAAACGTCGCGCCGGGGCAGCTTTACGAGATCAGCTACCCGAAGTCCGGGATGCTGCATCAAGTGTTCCCGTATACAAGGCGGCGCGGGCTGTACGGCATGGACGGGTTCAGTATGCAGCAATAGCAGGGCATAGAAGAAAGGGGCGATGGCGATGCCGACATGTGCGCGGCTGAAATCTACAGGCGGTTTCTGCGGCATGAGCAAGAGCCTCGGCAGAGCGCCGCAGCCGTTGACGAGCGTGCGCTTAAAGCCGTTGGGAACGCTCGGCATAGATCAAGATCGCACGATCTATGGCGACGAGG
>CAJPRR010000234.1 GCA_905373085.1 uncultured Selenomonas sp.
CCCGCTTGAGCTTCACGTCGTAGTCAAAGACGACGCGAATCGAGATGCCGCCGTCACTGATGATCGCATACTGCGAATCGGCAACGCCCAAAGGCTTTGCCAAGGGGCGCGTCACGAGCGTGAAAGCGTTCTTGTGAAATGCCATGCTCGCCGTATGATCTTTGACGACCGTCACCACGGTATTTGCCGCGAACGTCTGACGTGCCGCCGGATAGAACTGCACCGTGACCGAGTTGCCTGCCGCATCGGCGTCCTTCATCACGACATAAGGGCGCGAATCCCCCGCGAGTGTGAAGATCGTGCCTTTCTTGATCTTGCCCGTCAAAGAGCCGTCCGTGAACGTCGCGACGTTGCTGTCCGCCGATACGATTGCCGAGAGCTTCATCGTCGGCGTCACGGACAAGTCGCCGTTCTCGTGCTTGCAGATATTTTGATCCATGTAGAAATCGAAGCCGAACTTTCGCCCGAGCTGCGCATTGATGATCGCGCTCGTCTCGCCCGTGTGCCCGACCGAGTTGAAGGCGTCAAGTTCCAAGAGCTTTGCGTCTGCCGCCGTGTCCAAGACCGCCATGCGCCCTGCCATCGGCACTTTGTTGTCGTTCATCTCTTTTCGGACCGCCGTGATCGCCGCGACGCTTGCGGGCGTGTTGCCCGGCGTGCCGACGAAGTACGGAATGTCCTCGTAGCAGCGGCAAATCTTCTCGTCAATCGCCTGCTCGATCGACATGACCGCAGGCTCGATGAGCTGCTTTGAAAAGTCGCTGATGCTAAGGGACAGTTCTTTCGACGTGATGCCGAACGATACGTCGAGAATGCTGTCCAAGACGACAGGCACCTTGCCTTCGACGGCGTTCTGGATCTTGATGCCCGTCGCCGGGTCAAACAGATCGACCTCAAAATTCGCCGGACGGCGCACCATGACGGTATCGCCGACTTCGGCGAACTCGCCGTCATAGTCGCGGCTCACAAGCTGCGACATGACCGTGTTGTTCTTGAGGACCATCAACGCTTCACGCGCAACGTGCATCGGCGTCAAGAAATCATTCCCTGCAAAACGCTGCAGATTGAGTTTCATCTTCTTCATGTTCGGTTTCCCCCTCTTTCTTGTGGAAACGCTGCTTCATTCAGCATTTCCTTAAATCTTGCCTTCCTTGCGAAGCTTTTCATACTCCGCCTGCGACATCTTTTGAAAATCGACCTTGCCGCCCGCGCTGCCGCCCGAGCCTGCGCCGGCGTTCTGGTTGTTCGCCAAAAGGCGCGGATGCTTCTCAAAGAACATCTTGACGCCTTCTTCGACGGTGACTTCCGTGCCGTCGTCGGTCGGAAATACGGGCGTTTCGTCGTCCAAGATTTTCACCTTGTCGCGGAAGATCGGCACGAGCGCTTCATACTCTAACGCGCCGCTCTTTTTTAGCGCACGTTCGACTTCCGCATCGCGAATGATCGTATGGATGCGGGCGAGGCGTTCGTCGGCGATCTTCTTCTGCTCGTCCCGCTCCTTTTCGAGAGCCGTCCTACCACGCGTGAGATCGTTGATCTGGCTCTGCAGCTTCGCCGTATCCACGCCGCCGTTCTTCGACTTCTGCGCTTCTTTCAAGGCTTCGAGCGCAGCGTCGAGGTCTTCCGTATCGACGGAAATCCCGTTGAAGTCCAAGAGTTTGTTGAACTTCTGCACGGCTGTATCTCGCTCTGCGGTTAGCGTCTTTTCACTGCCCGTGAGCTTTGCGATTCTGGCGTTGAGCTTCGCCGCCTCGCTCTTGCCCTTCTTGTCCGATGCGATGAGCTGGTTCAGCCCCGCGACATACGCCGCGCCGCCCTCAAGCCCTGTCAGAGCTTCCGTGATGGCTTCGACCGTCGCAGGCGCTTCGCCGCCCTCGTCAAAGCGCTGGAGATTCAAGCGTATCAGCTTTTTCGCTGTTTGTTTCAACTGTCATTCCCCCTCAAGATAGATATGAAAATGGTCGCCGACGGCGACCGCGGACAATCTCTTGCTCGATTCATGGCTTTACCTACGCTTTCTCATAAGTTTTCTCGAAAATATCCGGCTTGCAGGGATATATCTCCCCGTTTACACCTTGAATGATGTAGTCGCCCACAC
This sequence comes from uncultured Selenomonas sp., assembly GCA_905373085.1. Lineage (GTDB taxonomy): Bacteria > Bacillota > Negativicutes > Selenomonadales > Selenomonadaceae > Selenomonas. The sequence continues at coordinate 2,099 of CAJPRR010000234.1, forward strand.
TCGCATGATGCGTGCCTTCCAGCGTCTTGACGTACAAATCGCCGCCCTCTTGAAAGAACAGAAGTCCATCAATAAAGGCTTTGACTGCCCAATCGGGAACATAATATGTCCCGTCTTGCTTCATCAAATCGCCGTCAAATGGGAACGCTTCAATGGCCACGGGCTTTTTCCTGTACTTTGCCATACGCTCACCCCCCTTACCGATACCGATTCCACTGATGGACGAAGATACGCACGAACCGCTGCGCTTCCTTCGCCAGCATCTCCTCCGACTCGGCAATCAACGGCTTCGTGCTCTGATAAAGCATCAGCCCTTGATCCTGCCGCTTCTCCGCCGCTTCCGCGTCGCTCTTTAGATACCGCTCGCGCTCCTCATACCAAATGCCGAATCGCTTGAGTTCGCTGTAGAGTACGGCAAGCACGCAGTCAGGCACAACGGTAAAGGCGTTCGGGTCAACCTCATAGCCCGTCAAGACGCCCTCTTCCTCGTAGTCCTCCAAGGCACGCATGACGCCCGCCTCATAGAGCGGCTGTTTGACGCACTCGGGCAGCTCTACACTCGGCAAGAGCCGCAAAAGCTCCTCTCTCGATGCTTGATGCAATGGCTTCACCT
>CAJPRR010000235.1 GCA_905373085.1 uncultured Selenomonas sp.
CTTGCCTTTCAATCAAGAGATTGATCGTCTTGATCTTCTCCTCGATGTTGACCGAGGCCTTCTCCATCGAGCCGAGAGCCTCGACAATCTTGCCGACGGCCTCCTGACTGCTGTCGGCAAGCTTTCGCACCTCTTCGGCGACGACGGAGAAGCCCCTGCCCGCATCGCCCGCACGCGCCGCCTCGATCGAGGCGTTGAGCGCGAGGAGGTTCGTCTGCTTCGAGATGTTCATGATGAGCTCCGTCATCTTCAGCGTGTTCTCCGTCTGCGTGCGCGTATCCTCTGCCGCCCGCGTGATTTCCTCCTGTACGCCGGTGATCTCGGTCGTGCGCTCCGCCGTCTCGTCCACGCGCGTCGTAATCGTCTCGATCGAGTTGTAAAGCCCTTCCATCCTTGAGCCGAATTCCTTGTAGAACTGCTCCTTGCCAGTCTTCAGCAGCGTGATGTCCTCGATGGCGCCGGCGACCAGGACGGGCGTGCCGTCGGGCTTTCGGATCGTCTTGCCCACGGCGTGAAACCACAGGTATTCGCCCGTCTTCGTCTTCAAGCGATACTCGAGGTCGAACGGCGTCCTGCCGCTGCGATCCATGATATGCGCTTGAAACGCCTGCAAGGTGCGCTCCTTGTCCTCAGGATGCAGGCGATCGGCCCACGAGTTCAGTCTGTTCGGGAAGTCCGTCGTATTGGAGAAGCCCAAGAGGTGGCGGAAGCGATCCGACCACCAGAACTCATTGTTCGGATTCGTCGGATCGTCGCCGACGACCTTCATGTTCCACGAGCCTTCCGCCAAGATGCTGTCGATCGCCTCGTAGCGCTTCAAAGTGTAGTCGAGATATTCCTTGTTCTTGACCTCCTCGTCGATGTCGACGAAGACGCCGATGATCTCTTCGGGATGCCCGCTCTGGCTGCGCACGACGTTGCCCGAGGCATGAAACCACTTGTAGCTGCCGTCGTGCACCTTCATGCGGTAGTCGACGTCGTAAGGCGTATTGCCGCTCAGATCCTTGATGCACTGCGTGAAGGCGGAAAGCGTTCCGTCCACATCGTCGGGATGCAGGCGCGAACTCCAAGATTCCACCGTATTGGGGAAGTCGTTCTCGTCATGGAAGCCGACCATGCGGCGGAACTCGTCGGACCAGATGGCATAGGCGATGCTGAAGTCCGCATTGATCTTCATGTACCAAAGCCCCGAGTGGACAGCGTCATTGACCGTGCGGATGCGGAACTTCTGGTACTCGATCTCCTCATTCACCTTGTCAATGAGCGCATTGAGAGCGCCTACCCACGGTTCGCGCGAATCTGCCTTGGAGAAAAGCTGATTCTTCTCATGCCCCTGTGCAACCCTCTGAATGGCTGCCGCCAGATTCTGCCCGTCATTCGGGGCGGCCGCAGCCTTTTTCATGCCAAACATCAAAATCTCCTCCAATAATACTATTTTCCGTGCATGCCTTCTCTATAAGTACTAGAATATATCGCTTGGCAGGAATTGTCAACTATACGCTTCGTCCTGATTTTCATGGAGCTATGGCATTTCTTTCTGTAAACATGTATAATATTCGTATTGCGTCAGCATTTTCTCCATGAATCCATCCGGATTCTTCATCAAGGAGCGTTCGGCAACGCGGCTTCAGATGCATCGCCGAACAGCAGAAAGGCGGAATCCTCATGCACATTTCCAAAAAGTTCAAGGCGCTCATCCTCGGCGCCTCCCTCCTCACGGCAAGCCTCGGCTTCGCCGGCTGCGGCCAAAGCGCCGACACGAAAGACGTGAAGATCGGCGTCGTGCAGCTCGTCGAGCACAACGCGCTCGATGCAGCGAACAAGGGATTCGCCGACGGACTCAAGGAGCGCGGCTTCGAAGAGGGCAGGAACATCTCCATCGACCGCCAGAACGCGCAGGCCGATCAGTCGAATCTGCAGAACATCGCGCAGCGTTTCGTCAACGCGAAGATGAATCTCGTCTGTGCGATCGCGACGCCCGCCGCGCAGAGCATGGCGAACGCGACGCACGACATTCCCATCGTCGGCACGGCGATCACGGACTACGTCGGCGCGAAGCTTGCCGCCTCGAACGAGAAGCCCGGCGGCAACGTCACGGGAACGAGCGACATGAGCCCCATCAAGGAGCAGATCGACCTCATGCTGAAGATCTGCCCCGAGGTCAAGACCATCGGCGTCATCTACTGCTCAAGCGAGGTCAACTCCGAGGTGCAGGCGAAAGCGATTGCCGAATACGCCGAGAGTCGCGGGCTGAAGGTGCGCACGGCGACGATCTCGACCGTCAACGACATCCAGCAGGCGGCGAACAGCCTCGTCGGCGACGTCGACGCCTTCTTCGAGCCGACGGACAACATCATGGCCTCCGCCGTCCCGACGCTTCTTTCCATCACGAATCCGGCGAAGAAGCCCGTGTTCTGCAGCGAGGACAACTGGGTCAAGGCGGGGGCGCTTGCGACCTACGGCATCGACTACTACAAGCTCGGCGTGCAGACGGGTCACATGGCCGCCGACATCCTCGAAGGCAAGAAAAAGCCCGCCGACATGCCGATCGAGATGGCGAAGGAACTCAAAGTCAGCATCAACAAGAAGAATGCCGAAACGCTCGGCATCGAGATTCCTGCCGACGTCCTGAAGGACGCGCAGATTTTCGAGTAACCTCCGCCCCATCAAAACCATGATGCAGCCGCAAGCGCTCTCTTGCGGCTG
>CAJPRR010000236.1 GCA_905373085.1 uncultured Selenomonas sp.
GCAAGGTGCTTTTCGTGAATGAGGGGGAGACGAATGGAAAAGCACAGTAGGCTGCGCGAAAGGACGGCTGTCGGCGGTTCGGTATACGAGCCGCCGACAGCGCAGCAGGGCGGCTCGCCTGCCGATTTGCTCGGCGAGGCGAGCCGCCTTTTTGCCGCCGCGCGGTACGCGGATGTGCGTGCGCTGCTCACGCCTGCGTTTGCCTCTTGGACGGGGGCTTCTGCCGGCGAGGCGGCGGCTTTGCACGATCTCGTGGAGCTTCGCTACGTGTTGGCGGCGTCTCTCGTGCAGCTTGGAGACTGCGAGGCGGCGCGGGCGGAGATCGCACGCATCCGCGAGAGCGCTCCCGCGCACCCGGGCGCGGCGCTGCAGGAGATCTACATCGAGAAGGCCGAGGGCAGGACGCGCACGGAGCTTAAGCGTCTCGCCGCGCTCATCTCGCATTTGGAGGAGCGGCTCGCCGAGAAGCCGCCCGCGCCGCTCGCCGCCTACTATCGAAAGTTCCTGGCGGAAAGCTGCAGCCTCAGGGGTTCTGCGCTGACGCTCGCGGGAAGGGCGGCGGAAGGCGTCCGCGCTTTTCTTGCGTCAAGCCGCATGGAGGCGGACGAGGCGCAGGCCGTCGCGGAGTACAGCAACGCGCTCTTCGCGCTCAACTACGTTGCCGAGGAGGAGCGTGCGCCTTTTGCGGGGCTGGCCGAGGGCTTCGACGAATTCTTTTCCGCAGTCGAGCGCATGACGCACGCGAGGGCGCGGCACGCGCACGCGCGGCTTCGCATCGGCTACATTTCGCCCGATCTTCGTCATCACGCGGTCGCCTTCTTCCTGCTGCCGCTCCTTCGCGCCTTCGACCGCGAGCGATTCGAGGTCTTCTGCTATGCGAACAACGGCGAGGACGCGGTGTCGCGCACGATGGCGCAGCAGCCGGGCGTCCGCTGGAAGAGCATCCTCGGGCTTTCACCCGAGGATGCGGCACGGCTCGTCGCGGCGGACGAGATCGACATCCTCTGCGACCTCTCGGGACACACGAAGGACAACTGCCTCGCCGTCCTCGCGCGAAAGCCCGCGCCCGTGCAGGTTACAGGGCTGGGCTACATGGGGGCGACGGGGCTTTCGGCGATCGACTACGTGCTTGGGGACAGGGTGCTCGATGCGGCGGAGGACGCGGCGGAAGATGCGGAAATGGCGGCAGAGCGCACGGCAGGCGGGAGCTGCCGAGGCGCGGCGGAGGACGGCGCGTCGCTTGAAGCGCAAGGGCGGCGGAGCGAGCGTCCGCTCTCCCTGCCGCACAGCCACTTCTGCTACCTGCCGTTCGTCGCGATGCCGGACGTCGCGCCGCCGCCGTGCCTTTCGCGCGGTTTCGTCACTTTTGGCTGCTTCAACAACTACAGCAAGGTCACGGACGCGATGCTGCTCCTATGGCGGCAGATTTTGGCAGACGTGCCGGGCGCGCGGCTGCTCTTGAAGAGCCGTCTCTTTGGGAGCGAGGAGGGACGCTCGCTCGCCGTCGAGCGCTTCGGCAGGCTCGGCCTCGATGCGTCGCGCATCGAACTGCGCGGCTTCTCGGCGGACTACCTCGCCGAGTACGCCGACATGGACATCGCGCTCGACACTTCCCCCTACACGGGCGGCCTGACGACCTGCGAGGCGCTCTACATGGGCGTGCCCGTCGTGACGCTCAAGGGCGGAACGCACGGCGCGAGGTTCGGCGCGAGCATCTTGCAGAATGCGGGGCTTGCCGAACTCGTCGCCAAGAGTGAGCGAGAGTACGCGGAGATCGCCGAGCTCCTCGCCGGCTCGCCCGAAACGCTCCAAATGCTCCGGGAAAAGCAGCGCGACATGCTCCTCGCCTCGCCGCTGATGAACTTTCGCCAATACGTGCAGGAAGTCGAGGCGGCATACGAGAAAGTATGGCGACGGTGGGAAGATGGGGAGTGAAAGAAAAGAGCCGCCCTCGCCGCTGTCGCGGAAAGGGCGGTTCTTTTCATCTGCTGTGGAAATGCTGCCTGTCGGATGTTTGCACGCCGAGGTAGTTCTTCAAGGATTCCTGCAGCAGATGGGAGTAATTGACCTTTTCCTTGCGTGCGAGGATGTCGAGCCAGCGAGGAATCGTGACGGTCTTGCTCGTGGACTTCCTTTGTTATTCGTGTTTTGGGCGCAGGTTCATGAAAAGCGGAATCAAAAGAGGTCGCTGTGCGTACCCGTTCTTGCAAGCGTAAGCAGGAGTTTTTGATAGTAGACGTCAAGCATTCAAGTCCTCCATCAGGTCTTCTACGCTATGGAAAGGGCCGACGAGATTTCGCTGATTCTCCACGTCTTCGATGGCGGCGATGGTTTCTTCGTTGTAGGCGCAGGTGTATGAGAGGAGGGAACGGCGAGCGAGTTCTTCCATCGTGATTTGCTGCTCGGAGGCGACACGCGAGAGATGTTCGGCAAGGGAATCGGTCAGATGAATGGCGAGGGTGGTCATGGGAATCGCTCCTTTCGATGTCTGTTCTTATTATAAGTCTACTATGAAAGTCCAAGAAGTCAAGCCCAAAGGGCGCAGACGGATTGGCGAACTTTCATTAAGTGCGTGTAGTTTAGCGTGAAGGAGGAAAGGTGTAAAGGCGTTTGACACCTTTCCCTGTTCTATGCTAAACTGAATCACGATTGAGGCGGCTCGGC
>CAJPRR010000237.1 GCA_905373085.1 uncultured Selenomonas sp.
TTATTATTGATAAGAAGTATCGCTATACTTGCGAGAAGCGTTTCAAAAACAGCGCCCTTGTGGTATGATAGGCAGGGAAATGACGGAGAGCTTCGGCAAAAAGCCCAGCGCGATGGCTGAGGGAAGCGGCGCTCTTCGAGGGAAAGGTGTTGCAGCAATGTTTACGGTGGAAACGGCTTCGCCCGAGGAGACGGCGGCGCTCGCCGAGCGCATTGGAGGCCTCTGCCCGGCGGGGACGGTCTTTGCGCTCGCGGGCGATCTCGGCGCGGGAAAGACGCTCTTCGTGCAGGGGCTGGCGCGTGGCTTGGGATTTTCGGGCGAGGTCACGAGTCCGACGTTCAACTTGATGAACGTATATGAAGGGAAGATGCGCCTTACGCATTTCGACGTCTATCGCCTGGAGCGTGCCGAGGAACTTTATGACATCGGCTTCTACGAGTATGCGGACGATTCCGAGGGCGTCGTCGTCGTCGAGTGGTTCGACAAGTTCCGCGAGGAGATGCCCGCGGACTATGTGCGCGTGACGATTGAGCGCGTGGCGTCTCTGGCGGGGGAGGTTGATTCGGAGGAGGCGGCGGAGCGCCGTCGACTGTGTTTTTCGCTTGCGGGAGTGCAGCGCAAGGAATTTTTTGAGGAGATGAGGGACGTTGTCGATTCTGGCGATTGATACGGCAAGCTCGGTGTCGAGCGTCGCCGTGGCGAGCGAGGGGAAACTGCGGGCGGAAGTGACGGTCGAGGCGGGGCGCACGCATTCGGAGACGCTTCTTTCGCATATCGAGGGGGCGCTCTCCTTTGCGGGCGTCGAGCGCTCGGCTCTCCGAGGCGTCGCCGTGAGCATCGGTCCCGGCTCTTTCACGGGGCTTCGCATCGGCCTGGCGACGGCGAAGGCGATCGCTTACGGTCTGGGCATCCCGCTCGTCGGCGTCTCGACCTTGGCGGCGCTCGCGCTCGCCTTCCCTGTGCAGGGCGTCTATACGCTCGTCTTGATGGACGCGCAGAAGGGAAACGCCTATGCGGGGCTCTACGAGTGGCGTGACGGGAGTCTGCACGAGGTGCGTCCCGTGCGCGTCGCGCCGCTTGCCGAGGCGATCGCCGAGGCGGCGGACAGGGGAAAACCCGTATTGCTGACAGGCGAACTCGTCCTAAAAAAGCGGGCGCGTCTCGAAAATTTGCCCGATAATGTCACGCTCGCGCCCGCGCATCTTCTGACAGCTCGCGCCTCGCACGCTGCATGGCTCGGCATCGCACGGCTTGCAGCGGGCGAGCAAGATGATCCCATGACGCTGGAGCCGTTCTACATTCGGCGCTCGGAGGCGGAGGTGCTTTGGGAGAAGCGCCATGGCAAAGAGAAGACGGAGGGGACGCCATGCTGACCTTTCGCAAGATGCTGCCCGCGGATGCCGCCGCCGTCGAGAAGGTCGAGCTGGCGTGCTTTTCCATGCCGTGGTCGCGCGAGTCTTTCTGGGAGGAGGCCGCGCAGGAAGCGGCTTACTACCTGTTGGCGCTCGATGACGCAGAAGTCATCGGCTACGTCGGCGTCTGGCTGCTCGGCGAGGAGGGCCACATCACGAACGTCGCCGTCGCGCCCGAGATGCGCCGTCGCGGCGTCGGCGCATCGCTGCTTGCAGAACTCATGCGGATCGCCGTGGGGCGCAGCGTGCGCAGCATGACGCTTGAAGTGCGCCCGTCGAACGAGGCGGCGCTCGCGCTCTATAGGAAGTTTGGCTTTCGGAGCGTCGGCAGGCGGCCGCACTACTATACGGACAATGCGGAGGATGCGGAAATCCTCTGGAACACGGACATCGAAGCGACGCTCGCGGCACTCGGAGAGGTGCAGGAGAAAGGAGATGAGGCGCATGGATAAGGACATCTTGACGCTCGCCATCGAGACGAGCTGCGACGAGACGTCCGCCGCCGTGCTGCGCGGCGGACGCGAAATCTTGTCGAATATCATCGCGACGCAGATCCCCGTGCATCAAAAGTACGGCGGCGTCGTGCCCGAGATCGCGTCGCGCTGTCATATCGTGAACATCGTGCCCGTCATCGACGAGGCGCTCAAGGAGGCGGGCGTCGCCAAGGAGGAGATCGGTCAAGTTGCCGTCACCTATGGGCCGGGGCTTGTCGGCGCGCTGCTCGTCGGCGTCGCCGCCGCCAAGGGGCTTTCCTTCTCGCTCGGCGTGCCGCTCATCGGCGTCAATCATCTCGAAGGCCATATCTTTGCAAATTTCTTGAGTTCGCCAGAGCTGGAACCGCCGTTTGTGGCGCTCGTCGCTTCGGGCGGGCACACGGCGCTCGTCCACGTCAAGGACTACAACCATTTCACCTTGCTCGGGCAGACGCGCGACGATGCGGCGGGCGAGGCGTTTGACAAGGTGGCTCGCGTGCTCGGGCTGCCGTATCCGGGCGGCCCCGAGATCGACCGCCTCGCGAAAGAGGGCGACGCCTCGGCCATCGACTTCCCGCGCGCCTTGGAAGAAGAGGGCAACTATGAGTTCAGTTTCAGCGGATTGAAGTCCGCCGTCTTAAACTATCTGAACTCGATGAAGCTCAAGAAGGCTGAGGTCAATGCCGCCGATGTCGCAGCGTCGTTTCAGAACGCCGTCGTCGAGACGCTCGTCGAGAAGTCGCTCGCGGCTCTGCGCGAGACGGGAC
>CAJPRR010000238.1 GCA_905373085.1 uncultured Selenomonas sp.
CGCCCAAGAAGTGCGACAACTGTCTCAAGGAATGTTCCCATCGCTTCTGCATCATCCGTGCACTCATTCGTGCCGAGCAGGGCGATGTGGAAACGGGACTCGTCTTTACGGGCGAATACATCTCCCGCATCAAGGAAATCCTTTCGGTCAAGGAGATCTTCCGCCGTCTGACCGCTGAGGTCGCGGCCATCGGCTAGGAAGTTTCGCGAGGCAGAGGAAATAGTTTTTTGGAAAGACAGAGTGAGGTGTCATAGCTTGAGCAATCGTGTAGTCATAACGGGTCTGGGCGCGATCACGCCGATTGGCATCGGCAGGGAAGCTTTCCGGCAGGCGCTTCTTGCAGGAAAGAACGGCATCGGCAAGATCACACACTTCGACGCATCGGAATGCCACGCGCAGATTGCGGGCGAGGTCAAGGATTTCGATCCTGCCGCGTACATCGACAAGAAGGAAGCGAAGCGTATGGATCGCTATACGCAGTTCGCTGTCGCGGCGGCGAAGCTCGCCATCGAGGATGCGAAGCTCGATCTCGAAAAAGAGGACAGGGAGCGCATCGGCACGTTCGTCGGCGCCGGCATCGGCGGCATCGAGACGATGCACAGCCAGTACCGGAAGCTTTTTGACAAAGGGCCGTCGAAGATCAGTCCGTTCTTCATTCCGATGATGATCGCGAACATGGCGGCGGGGCAGGTCGCCATCACCTACGGCCTGCACGGCCCTTCGGCGTGCATCGTGACGGCCTGTGCGACGGGGACGGACTGCATCGGACATGCGTTCCGTGCCATAGAGATCGGCAAGGCGGACGTCGCCGTCGCCGGCGGCACGGAAGCGAGCATCTCCGAAGCCGCCGTCGCAGGCTTTTGCGCGATGAAGGCTCTTTGCGCTGATCACAACGACGATCCGGCGCATGCCTCGCGCCCCTTCGACAAGAACCGCAGCGGCTTCGTGATGGGCGAGGGCGCGGGTCTCGTCGTTCTGGAAAGCTTGGAGCATGCCGAGAAGCGCGGCGCACACATCTACGCCGAGCTTGTCGGCTACGGCGCGAACGCCGACGCCTACCACGTCACGAGTCCTGCGCCGCACGGCGAGTATCAGGCGAAGTGCATGGCGCTCGCCATCAAGGACGCCGGACTTGCGCCCGCCGACATCGACTATGTCAATGCGCACGGCACGTCGACGCGCATGAACGATCAGGGCGAGACGGAGGCAATCAAGACGACGTTCGGCGCGGCGGCGAAGGACGTTTCCGTCAGCTCCATCAAGTCCATGACGGGGCATCTCCTCGGCGCTGCCGGCGGCGTCGAGTGCATCGCGACGGCGCTCGCCGTCGAAAGCGACATGCTGCCGCCGACGATCAACTACGAGACTCCCGACGAGGGGCTTGATCTCGATTATGTGCCGAACAAGGCGAAGGAGAAAAAGGTGCGCACGGCGCTCTCCAACTCCTTCGGCTTCGGCGGTCACAATGCCTGCCTCGTACTGAAGAAGTTCCCGTCATGAAGAAGGCGTCGGAGGTTTTGTCCAAAACGCGGCGGGAGGCTCTCCTAAAGCTTTCCGAGCATCTCGGCATAGAGTTTCAGAACATCGTGCTGCTGCATGAGGCGCTTACGCATACCTCCTACGCAAACGAGTCGAAGGACAAGGGCGTCGTGCACAACGAACGCTTGGAGTTCTTGGGCGATGCGGTTCTGGAGCTGGCGACGAGCACCTATCTCTTCGAGCGCTTTCCCGAGCGACCTGAGGGAGAACTGACGAAGGCGCGCGCTTCCATCGTGCGCGAGGCGACGCTTTCGCGACGCGCGGCGGAGCTGAGGCTCGGCGAATATCTGCTCTTGGGTCACGGCGAGGCGTCGATGGGCGGCGGCCACCGTCCGTCAATGCTTGCCGACGCCTTCGAGGCCGTCATCGGCGCGATCTACCTCGACCGCGGCTGGCAGACGGCGTACGACTACGTTCTCAAGCAGCTGCACGACGAGCTTCTGACCATCGACAGCGGCGAGAATATGAAGGATTACAAGACGACCTTGCAGGAAGTCGTGCAGAAGCGCGTTGACAGCAGGATCGCCTACGAGCTTCTGGCGGAGACGGGACCCGATCACGACAAGACCTTCGAGTTCGCCGTGCGCATCAACGATGCGGTCTACGGCACGGGCAAGGGCCGCAACAAGAAGGAAGCCGAGCAGGGCGCGGCACGGGAAGCGTTGCGCAGGATGAAGAAGCTTTGAAAAATCCATATATGCTTGTTGGAATGGGAGCTGTGCATGAGTCTGGAAGGACTTGTGCGCAGCTTTCTGCTTTTCGCCGAGCAGCGCTTCCCGTATCTTGGCAAGGCCTGATGAGTCAGAATAATCATAAATGATATTTATATATAAAGGCGAAAAAAGACGTAGGATCTCAAAAATCCTAGATAGGACAAGGTTTCAATCGCTACGGAAAAATCTGACTTATTGATAAATTCCTGCTTGATTCATCTGAAGGACATTCATTTTTCCAGCAAGAAACAGGGGGGGAATGTTTTCAAATGGAAGATAAAAAGGATATTGACAATCTTTATCCTTAATGCTAAAATACAGACCGTATCATTAGTGTTATTTATAATAATGAATGGC
>CAJPRR010000239.1 GCA_905373085.1 uncultured Selenomonas sp.
AGTTTCGCCTCGAACTTCTCGAAGAGCGTGAAGGCGTCGGCGACCGAGCCGGCGAAGCCCGCGACGACCTTGCCGTGGTAAAGGCGGCGCACCTTGCGAGCTGTCGACTTCATGATGGCGCTCTGTCCGAACGTGACCTGCCCGTCGCCCGCAATCGCCGTCTTTCCCTTCTGGCGCACGGCGACGATGGTCGTCGCGTGAAATGTCTGTTCCATAGCTTGTCCTCCTACTCCATCTCGCCGCGAAAGTCTTCAAGGGCGCAAAGCGCACGCTCGGCGAGCATCTCCTTCTTGCGCTTTTTGTCGCGTATGCGCCCCTCCAGAGGCGGCAAGAGTCCGAAGTTCACGTTCATCGGCTGGAAATGGCGCGAATCCGCTTCCGTGATGTAGGCGGCGAGCGCGCCGTGGCACGTCTCGCGCGGGAACACGAGCGGCCTCTGCCCCTTGGCGAGCCGCGCGGCATTGATTCCTGCGACAAGACCCGAGGCCGCTGACTCGACGTAGCCCTCGACGCCCGTCATCTGGCCGGCGAAGAGAAGCTCCGCCTCCTTCTTGAGCTGATATGTCGGCGCAAGAAGGCGCGGCGAGTCGATGTATGTGTTGCGGTGCATGACGCCGTAGCGCATGAACTCGGCATTTTCCAGTCCTGGGATCATGCAGAAGACGCGCCGCTGCTCGCCCCATTTCAGATGCGTCTGAAAGCCCACGATGTTGTAGAGCGTGCCCGCAGCATTGTCCTGGCGAAGCTGCACGACGGCATGCGGGCGCACGCCCGTCTTCGGATCTTCGAGGCCAACGGGCTTCAAAGGGCCAAAGAGCAGCGTGCTTTCCCCGCGCGAAGCCATGACCTCGACGGGCATACAGCCCTCGAAGAACACGGGCTTTTCAAAGCTGTGCAGCTCCGCCGTCTGCGCCGTCGTCAGCACCTGCCAGAAGGCGCGGTACTCCTCTTCTGTCATCGGGCAGTTGATGTAGGCAGGATCGCCCTTGCCGTAGCGCGAAGCGCGGTAGGCCTTCGTCATGTCGATGGATTCGAGCGTCACGATGGGCGCCGCCGCATCGTAAAAGTAAAAGGACGCATCGCCTGTCATCTCGCGCAAGTCTGCGGCGAGCGCACCGTCCGTCAAGGGTCCTGTAGCCACTACCGTCACAGCGTCCTCTTCTCGCGGAATCGTTTCAACGCGCTCGCGCACGACCTCGACGCGCGGATGCGCCGTGAGCTTCTCGGTGATATAGCGCGAGAAGCCCTCGCGGTCGACGGCGAGCGCACCGCCCGCCGGCACGCGAGTCGCGTCGGCCGCTGCCATGACGAGAGAGCCGAGACGGCGCATCTCCTCCTTGAGGACGCCGACGGCGTTCTCAAGACCCGCGCCGCGCAGAGAATTACTGCAGACAAGCTCGGCGAAGTCCGCCGTCTTGTGCGCGGGACTTGATGCGGCAGGACGCATCTCATAGAGCGTGACCTGAACGCCGCTCTCGGCCGCCTGCCACGCAGCTTCGCTGCCCGCAAGTCCCGCGCCTGCGACAATGACCTTCTTCACTTTCCTGCCTCCGCTTCCGCCGCCTTTTCCGCTGCTGCAGCTTCCTTCGCTTTCTTCGCCGCAAGGCGTGCGCGGCTCTTCTCGATCTCCTTGTTGATCGGGTGGTCTATGCGCGTCTTGCATGCCTCGTTGCTGCAGTAGGGCAGAACCCTGCCGTTCTTGTAGCGATGGCGCATCATGAAAGCGCCGCATTCCGGGCACTTTTCCGTCAATGGCTGATCCCATGTCACATAGTCGCACGCGGGATAATTCTCGCAGCCGTAGAACGCCTGTCCGCGCCTTGAGCGGCGCTCGACGATCCTGCCGCCGCACTTGGGGCACGGCACGCCCGTATCCTTGAGGATCGGCTTTGTATTGCGGCAGTCGGGGAAGCCCGGGCACGCGAGAAACTTGCCGTAGCGCCCCTGCTTGACGACCATGTTCCTGCCGCACTTCTCACAGACGACATCGGAAACCTCCTCAGGAATCTCGACCTCGCCGATCGCCTCGTCCGCCTTTTCGAGCGTCTCTTCAAACGGCTCGTAAAAGCTGCGCAGAAGGTCGTTCTTGTCCACCTTTCCCTCGGCGATCTCGTCAAGCTCGTTTTCCAGCTCCGCCGTGAACTGTACGTCGACGATGTCCTTGAAATACTCTTCGAGCATGTCGTCGACGAGGAAGCCGAGGTCGGTCGGCTGAAAATGCTTGTCCTGGCGCACGACGTAGCCGCGCGCCAAAATCGTCTCAATGATCGGCGCATAGGTGCTCGGACGGCCGATGTCCTCTTCCTCAAGCGTCTTGACGAGCGACGCCTCGTTGTATCGCGGCGGCGGTTCCGTGAAGTGCTGCTCGGGCAGGAGATCCACGAGGGAAAGCGCTTCCCCTGCAGCAAGTTCGGGCAGGAGCACGTCCTTTTCCTTCTTGTTGTCGGCATAGACGGCGAGAAAGCCCGGGAACTTCAGTGTCGAGCCGGAAGCGCGCGCGATGTAGCGCTCGCCTGCCGCCACGCTGACGCTCACCGTATCGAAGACGGCGGGCGTCATCTGGCTCGCGACGAAGC
>CAJPRR010000240.1 GCA_905373085.1 uncultured Selenomonas sp.
TTTCTTTTTGACCTATTGACTTTTTGACTTTTATGCGTATAATAAGAATCAGAAGGCGAGCAAAGAACGCCTTCCCTGATGAGCAGATGAACGGCGGTGCAGAGAACCGCGCCGCCGCATGAATTTCAAGGAGTTGATTGTTATGTTTGGACTGGTACCTTTTGCCGGACGCCGCGACCTCTCGGAGCGCAATGAAGCGAATCCGTTCGCGCTCTTCGATGCGATGCGCGATTCCTTCTTCCATGATGCTTTCCCCGCTGCGAACTGGGGCGCCGCCTCCTTCAAGGTGGACGTCAAGGAGATGGACGATCACTACGAACTGACCGCCGATCTGCCGGGCATGAAGAAAGAGGATGTCGCTCTGCACTATGAGAACGGCTATCTGACGGTCGCCGCCTCGCACAGCGAGTCGAAGGACGAGAAGGACGAGGCGGGCAGCTACATCCGCCGCGAGCGTCACACGGGCGAGGTCAGCCGCTCGTTCTACATCGACGGCATCGACGAGGCGAACATCCACGCGGAATTCAAGGACGGCGTGCTGCAGGTGAAGCTGCCGAAGGCGGCGGGCGAGCCTCAGCGCAAGCAGATTGAGATTCACTGACACGGGAGGCTGCCCCCGAACGATAGAGAGAAGCTGCATCGAAGAGGTTCTTCGGTGCAGCTCCTTTTTATGGATGAATCAGGAGCATTTCCATGCGCCTGCATCCAAAGGTAGCTTGTGCAACAGCATAAGGCAAACGAGAATCATTCATATTAAATAAATAGGGATTGACGGTATTTGCAGACGGTGTTATGATACAGGAAAATCCATATCTACTAACTATCATAGGAGGAGGAATCGCCATGGAACTGAAGGGTTCGCAGACGGAGAAGAATCTTTGGGCGGCGTTTGCCGGCGAGTCGCAGGCCTATACGAAGTACGGCTACTATGCATCACGCGCGAAGAAGGACGGTTTCGAGCAGATCTCGGCGCTTTTCACGGAGACCTCGGGCAACGAGAGGGAGCACGCAAAGATCTGGTTCAAGCTCGTCGCGGGCATCGGCACGACGGCGGAGAATCTTGAGGCGGCTGCCGAGGGAGAGCACGAGGAGTGGACGTCGATGTATCCGGAGTTCGCCAAGATCGCGAGGGAAGAGGGCTTCACGAAGATCGCGAATCTCTTTGAAGCCGTCGCGAAGATCGAGAAGGAGCACGAGGAGCGCTATCGCATCTTGCTCGCGAACGTCAAGGATGAGAAGGTCTTCAAGAAGGACGAGAAGATCATCTGGCAGTGCCGCAACTGCGGCTATGTCTGCGAATCGCCGCAGGCGCCCAAAGTCTGTCCCGTCTGCGCCCATCCGCAGGCTTTTTTCGAACAGCTCAAGAAGAACTATTGATTCAGCGCATCGCGCAGAAGGGAAGAGGGCTGCTGCACGTTCAATTTCGTGCAGCAGCCCTCTCTTTTCATGACGGATTGCTTCGGCGCGGCAAACAGCCTGACAAAGCTGTTCCTTTCTGCCGTGCTGCGTGCATACTGTATCTTTCGGAGCGCACGCGCTGCTTCTCAGCAATTCCCCGGATGCACGAAGTGCAGATGTCTCCCCGCGATTTCCGCAAGCTTTTCGATCGTCTCGACGGGCGTCGCGGGCGCATTCTCGTGCCAGCGCGGGAAGTAGCGGCTGATGTGAAGCGGCAGGTCGGGACTCAGCGAGGCGAGCCAGCGGGCTTCTTCGTCCATATCGCGCTCGCTGTCGTTTTGGCCGGGGATGACGAGCGTCGTGACCTCGACGTGGCAGCTCTTTACAGCGCGGGCGATCGTATGCTTCACGCTGTCGAGGTAGCCGCCGAGACGGCGGTAGAAGTCCGGCTGCCAGCCCTTGAGGTCGATGTTCAGGGCGTCGACGTGCGGCAGGAGCGCTTCCAAGGGCGCGGGCGAGATTGTGCCGTTCGTCACGAGGACGACGGCAAGCTCTCTCTCGT
Organism: uncultured Selenomonas sp.; assembly: GCA_905373085.1. GTDB lineage: Bacteria > Bacillota > Negativicutes > Selenomonadales > Selenomonadaceae > Selenomonas. The sequence continues at coordinate 1,961 of CAJPRR010000240.1, forward strand.
GCAGCAGCGGCGCCGTGTCCATGATGAATTCATAGCTTAGAAGCGGCTCGTTGTAGGTGAAGGCGACGCCGATATTGCCGTGCGGACGGCATTTGAGGTCATGGGCGAGTGCGGCAAGCTTGGCGGGGGTGACGTCCTGCGTTTCGGTTTGCCCGTCCGCCATGGAGATTGCGTAATTCTGGCAGAAGGGACAGGCGAGGTTGCAGCCGAAGCTGCCGACAGAGAGGATGAAGCTTCTCGGATGGAAGTGATAGAGCGGCTTCTTCTCGATGGGGTCGAGGGCGACGGCGGTCAGCCTGCCGTAGTTCTTGCAGCGGATGACGCCGCCCTCGTTCGCGCGGGCGCGGCAGAAGCCCGTCTCGCCATCGGCGAGGCGGCAGTGATGCGGACAGAGGGAGCAGACGATGCATGCGTCTGCTCCCTCTGTCTTTGCTGTGCGGCTGCCCGCGCTCAATGGTGGCGCTCCACTTCGAAGCGCCAGATGCGCACATCGTCGTCGGCGGCGATGCCGCCCTTCTTGCGTGCGATCTTGAGCTGCTCTTCGGCCGTGTCGACGCCTTCGAGGTCGGGCAGCAGAAGTCCCTTGCGGCCTCGCGCCTCGACGATGACGCCG
>CAJPRR010000241.1 GCA_905373085.1 uncultured Selenomonas sp.
CAAGGCGAAGGTGCGCAAGCTCGAAGAATACGGCGCGTGCGCGATCGACTTGGCACAGGCGCGGGCGCGTGCGAAGAGCCGCGAAGAGGCAGCACATGAGGCGGCAGAGAAGGCGGCGCAGGCGAAGGCGGCGCAGGAAAAGCTCGCCGCTGAACTTCTCGCGCTCGGCACGCGCGAGAAAGAGCTTGCCGAGCGTGCGGCGAAGGCCGAAGGGCTTTCCCTTGCGCTTGCGCAGAAGGAAAAGGAGCGCGAGGCGCGGCAGAATCTCGCCCTATTAAAGAAGCGTGCGGCAAAGGCGCAGGAAGCCGCCGAGAGCGCAGGCGAAAAGGCGCGTGCGGCGCGAGAGGAGCACGAGACGAAGCGCAGGAATCAACGCGCCTTGGAGCATGTCTATATGGAAGGCCAGGCGGCGCTCCTCGCACGCAGTCTGGAAGACGGCAAGGCCTGCCCCGTCTGCGGCTCGACCGCGCACCCGCATCCGACGGCAAGCAAAGACGAAGTGCCCGAAAAGGCGGATGTGGAGCGTGCGCGAAGCGAGGCGGAAAAGGCGGAGAAGGCGCGCGAGCAGGCGGAAAAGGCGCAGACGGCGGCAGAAGCCGACCTCGCCGCCGTGAGCGGCGAGTTGGCGGCGGCAAAGAAGTCGCTGACGCAGACGACGGAAGACGAGGGCAGCCTCGCCGCCGCCATCGCCTCTTTGCAGGCCGAGGTCAAGGCAGCAGGACAAGCGGCAGCGACGCAGAAGGCGGCCGCCGAAGAGCGCGAGACGCTTGCCGCAAGACTCGCGCAGGCGGAAGCCGCAGAAAAGGAGGCGGCGAAGGGCGCGGAAGCAGCCAAGGGCGAGGCCGCACAGGCAGCGGGAGCATTGCAGGAAAAGAGCGCGTCTCTGCCCGAAGCATACCGCGAACCGAAGGCGGTCGAGATGGCGCTCGCGGCGGCAAGGCGTGGCATCGCAGAGAGAGAGAAGGCGCTGGCCTCGGCGCAGGACGCTTTCTCCGGCGCAGGGAAAGAGCTGGCAGCCGCCAAGGCCGCAGCCGAGGCGGCAAAGACGACGGCGGCGCTCGCGCAGGAAGAAGCGCGAAAGAGCGCGGCGCTTCTCGCCGAGCGCTTGAAGAGCGCGGGATTCTCGGACGAAGCGGCATTTCGTGCCGTGCTCACAGGACACTTCGCGACAGCAGAAGGCCGCAAGGAAGTCTCCGATCGCATTCGCGCCTACGAGGACAAGCGAACCGCCTTCGCCGAGGCAGAAAAAAAAGCCGCTGAGGAGGCGGCCGGCATCGCGCCGCCCGATCTCGCCAAGCTCAAAGCGGCGCGGGAAGAAGCGGCTGCCGCGTGGACGGCAGGCACGCGCGAGGCTGCCGCACTGGCACAGGAGCTGAAGGAGCGCAGGTCGCGCGAGGAGCAGCTCGAAAAGCTCACCCTTGAAGCGGCCTCGCTTGAAGCCGCCTACCATACGACGGGCAGGCTCGCGGAAGTCGCCGCCGGGCAGAACGCCCATCGTATGCATTTCCAGACATACGTCTTGCGCTCCATTCTCGCCGACGTGGCGGACGCCGCGAACATGCGCCTCCTGCGCATGACGCACGGGCAGTACCGCTTGGAGCGCAAAGAAGGCGTCGCCGACATGCGTAGGAGCGCGGGACTCGACCTCGAAATCTTCGATGAGAACACGGGCTACGCACGCCCCATGGCGACCCTCTCGGGCGGCGAATCCTTCCTCGCCGCCCTCGCCCTTGCGCTTGGTCTCGCCGATGTCGTCACCAGCTACGCCGGCGGCATCCGCCTCGACACCATCTTCATCGACGAAGGCTTCGGCACTCTCGACGCCGAAACCCTCGACCTCGCCATAAAAACTCTCATGGACCTCCAAAAAGGCGGCCGCCTCGTCGGCATCATCTCCCATGTGGAGGAACTGAAAAACCGCATCGACGTGCGGCTCGAAGTAGAAAAGGGTGAGGACGGGAGCACGGCGAGGTTTGTCGTGGGGTAGGAGGATTGCGAGTACATACGCACTACGGAGGCGATACGATGGACAATAAGAAGGAAATGGAAATAGTCATCTCGATAGCATACCCTGAAACGATAGCTTTTCTATCGTTTCAGGGTATGCTATCGTTAAGAGGTAGAAATAATGTTACGATTATAAAGTAATGGATGCTTTGATATATTCGCCGTGCTGGACGTATTGAGTCCTTGAATGATACAAGAAAGTTATCGTTAAAAAATAGACCTATCGTACACGAATAGAAGAAAGAATGCCCCATTGAAAAACTCGAAGTGCCTGTGGTTGAAGAAGGATGCGAATCTGACAGAAAGGCAGCGAGCAAAAAGGGAAACGCTGCAGAAAAAACATCTGAAAAATCTAGGGTGCGGCAAGTTGAATCTGGAGAGCCAGTTTCTGTGAACGGGACAGTTTAGAGCTATCTCGAAGATAGAGAATGCTTGTTCTTACACGAGTGCCCATACTAAACAGCGAGAAGTCTAAGTAATTGGGGAGTTGCCATGAGATGTATTCTAAAAAATGGTGTTTTTTTGATGTGG
>CAJPRR010000242.1 GCA_905373085.1 uncultured Selenomonas sp.
CGGCTTCGACGGGCGGACAGCTCATGCCGCCTGTCATGGGCGCGGCGGCGTTCCTCATGGCGGAGTTCGTCGGCGTGCCGTACTTCGACGTCGTCAAAGCGGCGACGATTCCTGCACTCCTCTACTTCCTCGGCATCTGGCTCGGCGTCCACTTCGAGGCGCGCCGCAGCAACCTCAAGGGCGTGCCGCGAAGCGAGCTGCCCAAGCCTTGGGATATCTTGAAGGAGCGCGGCCACCTCGCGATTCCGCTCGTCGTCATCATCTATCTGCTCGTCTCGGGCTTCACGCCGATGCGTGCGGCTCTCTGGGCGATCGTGCTTGCCATCGCGGCTTCGTCTTTGCGCAAGTCGACGCGCATGAAGCCCGTAGAAATTGTGCGCGGTCTTGAAAACGGTGCGCGAAACGTCCTCGGCGTGCTCGTCGCCTGCGCTTCGGCGGGCATCATCATCGGCGTCGTGACGAAGACGGGCGTGGGCCTCAAGCTCGCATCGGCTCTGCTCGACCTTTCGGGCGGCATGCTTTTGCCGACGATGTTCTTCACGATGATCACGTCGATCATCCTCGGCATGGGCGTGCCGACGACGGCGAACTATGTCATCACCTCGACGATCGCCGCGCCCGCTCTCGTGCAGATGGGCGTGCCCGTGCTCGCCGCGCACATGTTCGTCTTCTACTTCGGCATCATCGCCGACGTGACGCCGCCCGTGGCTCTCGCCGCCTTTGCAGGGTCTGCCATCAGCGGCGGCAAGCCGCTGAAGACAGGCATCAACGCTTCTAAGCTCGCGATTGCCGCCTTCATCATTCCGTACATCTTCGTTCTTTCGCCCGTCGTCCTCATGATCGATGCGACGCCCATATCGCTCATCACCGTGCTTGTGACCTCGGTCATCGGCATGGTCGGCCTGAGCGCCTCGATGATCGGCTGCCTTGTAAGGCCATTGAACGCCGCGGAACGAGTCGTGTTGTTCGTCGGCGGTCTTTTGATGATCCAGCCGGGACTCGTGACCGACCTCGTGGGTTTCTTGCTCTTGGCCTCTGTGCTCTTCTGGCAGCAGAGGCGCGGCAAAGCGGAAGCGAGCAGCCTCGGGTAGGGAACAGAGCGAAGCCTTCGATGTCATTGCGGCATTGAAGGCTTCGCTTTTTGGGATGAAAAACCCATAGGAAATAATTGTTTTACAGAGAAAACTTTTCTTAAGTCTTGCATTTAGGAACTTCGTCGGCTATGATATATATATCAGGATTATCGGGCAAGCCCGACAACAGGAGGTCGCCATGCGCCGAGCGCCTAGAACTGCATTGAGTCCGCTTTTGAAGCGGCTGAAGATCTATTTTGATGTGCTGAAGAGGACGACGTCCGGCTATCTTTACGTGGTGGATCTGCAAAGCAAGGTGGCTATGACGTCGCCGAACATCGTGCGGGATTTCGGCATACCTGCGGAAACGATGGGATTTCCTGCCTTTCGCCGGGCGTGGCAGGAAATCATGCATCCGACGGAGCGCGAAAGCGTCACGAGGGTCTTCGACGATGTGCTGCAGGGGCGCATGAGAGAAGGCTGCGTCGAGTTTCGCGCGAGGACGCGCAAGGGCGACTGCGAGTGGGTCGAGTGCCGCTGCGCCGCTGCGCTCGACCATGAGGGAAAGAGGACGCTCTATGCGGGAATCTTTCGACTCATGGGGCAGCGCAGCCGTGCGGACGCCGTCACGGGACTTTTGAACAAGTATCGCTTGGAGCAGCGCATGAAGGCGGCGCTTGACGAGGCGCGCGAGACGGGCAGGGGCGGTGCGCTGATGATTCTTGGCATCGACAATTTCAAGATTGTCAACGAGGCCTACAACCGTGCTTTTGGCGATCAGGTTCTGCGCGAGGTCGCAAAGCGCATCGAGAAGATCCTCTCGACGGATCTTCATCTCTACAAGCTCGACGGCGACGAGTTCGGCATCATCTATCCAGAAGCGGCTGAGGCGGATGTCGAAACCTTGTACAGAAGCATTCAGACGGCTCTCTTGGAGCCGCAGGAGATCAACGAACGCAAATATTTCTGTACGGTGTCGGGCGGCACGGTGTTCTTCCCGCAGTTCGGCAAGGATTACCTCGTGCTGCACAAGTATGCGGAAGCGGCGCTGACCTTGGCGAAGCGAGGCGGCAAGAACAAGAACTGCATCTTCTCGAAGGAGCTTTACAACCGCTGGCTGCGCTCCTTGACGGCGCGCGAGGACATACGCTGCTCGGTGGAGGACGGCTGCCGCGGCTTCAGCCTGTGCTTTCAGCCGCAGGTGGGTGCGGACAGCCGGCGCATCATCGGCGCGGAAGCCCTCTTGCGCTGGCAGAATTCCAAGGGTCGCATGGTCGCGCCGATGGAGTTCATCCCTCTTCTGGAAAAGTCGCAGCTGATGATACCTGTCGGCAAGTGGATCGCTGACACGGCGGTGCGCATCTGCCGCGAGTGGCAGAAGATCGTTCCCGATTTCTGCATGAGCATCAACCTTTCCTATGTGCAGCTGCGCGACCCGT